>CALVHP010000096.1 GCA_944328405.1 uncultured Clostridia bacterium
AACGGGCGCGCAAAGCGGCAAAAGAGGGCGCGGCGCAAAAAAAGGGAGCGCGCGCCCCCTCACACGACGATGTTTTCCAGCCAGAGGCTGTCGAAATCGACGCTTTCCACAAAATCGCGGGGCAGAAAGCGCACGTGGTTGAACTTGGCAAAGTTGAAAATGTGCGTCTTCAACAGCACGGGCGTGGGGCAGTCCAGTTCGCGGCAGATGTCGAACAGGTAGTTCAGAAAATGCGAGTACGTCAGCTTTTCTTCGGTGTTTTCGTAGACAAACTGCCGCACGATCTTTCCCTCTTTTATGATCTTGGCCCAGATGCGGAACATGGGGCGCCCTCCTCGTCGGTGTCGCTTAGATTATAGTTTTTTTTGCCCGAAAAGTAAAATAGAATTGACAGACCGACGCAAAAAACATACAATAATAGTTACAGACCGCCGCCGCAGGGGCGGGCGGAAGGGGAAACAGGCTTATGGAAAAATTCCGCACGGACATTTTGAAAATTTTGCAGGAAGACGGGCGCTGCACGCCCGCCAAGATCGCCGTGATGCTCGGGAAGACGGAGGCGGAAGTCGCCGCCGCCGTGCGCGAGATGGAAGAGAGCGGCGTCATCGTCAAATACACGGCCATCGTCAACGGCGAACAGCTCGCCGAAGAGACGGTGCAGGCGCTCATCGAGGTGCGCGTCTCCCCGCAGAAGTCGAGCGGGTTCGACGCCATCGCCGAAGAGATCTACCGCTTCGAAGAGGTCACCAGCTGCTACCTGATGAGCGGCGGGTACGATCTGGCGGTGTTTATCGAAGGCCGCACGCTGCGCGACGTGGCGCGCTTCGTCTCCGAGCGGCTCTCCACCCTCGACGACGTGCTCTCCACCGCCACGCACTTCATCCTCAAAAAATACAAGATCGAAGGGACCATCGCCGATAAAGAGGACGAAAATCGGCTGAGATTGTCGGTGCAGGCATGAGAAAGTTCGTCAACCATCGCGCGGAGACGCTCAAACCCAGCGGCATCCGCAAATTTTTCGATATCGTGTCGGAGATGAAGGACGCCATCTCGCTCGGCGTGGGCGAGCCGGACTTCATCACGCCCTGGCACATCCGCAACGCCGCCATCCGTTCGGTGCAGCGCGGGTACACCCAATACACGGGCAACCGCGGCCTGCCCAAGCTGCGCGAGGCGATCTCGCGCTACCTCGAAGAGCGCTTTGCGGTGAATTATCCGCCCGAACACATCATCGTCACCGTCGGCGCGAGCGAGGGCATCGACCTGGTGATGCGCGCCGTGTGCGAACCCGGAGACGAGATCCTCGTGCCCGACCCGGGTTACGTGTCGTACGTGCCCGCCGTACAGCTTTCGGGCGCGACCCCCGTGCCCGTGCGCTGCGTGCAGGAAGACGGGTTCATCCTCACGCCCGAAAAGCTCGAAAAGGCGATCACGCCCAAAACCAAGGCGCTCATCCTGCCCTATCCCAACAACCCGACGGGCGGGATCATGACCCGCGAACAGCTCGAGGCCATCGTGCCCGTCATCGAAAAGCACGACCTGCTCGTCATTTCCGACGAGATCTACGCCGAACTCACCTACGGCGGCCGGCACGTTTCCGTCGCCTCGCTGCCGGGCATGAAAGAGCGCACCGTGCTCATCAACGGCTTTTCCAAGGCGTTCGCCATGACCGGCTGGCGCGTCGGCTTCGTCTGCGCCCCGCCCGAGATCGACGACGCGCTGTTCAAAATTCATCAGTACGTCATCATGTGCGCGCCCACCGCGTCGCAGTACGCCGCGCTGGAGGGGCTGAAAGACGGCTTTACCGACGGCTTTGCCGTCGTGGAGAGCATGCGCGACGAGTACGACAAGCGGCGGCGCTTCATGGTCGACTTTTTCAACGGCTGCGGGCTGCCCTGCTTCGAGCCGCGCGGCGCGTTTTACGTGTACCCTTCCGTGAAGGGGACCGGCCGCACGGGCGAAGCGTTCGCCAACGGGCTGCTGCGCGCCGAAAAGGTGGCCGTCGTGCCCGGAGACGCCTTCGGCGAGGCGGGCAAATACCACGTGCGCTGTTCGTACGCCACGAGCATGGCCAACCTCGACGAGGCCACCGCGCGCATCGCCGCGTACGTGCGGGGCGGCTGTGTATAAACGGCGAAAAATTTCCCTGCGCGCGCATACGCGCATTATAACTTGACAATTTTCGGTTGATACTGTATAATGAAGTCGCTTTACGGACAGAAAGGTGATTCCGCGGACCCCGCGGAATCACTCTTTTCAAAACGGTCACCGGACGGGCCGACCCGTGCGGCGTAACCGCATATTTTTTTATCGAAGCATCAAAAAATGAGGAGTGTGCAATCATGGCGGAAGAATTCATCATGACGCAAAAGGGGTACGACGAGGCGGTGGAACGCCTCAAATACCTGCAGACCGAGAAAAAGCGCGAGATCACCGAGCGCATCAAAGTGGCGCGCGGGTTCGGCGACCTGTCCGAAAACGCCGAATACGACGCGGCGAAAAACGAAGAGGCGCTCAACGAAAGCGAGATCCGCGAGCTGGAAAACAAGATCAAAAACGCGCGGATCATGGAAGAGAGCACCGACAACAGCAAGGTGCACTTCGGCAACGTCGTCACCGTGTACGACTTTGACCTCGAATCGGAAGTGACGTACACCGTGATGGGCAGCACCGAGGCCGACCCTTCCAAAAACATCATCAGCATCGATTCGCCCGTGGGCGCGGCGCTGGCCGGCGCGCACTGCGGCGATCGGGTGACCGTTCACGCCCCCAACGGATTCGATTACGACCTCGAGATCCGCGAGATCCGCTGACAGCCTTCCGGAACATCCGCAAAACATGGACGCAAAAATCACGAAAAAGAGGCTGGGACACCTCCTGTCCTACGACTGGCTCAAGATCGTCGGCATCTGCGCGATCGCCGTCGTGCTCTGGCTGCTGGTCTTCACCACGGCCGCCACGCGCGCTTCGAGCGGGCAGGTGTTCGACATCTACTACTACACCGGCGTTAGCTACGACGAGGGCGCCATCGACGACCTCGACCGGCTCAAGAGCCGCGGCGCGCTCTCGTACGACATCCTCAGCCTCGTCAACTACCAGATCCCCAGTTCTTCGATGGCGAGCACGATCTTTCCGGCGCGCTTTGCCGCCGGGGAGGGGGATATGCTCGTCGCCATCGACGGCGGCGGCACGCAGGACGAAAACGGGCGCTATACGTCGCTCGAGGGCCTGAAAGAATTTCTCTACAGCTACCGCGGCAACTGCCTCTGGCTCGATCCCGAGGGCGGCGGATACAGCGAAGGGGAAGACGGCGTTTCCTGCGACAACTATTTCACCCTGTGCGAACAGTACCTGAGCCGGTTCTTCTTCAGCGAATCGGGCGAGTCCGACTGGCGCTACGGCACCCTCGACGAGGCGGTCGCCCGCGCCAATTTCGACGAGCGCATGGACGGGGACAAGCGTTACCGCTCCGACGAGGCGCGTGACGCCGCCTTCGAAGAGGAAAAAGCCCGGCTGGAAAACCTGCGTACGGCCTACGTGTACGTCAAGGACGAGGTGATGAAGGAAGACGGCGTCATCCAGATCAAAACGCTCTCGTTCACGTATTACAACGGCACGGCGGAGACGACGTTCGACTGGAAATTCGCCTTCGACCTGAGCGGCATCGCGAACATCACCGAAGTGTTCCGCAGCAGCGGCGACGATGCCCGCAGCGGCCTTTCCATGTGCATCCTCAACACGGGGAGCTACCAGGATCCCGACCTGCGCTTCGAACAGTTCACGCTGCTGCATTACCTTGCCACCAATTACAGCTGAGCGAAGGAGGAAGACGATGAAGCTGCACATCTACGGCGCGCTTCTGGCGTACAAAAAGCGCCGCTCCGCGCGTTTCCACATGCCGGGCCATAAGGCGAGCCGGCGGTGGTTCCGCCTGTTCCGCGACGCCGCGCTCGATGTGACCGAGCTCTCCGCGACCGACTGCCTGGAAAACCCGGACGGCGCCATCGCCGAGGCCCAGGCGGACATCGCGCGCCTGCTCGGCGCCCGCCGCAGCTACATCCTCACCGACGGCGCCACGGCCGGCGTGTTCGCGCTGCTGTACATCGTCCGGAAGCGGGGCGGCAAGGTGCTCGTCTCGCGCAATTCGCACAAGAGCGTGTACAACGCCTGCGCGCTGCTCGGCGTCGAGCCGGTCATCGTGCAGAACACCGAGCGCGACGGCGTGCTCCTGCCGCCGACCTCTGCCGATATCGAAACGGCGCTGCGCAAGGACGCGCAGATCGGCGCGGTGCTGCTCACTTCGCCCGATTATTTCGGCAACGTCGCCAATTACGAGGCCATCTCCAAGGTCTGCCGCCGCTACGAAAAGCTCTTTTTTGTCGACGGTTCGCACGGCGCGTATCTGTGCTTCGACCCCGACGAATCGGGCCTGTACGCCGGCCGCTTCGCCGACGCGTGGGTGGACAGTTCGCACAAGACCATGCCTACGCTCACGCAGGGCGCCCTGCTCAACGTGGGGGACGAGTCGCTCGTTCCCGCGGCCGAAGAGGCGCTCGATATCTTCCGCACCACCAGCCCGTCCTATCCCATCATGGCCTCCGTCGAATACGGCGTCAAGCTGCTCGAAGAGCAGGGCGCGGACCTGATCGACGTGGTCAAGCGCGAACTGGCGCTGCTCAAAGCGCGCTTCAAAAAGCGCGGCATCGCCTTTTACGGCGGCAGCCGGACCCTCGTTCTGGCGGTCGATTTCGCGCAGGCGGGCGTCTCCGCCCAGGCCGCGCAGGAAGAACTGGAGCGCCGCGGGATCTTTGCCGAACTCAACGACGGGCGCTATGTCCTGTTCTATTTTTCGCCCCTCACGCCGCCCCGGCAGTTGGCGCGGCTGGAACGCGGCGTGCGCGCGGTGCTGCGCATGCGCGCATTGAAGGGCAGTTTCACCCGTACGCACGGCTATGCCAGCGGCGTCAAAAAATTCGGATACCTGACCGCGTTTTCGCTCCCCGCGGAAACGGTCCCGCTCGAAGAGGCGGTCGGGCGCGTCGCCGCGCGCAACGCGGGCATTACGCCGCCCTGTTACCCCGTCGTCGTGGCGGGCGAACAGATCACCGAAGAGGCCGCCAAAGAGCTGGCGGGCGCGCGCCATACGTTCGGCGTCGCGGACGGGAAGATCTCCGTGATCCACATAGGCGGTCGGAAATGAAAGGAAAATTCATCGCGTTCGAGGGCTGCGAAGGGGCCGGAAAATCCACCCAGATGCGGCTTTTGTCCGAAACCATGCAAAAGAGAGGCATTGCGCACGTCGTCACCCGCGAGCCGGGCGGCGGCCCCATCTCCGAGGCCATCCGCAAAATCATTCTCGACGGAAAAAACGCGGCGATGACCGACGAGTGCGAGGCGCTCCTATATGCCGCCGCGCGCGCCCAGCATCTGGCGGACGTCGTTTTGCCCGCGCTCGGCCGCGGCGAAACGGTGCTGTGCGACCGCTACATCTTTTCTTCGTTCGCCTACCAGGGCTACGGCCGGGGGCTGAGCCTCGAATTCCTGCGGCAGATCAACGCGTACGCGATCGCGGCATGCATGCCCGACTGCACGCTGTTTCTGGATATCCCGCCCGCCCGCGCCTTCGAACGCAAGCACGGTCGGGACGAAAACGACCGCATCGAGACGGCGGGCGAAGCCTTTCACCGCCGCGTTTACGAGGGCTATCATGCCCTGCTCGGCGCGTACGCGCCGCAGCTGGTCGCCGTCGACTGTTCGGGGACCAAGTATGAAACGAGCGCGCGCATCGCCGCGCTGCTCGAAGCGCGCGGGCTGCTCGGCTGAGCGCGGGGAGTGGGTCCATGCAAGTGTTCCGCAAAAGCAGGCCGTATACCATCGTCGCCGACGACGCGGCGCAGGGCAGGCTGTCGCACGCCTACCTGCTTTTGTGCCCCGACGCGAAGAATCTGCGCGCCTTTTTGAAAGAGCTGGCCAAACCCGTCGCCTGCGACGGGCTTGAGCCGGCGGCGCGCGCCCGCGCCGAACGGCTGATCGACGAAGAGATGTATGCCGACTGCCGCGTGTTCCCCGCCCCGGGCGAAAAGTGCGGGGTGGCCGAAGTGCGCGATCTGCTCGGCGACTGCATCGTCAAGCCGATGGAGGGCCGCCGCAAGGTATTCGTGCTCGACGCCGTGCAGGAGATGCTCGCGCCCGCGCAGAACAAACTGCTCAAAGTGCTCGAAGAGCCGCCTGCGAACGTGCATTTTCTGCTGGGTTCCACCAACGAATTTTCGGTGCTCCCCACGGTGCGTTCGCGCGTCAAAAAACTGGAACTTCCCGCCTTTTCGGAGGCGGATGCCGAAGAATATCTGCGGCAAAAATACCCGCAGCGGCAGGACTGCCGCGAGCTGGCGGCGCTTTCGGGCGGCGTTCTCGGCCGCGCCGAAGAGCTGGCCGAAGCGGGCGAAGGGCAGTTCGCGCAGGCAGCCGAACTCGCGCTCACGCTCTCGCCGGCGGGCATCCCCGCGGCGGCGCGCGCCGTGACGGACCGCGCCGGGGCGGCGCGCCTTCTCGCCGCGCTGCGGCTGGTCTTCCGCGATATGCTCATGCTGCGGCTGGGCCGGCAGGAGGGCTTTTTAGCGGGCGGAGCCGCGCTGCAGACGTTGCGCCGCGCCGCGCCGCGCTACACCGTCGCGGCATTGCTGGGCGCGCAGGACAGGATCGGCGAAGCGGAGCGTGCGCTGCGGGCGAACGCAAACCTCGCCATGTGTTTCGAGGCGCTCTTTTACGGAATTTTGGAGGGATGATGAAAGTCATAGGCGTAACATTCAAAGAGGGCGGAAAAGTGTACTGGTTCGCGCCCAACGAAAACGAAGCATACGAAGAGGGGATGCAGGTCGTCGTGGAGACGAGCAAGAGCGTCGAGTTCGCGCGCGTCGCCTTTGTCCCGCGCGAGGTCGAAGACGCCGAGGTCTCCCAGCCCCTGCGGCCCATCCTGCGCATCGCCACCGACCGCGACCGCGAGCAGGTCCGGCGCAACGCCGAGCGCAAGCCGCAGGCCATGAAGACCGCGCAGGAAAAGATCGAAAAGCACAAGCTGGACATGAAGCTGGTCGACTGCGAATTCGCCTTCGACGGCAGCAAGGTGATCTTCTATTTTTCGTCCGAAAGCCGCGTCGATTTCCGCGAACTGGTCAAAGACCTTGCCGGCACCTTCCGCTGCCGCATCGAACTGCGGCAGATCGGCGTGCGAGACGAAGCCAAGCTGCTCGGCGGCATCGCGCCCTGCGGCCGCGAATGCTGCTGCGCCGGCGCCATGCCCGATTTCCGCAAAGTGTCCATCAAAATGGCCAAAGTGCAGGGCCTCTCCCTCAATCCCGGCAAGATCAGCGGCCTGTGCGGGCGGCTGATGTGCTGCCTCTCCTACGAAAACGAGTATTACAGCGAAGCGTACAAAAAGATGCCGAAGCTCGGCTCGTCGGTCGGCACGCCGGAAGGGGTGGGCACCGTCGTCTCCAACAACATGCTCAAATACGTCGTGCGGGTCAAGATCGAAAAAGACGGTTCGCTGGTGTATAAAGATTTTGACCTGTCCGAGATCCGGCCCCGGGGCGCCCGCACCGAAGAGCCCGACGAAGATGAAGAACAGCCCGCCGAAGGGCAGGCGCAGGAGCGCCGCAGCCCGAAAGGGGAAGAAAAGCGCCGCGACCGTCCGGCCCGGGATGGAGAAAAGCCGCGTCCGGCCGCCGACGGCGCCGAGCCCGCGTCCAAAGAGCGGAACGGCAAGCGCCCGCGCCGCCGCCGCGGCAAGGGCGGCGCGTCCGGCGGGGGCGGCCAGAACGGCGGAACCGCTCCGCAGGGCGGCGCCAAACCTCGTCCGCCGCGGCAAGAACGGCCCGGCCGGGGCGATCCGGCGGGAAAAGAATAAAATTTTTCAAAATTTCCCGCAAAAAACAGAGATTTCATCTTTACTATTGCGAAAAATTGTGTTATAATAAGCAAGCGGAAAAACCGTGAAGAGATTGTTGGAGGTTAAGAAGTATGGCTCATAAGATTTCGGAAGAGTGCATTTCCTGCGGCGCCTGCGCCGACACCTGCCCCGTCAATGCGATTTCTCAGGGCGACACGCAGTATCAGATCGACCCGGACGTCTGCATCGATTGCGGCGCCTGCGAAGACGGTTGCCCCGTCGGCGCGATCTCTGCCGAGTAAGGCAAAAGCAAAGGCTGCAAACCTGCGCGGATGCAATACTCCGCGCAAGTTTTTTGGCCGTGCGTGGGCGGTTGTCCCGCGCAGGGGCGGAGCAGGCGTTTCTTCGGCTCTTTGAAAAGCGATAATTGAATACGGGGATATAGCTCATCTGGTAGAGCGCTTGAATGGCATTCAAGAGGTGGACGGTTCGAGTCCGTTTATCTCCACCAAGTCAAAATAATCCGAACCTTTTGGTAACAACCGACTGGTTCGGATTTATTTTTTATTTAAAGTAGTAAAAATAAATTAACAGCTTGAATTACTTGTTTCTGTATGATATAATATGACTGTATTAGAAGGAGATGATGAGATGTTTAACCAAAGAAGAAAAATTTATGAGCAGATTGAGAGAGAACGAAATACACGTGTTATCGCATATGTGACAAGTAATAGGCAGGGCCTGGAAACTCAAATTGGAGCAGATGTTCCAGATATACTATTGGAGCATTTGGATCAAATAGGCAGTGTTCAAAAAATCAGTTTAATTCTGTACACGTTGGGAGGAGATACTCTTGCCGCATGGAACATAGTCAAT
>CALVHP010000097.1 GCA_944328405.1 uncultured Clostridia bacterium
TCTCCATCGAGGACCGCACCACCAAGGGCAAGAACATCAAGCTCAAAAAGGGCTGCAAGGCCGTGGCGTTCCGCTCGATGAAGTACCTCAAAAGCTGAACCGCGGCCGGCCGCGAAAAACAAAATACTGACACGAAGCACAGCGAAGGGCGCCTTTCGGCGCCCTTCGTTTTGCCGTCCGGCGGGCGCAAAAACCATCGGGCTGGGCAAAACCATCGGGCGGGCGGAGCAAAACGGTCCGGCGGGCGGGGCAAAACCGTCCGGCGGGCGGGTGCAAAAAAAACGAAGGACGTATCCCTCGTTTCGGGACGCCGTTTTTACAAAAGTTTACAACTGATGCGAAAATAATACATAATTGTACAACGCGGAGACAAGATCGGCGGGCGTTTTTTACATCTGCGACCTATAATAAAGGCAATTGCGAAAGGAGAGAGAAACGATGCAAAAAGGAAATCGGCTGCGGTGGTTCAGCCTGTTGTGTGCGTTGTTGCTGCTGGCGGCGGTCGCCTTTGCCGGCTGCGCCGCGGAAAGCGGCGAGGACGGCGGCGGGGCGCCGCAGGATCCGCCGGGGCAGCAGACCGTGCCCGAGGAAACGCCGGGCAAAGACGAGGAAGAGGCGGCGGAAAAGGCCGTCTATGCGCAGATCGAGGGACAGGTCTCGGCGGAGGGCGATTTTACCAGCTGCGGGATTTTGGTCGCGGACGGACAGGGGGATTCTTCCTTTTATCTGACCGATTTTGCGGGCAGGTTTTCCTTTACGCTGGAAAAAGGGTCGTATACCTTCACATTTTTCAAGGATTCGCAGTACGAGGCGAAGACGATCGACGTGGAAGTGAAAAACGCCCTGCCGCAGAAATTTCCGTCGATCGAGCTGGAACGGCTGTTCGACCTGGAAGAGGAGGGGTATTATTCTTCCGATCTGCACCAGCACACGATCTACAGCGACGGGGCGGATACGCCCGTAGACATGTACCTGTACAACGCCGCCATGGGATTCGGGTTTTCGGTGCTGAGCGACCACAACAGCGTTGGCGGCGTGCGGGAATTTCTGATGGCGGGGTCCCTGTTCGGGGCGCCGGCCGCCCTGGGAGGCGTGGAGGTGACCAGCGACGACAAGGGCCACATCAACGTTCTGAATACCGACCGCACGTACGATTACGATTTCCGCAGCGCGGACGACGTGAAGGCGATGGTCGATTCCGCCAAATCGGAGCAGACGTTCGTGCAGATCAACCACCCGGCGCGCCTGGACGTGATGGGGTTTGCCTATCTGGACCAACTGCCCGACTTCGGGTTCGACGGATACGAACTCTGGAACGGGAAGGCGGATCTGCCGCTCAGCGGCACGAACGCGGAGGCGAAGGAAGTGTGGCTCGATTATCTGGACCGGGGGTTCTATATCCCGATCACGGCCGGGTCGGACAACCACGGGTTCACGGGGCAGAACACCAAGACCCCGCGCACCTACTGCGCTCTGCAGGAAAAGACGACCGAAGCCTTTCTGGCGGCGCTCAAGGGCGGGCATTCCTTCCTTTCCAACGGGCCGGTCGTGAAGGGTTCGATCGGGGGCGCCTCGTACGGAGAGAGCGTTGCGGCGGGGAGCCGGACGCTGGAGATCGAAGTTCTGAACAACGAGCCGATCGGGCAGATCCGCGTTCTGCTCAACGGCGAGATCGTGCAGACGATCGAGTCGCAGGAACGGACGGCGACGCAGTCGTACGGCCTGGAACTGGCCGTCGGCGATTACGTGATCCTGGAAGTGGTGACGCCGACCGGCGGATATGCCCTGACCAATCCGATTTTCTGTCAATAAAAATTTGTAAGATAAAAAGGAGAATGTTATGAAAAAGGCAATTCTGGTATTCCTTCTGCTGGCGCTGACGCTGGCGTTCGCCGCCTGCGGGCAGCCTGCGCAGCCGGGCGGAAACACGGGCGACGACCAGCAGCAACAGCAGGAAACCCCTGCGGACAAAGAGGACGGCGAAGAGCCGGCAAAGACGGTGGAGCTCGGCGTGACCCGCGCCGATTTCCGGGTCGAGATCATCGACGCGAGCGACGCGGCGAAACCGGTGAGCTACCTGGACGCGGAAGTACAGCTCCGCAGCGACGGCAAGAGCGCCGGAGAGATCCTCGTGAACGACCTGGACGTCGATATCTTCTGCGTGCAGGTGCTGTTTGACGGCGAAAAGAATGTGAACGGGCTCAACCTCGTTTCGTACGAAACGACGCCGGAAACCACTTCCGGAGACCTGGTGAACGACGAAACGCACGTCTGGAACGTTTACAAAAACGGCGAAAAGGGAACGCTGGAGACGGAAGTGCAGACGGGGGACGAACTGGTTTTCGTATACGAAAGCAGGGCGGAAGCCGCCGACCTTTCGAAGACGGACCGGTCGATCGCCAACAAGTATCTGTACATCAAAAACGACTGCATCGCGCTCGATTTTACGATGGAGATCCGCACCGACAGCGAGGTGCTGCTGGAAAAGACGCCCTTCATCTATTACATGGACCGGGCGGACTACATCGAAAGCTGCGTTACTGCCAACGATGACGGAACATACACCGTCAGCGGCGGCGTGCCGTTCAGCACCGGTTTGAAGGCGGTGTGCGAATACGCCGGGCTGGAGTATGCGAACAACGATGGCTCCGTCTGCATCAACGACTACCTCGGCGGGAGCGTCAACGGCGAGTACCACTTCTGGAACTTTATGGGCAGCAGCGAGGACTACATGGGGAGCCACGGCACGACCGATTCGTACGGGACCTGCCTGGCCGCCGGTTCGGAATACCTGCTCTATTACGTCTGATGCGGCGATCTCGCCGATCAACGGTTTTTCCGCCCCCGCGCTCAGCGCGGGGGCTTTTCCGCGCCTGCGGGCGGCCGTGGCGCGGGCCGGCGGGCGCGGGCGGCGGGGAGCCGGGCGGCGGTAAGACAGGCGCCGGGCCGGCGCGGGAAAAGGCGGCGGGCGCGGGCGGAAGGCGGCGGCGCAAAAGGAACAACGGCAGGGGCCGGACGTCGGCGCGAAAGGGATCGCGGCGGCGGGAAAAAAGGAAGGCGGACGCAGAGGCGCCCGCCTTCTTTTCATATTCCGGCGAAAAGGCGCATATGTTAAACCAGGCGTGAAAGAATGCGGGCGAAGAATCCGACAAGGAAACAGCCGGTTCGACACGAAAAGCGAAAATATTCGCTTCTGCAAGCGATAGAATAGGGAGGAAGTGGCCGATGGTGCGCATATGGCGGCTGCGGAACATGCTGCTCAGCGTCGGAATGGCGGCGCTGATCGCGGCGCTCGCCCTGGCGGCGCATTTTACGGGGGCGTATGCGGTGTTCACCGGGGGAACGGTGCGCAAACTTCCCATTTATTCGGTGGAGACGGAAGAGAAAAAGATCGCCATCTCTTTCGACTGCGCCTGGGGGACCGAGCACACCGACGCCATTTTGGAGGAGCTGGCGAAGGCGAACGTGCGCGCCACCTTTTTCATGGTGGAGTTCTGGGCGGAAAAATACCCCGAGTACGTGAAAAAGATCGCCGACGCGGGGCACGAGATCGGGACGCACAGCTCCACGCATTCGTACATGTCGAAATTCACGGCCGAGCAGATCCGCGCCGAGCTGGAAAGCTCTTCCGCGGCGATCGAGGCGGTGACGGGCAAAGAGGTGGACCTGTTCCGCGCGCCCTACGGCGATTACGACGATCTGCTGATCGAAACGGCGCAGGCGGCGGGGTATTACACCGTCCAGTGGGACGTAGATAGCCTGGACTGGAAGGACCTGAGCGCGAGCGAGATCGCCCTGCGGGTGGTGGGCGGCGCGCGGGCGGGCAGCATCATCCTCTGCCACAACAACGGGCTGCACACGGCCGAATCGCTCCCGGCCGTCTTCGACGCGTTGCAGACGGGCGGCTATACGTTCGTCCCCGTCGGCGAGCTGATCCTGCGGGAAAACTATACGATCGACGCGAACGGGCGGCAGCACGCCGGTTCGTGAACAGATACCGACCAAAAACGATTTTCAGGAGGATGTTTTTTATGAACGGAACGGAGAAGAACAACAAAGTGTTCATCATGGGCGAGATCGTCAGCGACGCCGTGTTTTCGCACGAGGTGTACGGCGAAGGCTTTTACGAACTCAAAGTCAAGGTGATGCGGCTTTCGGGGCAGGCGGATATCCTGCCGGTGACCGTGTCGGAACGGCTGATCTCGGAACGCGATCTGAAGATGGGCGCGACGCTGTGCGCGCTGGGGCAGTTCCGCTCGTACAACAAGCTCGAAAACGGAAAGTCGCGGCTGATGCTGACGGTGTTCGTGCGCGAGCCGATCGACGCGCCGCCCGGCAAAAACCCGAACAGCATCGTGCTCAGCGGCTATATCTGCAAGCCGCCCGTGTACCGCACGACGCCGTTCAACCGCGAGATCGCGGACCTGCTGGTCGCCGTCAACCGCGCGTACAATAAATCCGATTATATCCCGTGCATCGCCTGGGGGCGCAACGCGCGGTTCGTCAAAAATCTGCACGTGGGGGATAAGATCGCCCTGTCCGGGCGCATCCAGAGCCGCGAATACCAGAAAAAGCTGAGCGAATACGAGGTCAAGACCATGACGGCGTACGAGGTGTCCGTCTCTAAACTGGCCGCCTTCGACAGCGCCGAAGAGTTCGACCTCGACCGCGAATTTTCGCTGTACACGGGCGCGCACGCCGCCTTCGGCGAAGAGCCGCACGAACGGCTGTAACCCCGTCCGCAAAACGGCGCGGCAGCCGGGCCCCGGGAACGATACCGACGGGCGAAAGCGCCTCCGCGCAGTCTTTCGGACTGCGCGGAGGCGCTTTTTTGTCTATGTTTCCTGCTTTCAGGCTTTCTTCTTAAAAATACGGCAAAAGAAAGGGATTATTCGATGGTCGGCTGCCGGCGCAGCAGCAGGTAGCAGACGCTGACGAGAACGACGGCCGTGACGGCGATGACGGCGACGAGGACGGCCGTCGCCGAGGCGGGCGCCTCGTACAGGGCGGATTCGGGCACGGTGCCCGACCAGACGGTGCCGTTTTCGTCGGTGTAGGTGACGTAAACGTTGCCGTTTTCGTCCGCTGCGCCGTATTGCCTGACCTGTTCACGGTCGGAAAGGGTGAGGCTCGCGCTGCCGGAATACAGGGTGATGCTCTCGCCGCGGGCGACGTTGCGGAAGACAAATTCGCTCGTTCCCGAACCCGAATCCGAGGCCGCCACGACGTACCCGGCGGGGATATAGCCGGACTGGCCCGTCGCGTCGACGGTGACGTAGGCGTAATCGGAATCCAGCCCCCAGCCGCCCTCGTCGGTTTCGGCAGAGAGGCGCACATAGCCGTGCACGGTGAAGGACGTGCCGCGGGAAAGGCGGGCGACGGTGCTCTTTTCGTCGCCCAGATTCATGGACGGGAAGCGGTACAGGCTGACTTCGCTGCTGTTGTGCGCGGCAAAGTCGGCGTCGTCGGTGTAGTAATTTTCCGTCGCGACGGGGGAAACGCCCGCTTTCTCCCCGCCGAGGACGAGGCAGAGGGTATAGTCGCGCGTGGGCGTGGCGTCGCCGCTGCCGGGGGCGGGGCGGTACTCGTAAAAGGCGACGACGGTGCCCGCCGCCACGTCGCAGATCCTGATGCCCGTGCGGGCGGAATCGGTGCGGGCGTAGCCGGCGTAGGGGAATACGGCGGTCGCCTCGCCGATGGAAGAGGCCGCCACGGAGAGGATTACCGACTGCGCGGGGACTTCGACGAGCAGTTCTTCCGCAGAGGCGGCGTCGCCCGAAAGGGCGTCATGCAGCCCGTCGGCGGAGATGTTGCTGAGGGAAGGGATATCGAAGTTTCCCTGCGCGATAAAGCCGTCGGAGAGGATGTAGAGCTTTCCGCTTTCAAAATCAAAGGAAAGGTCGGCGGCCGCGGCGCTTGGCGTCGTGACCAGGTCGGACAGGTTGAGCGACGTTTCGGCGGCGGAACTTTCGCGCCAGACGAACAGGCTTTGATCGCTCACACCGTACAGGGTGCCGTCGTAGGCGCAGTGAACGGAGTGAACGGAATCGGAAAAGATGGCGACGCTTTCCAGATTGGTGCCCGGGTTGAGAAATTCGTCGGCGGTAAAGCGGTACACGTTTCCGTCGCCGGAAAAGACGTACAGCCGGCCGTAAACGTCGGCCGTGAGATCCTGCGCGGCGGAAGAGCCGAGGGCCAGCGTGCCTTCGCTCGGGCTGCCTCCGTCTGCGGGGATGGCCCAGGTTTCGTTGGCGCTCGTGACGCAGTAAAACGTTCCGTACGCGTAGGCAAGGCCGACGGCGCCGCGGACCGTATACGTCTGAACGGTCTGCCCGCCATCGGTGTAGACGGATACGGAAGAATTGCCGTAGACGGCAAACGTGTCGTCGCCCGCGCAGACGAGCGTGGGCGAGTCTGCAGAGCAAAGCACCGTATAGGCGCCGTCCTTATATTGCAAAACGCGGTCGTTGGCCGTATCGGCAATGAGGAGCGCGCCGCTGCGGGCGGAGATGTCCGCGGCGTTTTCGCCCAGGCGGTTGGCGCTGGAAGAATACCGGGCGATCTCGTAGCCGGTAAACGCTTCGCCGCTTGCCGAAAATTCGCGGATGGACGAGTCATTCGTGACATAGAGCCTGCCGTCGTCGCAGAGGCGGACAGAGGTACCCTGACCGAGGTCGATATAGCCGTCCTGCGTTTCCGCCCGGCGGTAAAAGCGTCCCGCGGCGGAGTAATAGCAGGCGCTGCCGATGACGGCAAACGAAGAGACGGTATGGCTGACGGTCAGCCACTGCGACATCGTGGCTCCCCCGGAAGACATGCCTGCCGTGTAGATGGTATTGCTCAGGGAGAAATAGATGGTGCCGTCGTGTACGGCAAAAGCCGGTGTGTTGACAGGGAGATTGCTGCTGTTGAGGGCGCTGTCGCTGGAAGGGGCCGTGATGTCCGTCCCGTTCATGGTCGTCAGATAAACATAGTTCTGGGCATCGGCGTAGCAGACATAGTCGCCCGTGATCACGAAAGAAGAACAGGAAACGATGGCCGTCCGTTCGGGCGTCTGATCCGAAAAGTTTTCGGCGAGGCAGTCGATATGCATGATGGGGGTGCTGCTGCCGAGGTTTGCGGTAAAATAGAGAAGAACGGTGCCTTCGTGTTCGTAAAAATTCAGAGATTCGACTTCGCTGGTATCGCTGTACGTATAGGTACGGTAGGGCCCGCCGTTTACGCGGTCGTACAGATAAATGGTTTTGCCGTCGGCGACGGCGATGTAGTCGTCCGTCGCCGCGACGGACGAGGGGGCGTTCAGATCCAGGTATTGTTCGTAAGTTTCGGGCAGCAGCAGGGAGAGTTCTCCTTCGACCGATAAGGGCTCCTGCGTCGCCCGGGCGGAGAACTGCGGCGCGCCGGCTTCGCCGTCTGCGGCAAAGGCCGCCGCGAACGAGACGCTGCAAAACAGCGCCGCCGCCAGCAGCAGGATTGTCAGTTTACGGATGTGCTTCACGTTGCCACCTTCTCCGGCCGCGCCTGCGGCCCGCCCCTGAAATACTCTGCTCTCATTATAACACACGTGCGCGCGTTTGTCGACAGATTTTTTCAGATTTCGACAGGCGCGCGCCGTTCATTTTTTCAGAAAAATAAAAATACAGGCAAACGTCTGCCTGTATTTTGCTGTATACTGAGCTAAAAATACGAACATATGTTTGTTTTTTGTCATCTATGCTGGAAAATCGCCGGGCCGCATGCGATAATAGGGGTGTCGGCAGGAGCAAGGCGCGCCGCGGGGAAATTCCTTCGGCAAGAGCCTGCCGCGCAGAAAGTTTTTCCGTACGGACGCGCCGCGGAGTGCGGGCGGCCGGGCGGGTCCGCCGGGGGCGGGCCGGTCGAAAGGGCGGCAAAAAATATGGGGCGGGCCTGCGGCCCGGAGAGGAGGCAAAGCGTTGAAGGATTACCAGGAAGTCATTCTGTTTTTATACCCGCGGCTGGAACGGGCGGCGGAGGACATCGCGCAGATCGTAGAGGCCGGCGCGCTGGCCTCCGTTTCGGGGAAGGAATCGGCGGAGCGCTGCGCCGGGCGGCTGCTCGGCTATCTGCAGACGCGCGAATGCTTTCTCGCGGTCAGAGACGCCGTCGACGGCATGCGGGCGCAGCTTTCGGAGGAAGAGCGGTTTTTGCTCGAATACAAGTATTTCCGCCGCAAAGGGGTGCTGCAGGGGGAGTTCCGGAGCATGGATCTGCACTGTTCTCTGCGTACGTACTACCGGAAACAGGACCGTCTGGCCAGGCGCATGAACGCGCTGTTTCTGCGCGCCGGGCTGACGGAGACCTGGTTTGCCGAGACGCTGGGCGGCCTTCCCTTTTTTGCCTCGGCGCTGCGGTGCCTGCGGGCGCGGCGCGGGGCGCTCGTGGACAAGCGCGCCCGGCGGGAACTGACCCTGCGGCGGAAATAAAGTTGCCTTGCTGCGCGGCGCGGTGCGGGCCTTGCCGCGCGGCCGCGGCGTCCGGCGGTCGGTCGCTTCCGGCGTCAATACTCTTCGGCGTCTTCGGGGCGGCGTTCGCGCCGGACGGCGGGGCGGAACAGGAAGTAGACGGCCCCGAGCGCCGCCACGGACAGCGCGCACACGAGGACGATGTTCGCCGTCGCGCAGCCGGAAGATGGCTCTTCGCCGCCGGCCGGGCCGGTCGTTTCCGTTTCGGTATGTTCGGTGTTGGGCGGGTAGTCGAGCGCGGAACAGGCGGCGGCGGGCACGTAGCCGAACAGGCCTTCCAGTTCCACATAGTAGTAGGGCGAAGAGCCGTAGGCAAAGGTGCCGTAGTAGGCAGCGGTCACGGTGTAATCGGTCAGAAACCCGTCCGGGAGCCCTTCGCCCGCGCTGTATGTGACGTCCACTTCGTAGTACAGAAAGGGCGTTTCGGGTATGTAGTCGACGGCGGTGACGGCGTCGGCGCGGCACCAGCCGGAGACCGCCGTGCGGCCGGGCGTGTCCGACAGGTAAGACACGGCGTAAAAGCCGTTCGCCTGCCCGGTGATGCGGACGAAGTACGTTTCCGGCAGGACGAACAGGCCGGTTTCTTCGTCGGCGGCCTCGTACAGCCAGGTGTCGCTTTGGGTGACGCGGGCGTAGGAAGGCAGGGCTTCGCCCTCTTCGGCGTGCGCGGCGGCGGGCCGCAGCAGGAGCGCCGAGAGGAGCAGGAGCGCCGCGGCAAACAGCAGGGCCGCGGCGGGCGCGCGGCGGGCGCGCGTAAAAGTTCGGTTCATGGCATCCTCCTTATTCGTGTACTTTCCATTATAAAGGGAGCGTACGCGCAAAGCGGGGAAAACGGAGAGGATTTTGCACGGATCTTGTCATATGCGGGAAAGAGAGATCGTCGCGCGTTTGCTCGGCGTGGAGCGGGAACAGGCGCGCCGCGCGGAAACGGGGGCGCTCGCGCGGTACAACCGGGGGCGCAAGGTGCACAAAAAGCAGATCGCCTTCCACAAATGCAAAAAGCGGAACCGCTGGGTGTTCGGCGGCAACCGCAGCGGCAAGACGGAGTGCGGCGCCGTCGAGTGCGTGTATCTCGCGCGCGGCGTGCACCCGTACCGCAAAAACCGGCCGGACGCGTTCGGCTGGGTGGTGTCGCTGTCGCAGCAGGTACAGCGCGACGTGGCCCAGCGCGCGGTGCTGCGCTACCTCGACCCCGCCTGGATCGTGGACGTGACCATGCTTTCGGGGCGCAAGGGATCGCCTGCGGGCGTGATCGACCAGATCCGCCTCCGGAACGTGTTCGGCGGCGTTTCCGTCATCGGGTTCAAGACGTGCGACCAGGGGCGGGAAAAGTTCCAGGGCGCGTCGCTCGACTTCGTGTGGTTCGACGAAGAGCCGCCCAAGGACGTGTACGACGAGTGCCGCATGCGCCTTTTGGACCGCGCGGGGGAGCTGTTCGGCACCATGACGCCGCTCAAGGGGCGGACCTTCCTCTACGACGAGATCTACCTGAACGCGCGGGGCGACCCCGAAGTGTGGTACGAGTTCATGGCGTGGGAAGACAACCCATTTCTGCCCCGGCGCGAGATCGCGCTGCTGGAAAAAACGCTGGACGCGCGCACCCTCGAATCGCGGCGGCGGGGGCGCTTCTGCACCGGGGAGGGGCTGGTGTACCCGGAGTTCGACGAGCGCGTGCACGTCATCCCGCCCTTTGCGGTCCCGCCCGAATGGCAGGACGCCATCTCCATCGACCCCGGGCTGAACAACCCGCTTTCGGCGCACTGGTACTGCGCCGACTGGGACGGGAACGTGTACGTCGTGGCCGAGCATTACGAGGCGGGCAGAGACGTCGAGTACCACGCGCGGCGCATCCGCGAGATCTCGCGGGCGCTCGGTTGGCACACCGACGGGCAGGGACGGCTGCGGGCGCTGATCGATTCGGCCGCCAACCAGCGCACCCTCGCCGCTTCCAAGAGCGTGAGCGAGCTGTTCTGCGAGCGGGGCATCCTGGTGAACGCGCGCGTCAACAAGGACCTGTTCGCGGGCATCGCGCGCGTCAAACAGTATCTCATCGGCGAGGGAGGGAAGCCGCAGCTGTATATCTTCGAGGGCTGCGTGAACCTCATCCGCGAGATCAAGGGGTATTTCTGGGGCGAGGGCGACGTGCCAAAAAAGCGCGACGACCATGCGCTGGACGAACTGCGGTATTATCTGATGACCAAACCGCGGGCGCAGCCGCCCGTCGCCGAGCCGACGGCGGTGCAGAAGGACAAGGCCCGCCTGCTGCGGCGCGCCCGTCGGGGCGCCCCGCTCTGAGGCGGAACCCGAGGCGAGCGGGGCGGCTGCCGCGCAGACGGGGCGCTTCCCGTGCGGACGGTCGAAAATCGGATGAACGTAGTCCGGAATTTGTGACATTCATGCAAAAAAAGGAGGAACCATGAACGAAGAGAGCGTGCGCGAGGCGCTGCACCGTCGCGCCGTCGGGTATGCGACGGACGAGATCGTCGAGGAGTATTCGGTGCAGGACGGCGAAGAGACGCTGGTGCGGCGCCGGGTGACCAAAAAAGAGGTGCCGCCCGACATTTCGGCGGCGAAACTGCTGCTGGAAGAGGAGCGGCCGCTCTGCGAGCTGAGCGACGAGGCGCTGGCGGCTGAAAAGAAGCGGCTGCTGCAGATGCTGAAAGAGAAAGAGGAGGGCAGGGGATGAACGCGGAGGAGAGGAAACGTTCCGAACGCGAAGCGCGGCTGGCGGAGGAAGTGCGCCGCGAGTTTGCGCGCCGCCAGCGGGAGCGGCGCTCGCTGGAAAAGGGATGGGAGCTGAACATGAACTTTCTGGCGGGGAACCAATACTGCGGGATCGCGCCGGACGGGGAGATCGAGGAGGAAGAGGCGCGCTATTCGTGGCAGTGCAGGCGGGTGTTCAACCACATCGCGCCCGCCATCGACACGCGCTGCGCCAAGCTGGCGCAGGTGCGGCCGGTGATGACGGTGCGCGCAGCGACCGGCCGCGAAGAGGATCTGCGCGCGGCCAGGCTGGCGGGCGAGGTGCTGCGCGCGGTCTGCGAAGAGTGCGCCTTCGACGAGGTCGTTTCCCGCGCGACGGTGTGGAGCGAGACGTGCGGCACGGCCTTTTACAAGATCTTGTGGGACGCCTCGGCAAACGGCGGGGCGGGCGCGGTGCGCGTGGTGGCGGTTCCGCCTTTCGAGATTTATCCCGAAAACCTCGGCTGCGAGGGGGTCGAGGAACAGGGCAGCATCATGCACGCCAAGGCGATGCCCGTGGAAGAGATCGAGCGGCTGTACGGCGTGCGCGTGCCCGGGCGGGACATCGGCGAATTTTCGCTTTCGCCCTACTCGGAGGCGGCCAATTACGCGGGCGGCGGGGGCGGCGAGGCGCGCAACGTGCTGCGCGGCTGCGAGGTCGTGATCGAATACTACCGCGGGCCGTGCGCCGACTTCCCGAACGGGCGGCTGACCGTGACGGCCGGGGACCGGCTGGCGTACGACGGCGACCTGCCCTACGCGAACGGCGAGCGGGGCGGGCGGACCTATCCGTTTGTCAAGCAGTGCGCCGTCGAGTTTTCGGGCGCCTTCTTCGGCGGGAGCATCATCGACCGCATGATCCCCGTACAGCGCGCCTTCAACGCCGTCAAGAACCGCAAGCACGAGTTCCTGAACCGGCTGACGATGGGCGTGCTGGCCGTCGAGGACGGGTCGGTCGACACCGAAGAGCTGCTCGAAGACGGGCTGGCGCCCGGCAAGGTGCTCGTGTACCGGCAGGGGAGCGAACCGCCGCGCATGCTGGGCGCGGATTCCATGCCCGCCGAATTTTCGTACGAAGAGGAGCGCCTGCTCGACGAGTTCGTGCTCGTCAGCGGCGTGAGCGAGATCAGCTCGACTTCGCAGAACCGCACCAACATTTCCAGCGCGGTGGGGCTGCAGCTGCTCATCGACCAGGACGATACCCGCCTGGCCGTGACGACGGACAGCATCCGCCGCGCCATGAAAAAGGTGGGGCGGCACATCCTGCGGCTGATGCGTTCCTGCGCGGCGGGGTCGCGGTCGCTGCGGGCGGCGGGGGCGGAACGCGAACTGCATTTCCGCGCGGCCGACCTGACCTGCGACGACGTCGTGTTCGAAACGGACAACGACGCGGCCGATTCGCCCTCCAAGCGGCGCACGCTCATCTACGAGCTGTACGGCATGGGTCTTCTGGCGGGCGAGGACGGAAAGGTGTCGGACGAGACGCGCGGGCGCATCCTCGACGCGCTCGGGTTCGCGGGGCTGAGCGGCAGCGGCGGGCTGGCCGCGCTGCACAGGGCCAAGGCGTCGGAGGAAAATCTGCGCCTTTGTTCGGAAGAGGCGGCCGTCGATTTTTACGACGACGACGCCATCCATGCCGAGGAGCACACGCGCTTTCTGCTCTCGGGCGCGTTCGGCGGCGGCGCGGCGGAAAAGGCGCGCTTTGAGGCGCATCTGCGCGCCCACGAAGAGCAGAGAAAGAAAAAAGCGGCGGCAGACGGCGCCGCAAGGGAGGATCAGACATGAAGGAGAACATGACGGAGAGCGCCGCGGCGCAGGGAGCGGAGGCTCGCACACAGCAGGGCGCGACGGCGGCGGACTTGGGCAAATTCAAGGACGTGAATGCCCTTCTGCAGGCGTACAATTCGCTGGAAGCCGAATTCACGCGCCGCAGCCAGCGGCTCCGCGAATTGGAGGAGAAGGCGGCCGCGGCGGAGCAAGGCAGTCAGCCCTCCGCCCAAACGGCCGGCCGGGGGGAACAGGGCGCGGGGGCGGACGGTTTCGCCGCGTCCGTCGCCGAGGCGGTGGAGGCGTACATCGCGTCCCGTCCGCCCGCCGTTCTGGCGGGCGGGGGAGCGTTTGCGCCCGCGCCAGCGCCGCGCGTGCGCTCGCTCGAAGAGGCGGGGCGCCTTGCGCGGGAATGGATGGAAAAGGAACCGAAATGACCCGCCGCGGCGCCGCCGCTGCAGGCGCGCCGCCCGCGGGGAAAATTCATGAAAAAGGAGAAAACATCGGACGATGGTAACCATGGCAAGCGCGGACAGCGCATTGAAAAAGTATTATCTCGGCGCGGTTTCGCAGCAGCTCGACACCGCCGCCAACCCGCTCCTGGCGCGCATCCGCCGCTCGACGGCGGACGTGTGGGGCAAAGAGGTGCGCCGCCTGGCGCAGTACGGCGTGAACGGCGGCGTGGGCGCGGGCACGGAAGAAGGCGCGCTCCCCGCGGCGGCCGGGAACAACTACGAGCAGTTCGTCACCACCCTGAAAAACCTGTACGGCACGGTGGAGATCAGCGACAAGGCGGTGCGCGCCTCCGAAAACAGCGCGGGCGCCTTCGTGAACCTGCTCAACGCGGAGATGGAGGGGCTGATCCGCTCCTCGTCCTTCAACTTCGGGCGCATGCTCTTCGGCGACGGCTCGGGCGTGCTGTGCTCGGTCTCGTCGGTCAGCGGCAACACAGTCACGGCGGACGGCGTCAGAAACCTCATCGAGGGCATGGTCGTCGACTTCATCGACGCTGGCTCGCCCGTGAGCGGCGCGACGGGCCGGCGGATCACCGCCGTCGACCGCGACGCCAAGACATTCACCGTTTCGGGCGCGGCGCTCGACGATGCCGTGGACGCGGGCGCGGATGTGTGCGTGCAGGGCTCGTACAACCTCGAACTGACGGGGTTGGGTGCGATCTTCCAGAGCACGGGCACGCTGTACGGGCTGGACCGCTCGACGCACAAATGGATGGTCCCGTACATGAAGTCGAACGTCGGCACGCTGACCGAGGCCGCCATTCAGACGGCCATCGACCGCCTCGAAGAGCAGGCGGGCAGCCGCGTCAACTTCATCGTGTGCAGCTGGGGCGTGAAGCGCGCCTTGCAGGATCTGCTCAGCGCGAACAAGCGCTTCGTCGACGTGACCGAGCTGGCGGGCGGGTACCGCACCATCACGTACAACGGCATCCCCGTCGTGGCGGACCGCTTCTGCCCCGAAAAGACGATGTACCTGCTCAACACCGACGATTTCTGCCTGCACCAGCTGTGCGACTGGAAGTGGCTGGAAAGCGACGACGGGAAGGTGCTGCGCCAGGTGCCCGGCAAGCCGCTGTACACGGCCACGCTGGTCAAATACGCCGACCTGATCTGCACCCGCCCCTGCGGGCAGGCGATGCTTTCCGGCATCACCGAAAAGTAAGGAAAAGGCGCCGCAGTGCGCCGGAATTGGAAGAACGTACCCCGAAAAAGCGCGCGCGGCGCCCCGCGCCGCGCGTTTTTGCAGGGGAACAGGAGGAGAGTATGCGGGTCAGAGAAATACTGGTGCTCGCGGCGGAACTGTGCGGCCGGCGGGAGCTGGCGGACTTCCTCGCGGGCAAAACGGGCGCCGACGCGGGAGCGATGGAGCGGGAGGAAGAGACCCTTCTGCGCTGTTACAATCTCGTCGAAAACGAGATCGCGCTCGACTATCTGCCCATCCGCACGCGCGAGCGGTTCTGCTCGGACGGCGCCGTGCCGTACGCGGCGTTTGCGCGCCGCCCCGTCGAAATCTTCGCGGTGCGCGGGCTTTCGGGCGAAAAACTGGCGTTTACGGCGGTGGGGGAAGGGCTGCGCGTGCGCGCGGGCGCGGTGGAAGTGGAGTATTCGTACCGCCCTTCGGTGAAGGGCGTTTCCGATTTCCCCGAAACGGCGTGCGAAGACGGCGGGCGGCTGCTGGCGCTGGGAGCGGCGTGCGAATTCATGCTGATGAACGGCGAACTGGAGACGGCCGCGGTGCTGGACAAAAAGTACCGCGACGCGCTTGCCTGCGCCTGCCGCGAACACGGCGGAAGGTTCCGGCTGCGGAGGTGGGTATGAGGGCGGATAAGCGGCCGCTTTCCGTGCGCACGTCGCGGCGCACGGTCGCCGTCGCGCTGGATAAGGCGGCGGAATATGCGGCGGAGTCGGAATTTTCGTACGGGTTCGACCGTTCGGAGGGCACGCTCGCGCGGGGCGCGGGGGCGGAAGAATTTTCGCCCGGAGCGGCGCTTCCGTCCGGGGAAGCGCCGGCGGCGCTGTTCCGCGTGCGGGCGGCGGCCGGAGACGCCTTCGCCCTCGTCTGCCGCAGCGGCAAACTGTACGGCTGCGCGCCGGGCGGCGCCTTTGCGGACGCGGGCGTGACCTTTGCCGGCGTGCCCGCCGCCGCGCCGTTTTTTGACGCGGACGGGAAGGAATGCCTCGCCCTGTCGGACGGGGCGGCCGTGGCCGTCCTTTCGGAAAACGGGGCCGAAAAATCGGAGACGATCCCCGCGTTTGCGTGCGCGGCCTTCCATTTCGAGCGCCTCTGGGCGCTGAACGGGGCGAAGGCGCGCTTTTCCTCTCCCGTCGACGCCTGCGATTTTACCGCCGGCCGCGGCGGGGGAGGGGCGATCGATTTTCCGGACGGGGCCGGGGCGATCGCGGCGGCGCTGACCTTCCGCGGAGGGCTGTATTTGCTGCGCGAACGCGGGGTGCAGGAACTGGCGGCGGAGGGGGACGAGCGGGCGTTCCGCCTGCGCGACGTATGCGCCTGCACGCGGATCTGCGGCGCTACGGCGGCGGCCGCGCCCGAGGGGATCTTCTGGCTGGCCGAAGACGGGCTGTACCGCTTCGACGGCGCCCGCGCCGAGCCGTTCGCCGAAGAGTTCGCGCCCCTGTTCGCGGGGGCGGACCTTGCGGCGGCCCGCGCGGCCGTGTGGGGGAACCGCTACGTTTTGCAGGCGCGCGCCCGCCTCGGCGGACGGGAAGAAGACGTGCTCGCGGTGCTGCGCACCGACGGCGCCGGCGGATACGTTCTGCGCCGCGCCGTGTCCGGGCTGACGGCGTGCGGGGGAGAGGTGTTTTTCGTGTGCGGCGGCAAGGTCTGCCGCCTGCGCGGAGACGGGCCTTTTCTGGATTCGTACGGCCGGGCGGCGTGGGCCGGTACGGTGCGGGCGCCCTGGCCGGACGGAACGCTCCGCGCCCTGCGGGTGCGGCTGCGCGGGCAGTTCACGCTGACGGTCATGGGCGGGCGCGGCCTGCGGCGGGCGGAGATCGCGGGCGACGGCGAAACGAAGGTCTGTCCCGTGCGGCTGGCGGGCGATTCGTTTGTCGTGCGGCTGGAAACGGACGGGCCGGGGTGCGTGTACGCGCTTTCGGCGCAGTTTACGAGATCGGAGGCACAGATATGACGGCGGAAGAACTGGAAGAGGCGGTGAACAAGCTGATCGCCGCGGCCAATGCCGACAGCGAGACGGCCAAAAAGGAGTACGAAGAAGACGTGCTGCGGGCAAAGTATTCGGCGCTGGAAAACCGGATCGTGCGTTCGGACATCCTGTCCGGGCAGCTGGCCGCGCTGGAAGAGGAGTACGAGGCGCTCGTGCGCAAGATCCAGAGCGAGCTGGACGAGAGCCTGGAAGCGCTGTACGCCGAAAACGAAGAAGGGGGCGGCGGCACGCCGCCGAGCGGTTCGGAAGACGCGCCTTACGAGGTCGATTATTCCCTGTCCATGCGCGACCGCTATGTGATCGTCAAAAATTACTACCTCGGCCTGCCAGACAAGGCGCAGGCCCTGGCGGCGTTCCAGGCGGACACCCTCGCGCAGGACTACCTCGGCGACTATTACGACTACCTGCTGCAGCTGCTGCTGATGATCCAGTGAGGCGGGGCACGAAAAAATTCACGAAAGAGTTCACGAAAAATCTTTTGAGCTGACAAAAGATTTTTCCGTGAGGCTGGGGGAAAACCCCGCTGTTCGCCTTTGGCTCGGCAGCCGGGTTTTCCCTGCCGCAGCTCGTCGCAACAAGGCAATATGTGCGCGCGGCGTACTGGCGTTTGCCGCGCCGCGTAGATGCGCTTGTTGCTCCTCTTTCCCAAAAATCTCGCTTTGCTGCGATTTTCGGGAGCCCTGTTTGTTGGGCACGCATATTATAAAATGCCGCGGCTTCGCCTTTCCTGAAAAAGTCGCAGGTTTGCGACAAATTGGGGGCGCTTGCAAAAAATGTGATTTTTGCGCGCGCAGGAAAGCCATATATTTCTGTTCACGAAAAATTTTCAAAAGAGAT
>CALVHP010000098.1 GCA_944328405.1 uncultured Clostridia bacterium
TTCTCGAGCCTCGCGGGAGAGATGAACAGCCTGCAGGGCGTATTCGAGCAGATGGCGCCCTCCCTGCTGGCGGTGGCCGTGGCCGAACAGAGCAGCGGCGAAACCGTCGATTACGCCTCTCTCGACACGTCCGGCTTTGCGCAGACCATCACCCTGCTGAACGAGCAGAAGCCCGACGAGGCGCGCGCCGCCTTCCTGCAGGCGAGCGCGGAATTCGCGCAGCAGCAGCTGGGCGAAACGCTCACGCAGGAACAGCAGGACGCCGTTGCCGGACAGTTCGACAGCATCCTGACGCAGATCACCGCCGAAGACGGCACCATCGACTTTGCCAACCTGGCCTCCTCTTCCGGGCAGGAAAACATCTTCTCTTCCCTGACGGACGTCGACGCGGCGGTGGACGCCATCGCGGTCGGAACGGTCACGGTCGCCGCCGTCTCGGTGCGCGTTCTGGCGGCGATCGTATACGGGAGCGCGGCGCTGTGGGCGCTGCTGGCGGTGTTCGCCCTGCTGCACATCCTGCTTCCCAACAAAAAACTGGGCATGTGGTACGTAAAGCTGACCGGGTTTTTGCCCTGCCTGATCTTCTTCGTCCTGCCGCTGGCGGCAACGACGCTGCTGCCCGGGCTGATCGCGGAGATCCCCGCGTCCGCAATGAGCCTTTTCAGGTTCTCGAGCATGACGTTTATTTCGGGCATCTGCTACCTGGCCCTCTGGGTCCTCTCCGTCTTTGTCTGTCACCCCGTCAAAAAACGGATCAAGGCCTGCAAGCGTACGCTGTAAGCGCGTCTGCGGCCCGATCCCTGCGCCGCCACGGCGCCGAGCGACCAAAACGGCGGCCCCCGCATTGCGAGGGGCCGCCGTTTTTCCGGGATACGGTCGCCGCTTTGCGGCGGTCAGACCAGTTTTTCGCCCAGGTTCTGCCCGCCGAGGATGTGGATGTGCAGGTGGTGCACCGTCTGCCCCGCGTCCGCGCCCTGGTTCACGATCAGGCGGTACCCGCCCGCAAGCCCGAGGCTTTCGGCGATGGCGGGGACCTTCTGCAGGCACTTTTTGACCAGCTCCGCCTGCGCGGCGTCCATCTCCGCCAGGGTGGCAAAGTGCGATTTGGGCACGACGAGCACGTGCACTTTGGCCTGGGGATTGATGTCGCGGAAGGCGAGCATGTCTCCGTCCTCATACACCTTGTCCGAGGGGATCTCCCCCGCGATGATCTTGCAGAAAATGCAGTTTGGTTCCATAATCCAGCCTCCTTATTTTTTCAACGGATTTCCGGTTCGGGAACGGCCAGCAGGCCGTCTTTGACCGCGCGCACGGCGCGCACGCGGCACTTGTGCGCAACGGGCTGCGCCACATACAGGCGGATGTAGTTCTCCGAATAGCCTTCGGTGTATTCCCCGACGCGCTCTTCGGGCACAAATTCGAGCGTTTTGCCGATAAAGCGCCCCTCGTATTCCCCCCTCAGCCGCGCCGCCAGCGCGAGTAGCCGGTGCAGGCGCCCGCTCTTGACCGCCGCGGGCAGGTCCGGAAGTTTCGCCGCGTTCGTCCCCTCGCGCCGGCTGTACGGAAAGCAGTGGATCTGCGCAAAACCGATCTCTTCCGCAAAGGCGAGCGTCTCGGCAAAGTCCTCTTCCGTCTCGGTGGGGAAGCCCGCGATGATGTCCGTGGTGACGGCGGCGTCGGGAAAGTGCGCGCGGATGAGCGCCACGCGCGCGCGGTAGTCCTCTTTGGTGTAATGGCGGTTCATCTTCCGGAGCACGCGCTCGGCGCCGCTCTGCAGCGAGAGGTGGAAATGCGGCGCGAAATCGCGCACCTGTTCCGCCGCGCACAGCAGCTTTTCGGTGACGGCGCCCACTTCCAGCGACCCGAGCCGGACGCGGCAGCGGGCGTCTTTCACGGCCAGAAGCAGGTCGGCCAGGTCCCGCCCGCCTTCGTCGCGGTACGACGAGACGTCGATGCCGGTGACGACCGCCTCTTCGGCCGGGCAGGCCAGGATCTCTCCGGCGGCGCTCTCCAGCCGGCGCGAACGGGAACGGCCGCGCAGATACGGGATGATGCAGTACGAACAGAAGTTGTTGCACCCGTCCTGGATCTTGACGAAGGCGCGCGCGCGGAAGGTGCGCGGCGGCAGCAGTTCGTCGTAGCCGCCGTCCTCTTCCTCCATGAACACGCCCCGCTCCCCGAGCAGGGAGAGGATCTTCCCCTTCTGCCGCGCACCCGTGACGACGGTCACGCCCGGCTTGCCGGCAAAGGACGCGGGCGCGCGTTCGGAGGCGCAGCCGCACACGAGGATGCGCGCGTCCGGCGCGACGGCGCGGATGCGCGCGACGGCCTGGCGCGATTTTTTTTCGGCCTCGGCGGTGACGGCGCAGGTGTTGAGGATGTACACGTCCGCGGGGGCGAGCCCCTCGGCGACTTCATAGCCCAGCCGCGCCAGTCCTTCGGCGAGAGAGCCGCTCTCGCATTCGTTGACCTTGCAGCCGAGGGTAAAGATGCATGCCTTCATCCCAGTTCCCCCAACGCGAACATCGCCACGGCGGTGAAGGCGATCGCCGCCGTTTCGGCGCGCAGGATGCGCCGCCCCAGCGTGACGCCCGCAAACCCCGCCGCCCGGGCGAGGGCAAATTCCTCTTCCGAAAAGCCGCCCTCGCTGCCCACGGCCAGCGTGCACGCGCCGCAGAGCGCGCGCAGGTCTGCGTCGCTCTTCTGCGCAAATTCGCAGGCGAAGAGCTTGTTGGGGAAGGCCCCGCACGAGGCGAGCGCCGCCGCCAGATCGGGGTAATACTCCACCGTCGGCACGGTGGCGCGCAGGCACTGTTTGGCGGCCTCGCGCGCGACCTTGCGCAGGCGCTGCACCTTGTTTTCGTTCATGTACGCGGAGGAATAGCGGCTCGTGAACACGCCGATCTCGGCGACGCCCAGCTCGGTGGCCTTCTGCACGACCAGCTCGGTCTTGTCGCCCTTGAGCGCGCCGACGAGCAGGCGGACGCGGGTGCGCGGCTCTTTGTCGGAAGGGCGGCTGCCCACCACCCCGCAGACCAGCTCGTGCCGGCCGACGCGGCGCACGACGGCGTCGTATTCGACGCCGCTGCCGTCGAGCAGGACGACCTCGTCCCCCTCGCGCAGGCGCAGCACGTTGACGGCATGCGAAAACTCGTCGCCCGTGAGCGACGTTTCCCCTTCCGCTTTTTCCACAAAAAACCGGCGTACCGTTGCCATGGCCTATGCCTCCGCGTGTTGCGCCCTCAGGCGCGGAAGGCGAGCGCGTACCACTCGCCCTGCTGCCGCTGTTCGAGCAGCCGCAGCCCCACCGCCTCGTACGCGGCGATGACCTGCGCCAGTTTCGGCTCGATGATTCCGCTCAGGATCAGCGTGCCGCCCGCTTTGAGGTTGACGGGGATGCTGCCCGAAAGGCGGCACAGGATGTCGGCGGTGATGTTGGCGGTCATCACGTCGCCGCGCACCTCGGCGCTCTCCAGCAGATCGGACAGCGCGATCTTCGCCCGCTCCGCCACGCCGTTGAGCGCGGCGTTGTGCTCGGCGCTGCGCACGGCGACGTAGTCGATGTCCGTCATGTACGCGAACTTCGCGCCCAGCAGCAGCGCCGCGATGCCCAGAATGCCGCTGCCGCAGCCGACGTCGACGACGGTGTCCCCCGCGCGCAGATACTTCTGCAGCAGTTCCAGGCACATCGACGTCGTTTCGTGCTCGCCGGTGCCGAAGGCCATGTTCGAATCCAGCCGCACGACCGCCTCGCCTTCCTTCGGCTCGTAGGCGATCCACTCGGGGCAGACGACGACCCGCCCGCCGATGCGGATGGGGCGGAAGTGCTTTTTCCACACGTCGATCCAGTCGTCGCCCTCGATCTCGCGCCGGCCCGTTTCGAGGGTGCCCGGCGAAACGAATCCGCGGCTGCGCTCCCGCAGCGCCTCGAGGTCGCGCACGATGGCGCGGATGTTCTCTTCGGCGATGTCGACGGGCAGAAAACACTTGACGAGCACGTCGCCCTTCGGTTCGGCGAGGTCTTCGTCCATATAATCCCAATACGTCTTTTTATCCCTCTGCAAGGCGATGACGTCGTTCACGTCGCAGACGGTGACGCCGTAATTCGTATAATTCCAGAGGATGTCCGCGACCAGCTCGCTGCACTCGCTCGTCGTATGGACGGTCAGTTCGACGAATTTCATTGCGCTTTTCCCTCCCGTTTTTCCGGCGCTGCCGGCTCCGTGCCCGGCTCCGCCGCCGTCTCTTCCGGTTCGGGCTCCGCCTCCGCGGTTTTCCCCGCCCCGGTCTCCGCCGGCGCCGTCTGTTCCGGCCCGGTCTCCGCGGGCGCTTCCGCCGGCCCCGGCGAAACGGCGTCCGACCCCGGCAAAGCGTCCCCGTTTGCGGCAGACGTCTCTTCATTTTCGCGTTCAAGCAGGCTCAAAAACTGCTTTTCGGTGAGGATGACCTTGTTCTCGAACCAGTGGGGCTTGGTTTTCAGCCCGACGTAGCTGACGATACACACGACCAGGCATCCGACGATGTTGATGAACATATCCCCCATCGTGTCCGAAAGGCCGTTTCCGTACGGCTTGCTGTGGGCGGTGCCGTCGACGGGCCGGCCGTTTACGATGATCTCGGCGCCTTCGATGATGCTGTCCTGCCAGCGCTGCATGTTCGAGCCGAACAGGCGGTCGAGCGCCCATTCGATGAGTTCCCAGATGTATTCCGCCGTCATGGCGAAGCAGAAGGTGAACAGCACGATAAAGAAGGGCGAAAGCTTGTTCACGCCCTCGCGGTTGTTGAGCAGCCACACGACCGAAAAGCTGAGGATGGCAAAGACCACCCCGCCCGTGGTGTGCAGCAGCTTGTCGTACAGAAAAATGCGGTCGTAAGCGCGGAAGATCTCGCCCAGCACGAAATGCGCGAACACCCAGACGTACAGCACGACGGTGATGAAGTTGGGGAAATAACAGCGGAATTTGCGCTGGATGAAGAGCGGCACGTTCAGGATGATCAGGGCGCACACGCACTGGAACACGTGGTTGACCGTGATGTCGAGGCCGCGCTC
>CALVHP010000099.1 GCA_944328405.1 uncultured Clostridia bacterium
CAGCGGACGGGCGCTTTTTATATAAGGCGGATCCGTACGCATTTCATGCGGAAACGCCTTCCAAAACAGCATCGAAAACTTATTCTCTGGACGGCTTTAAATGGAACGATAAAGAATATATGAAGGCAAAAAAGAGCAAAAGCATATATTCTTCGCCCGTGAATATATATGAAATGAACGCTCTTTCATGGCGGCAGTACGGCGACGGGAATTTTTTTGATTTCAATAAGCTGATAGACGAGTTGATCCCGTATCTGAAAGAGACGGCGTACACGCACGTCGAATTCATGCCGCTCAGCGAGTATCCTTACGATGCTTCCTGGGGGTATCAGGTAACGGGGTATTATGCGATCACATCGCGCCTCGGCACCCCTCATGATTTTATGCGGCTCGTGGACGCTCTGCATAAAAACGGGATCGGCGTGATCATGGACTGGGTCCCCGCGCATTTTCCCAAAGATGCGCACGGCCTGTACGAGTTCGACGGCGAGCCGCTCTACGAAAGCCCGCAGTGGGACCGCAAAGAGCATAAAAGCTGGGGAACGCACCGCTTTGACTACGGCCGGAGCGAAATCCTGTCGTTCCTGATTTCAAACGCAGTCTTTTTCTTCGACAAATTCCACATCGACGGCCTGCGCGTCGACGCGGTGGCGTCCATGCTCTACCTCGACTACGACAAACGGCCCGGAGAGTGGATCCCCAACAAGTACGGCGAAAATAAGAACCTGGAAGCCATCGAATTTTTGCGCCGGCTCAATACCACGGTCTTTTCACAGTTCCCGGACGCGCTGATGATCGCCGAAGAATCCACCGCCTGGCCGCTGGTGACCAAACCTGTCGATATCGGCGGCCTCGGATTCAACTATAAATGGAACATGGGCTGGATGAACGACGTGCTCGACTACATGCAGACCGACCCGTATTTCCGAAAAGGGAACCATAATAAGCTTACGTTTGCGATGATGTATGCTTTTACAGAGAACTATGTCTTGCCGATTTCGCACGACGAAGTGGTCTACGGGAAGCATTCGCTCATCGATAAAATGCCCGGCAGCTACGAAGAAAAATTCGCCAACGTCCGCGCGTTTATGGGTTACATGATGTCGCACCCCGGCAAAAAACTGTTGTTCATGGGCTGCGAATTCGGGCAGTTCAAGGAGTGGAATTATAAAGAAGGGCTGGAGTTTTTCCTGACCGAATATCCGCTCCACAGGAAGCTGTCGGACATGAACGCGGACCTCAACGCGTTTTACCGCAGCACGCCGGCGTTTTACGAGATCGAAGACTCCTGGGACGGCTTTGAATGGATCGCCGCAAACGACGCCGACAGGAACGTCGTTGCCTATCTGCGCCGCGACCGGCAGGGCAAGACCTATCTGGTTGCCGTAAACTTTTCGGGCGAGGCGACGCACGATTACCGGCTCGGGGTCCCGAAAGGGAAATACAAAGTCGTTTTCAATACAGATCATCCGAAATACGGCGGTGAAGGCGCGCTGCGCAAACGCATTTTCAATACGGAAAAGAAGAACAGCCACGGCAAGATGTATTCCATCAAAATCGAAATTCCGAAACTTTCGTGCGTATATCTGGAAAAAATTCAATAATCGCCGCATTTCGTGCGGTTGAATATAAATAAATTTTTGTATTACTTTATGGGGGTATGATATGCAAAGAAAGAAAGAGTGCGTAGCGATGCTGCTTGCCGGCGGGCAGGGAAGCAGGCTGTATGCTCTGACGAACAACATCGCCAAGCCGGCAGTTCCGTTCGGCGCGAAATATCGGATCATCGATTTTCCGCTGTCCAACTGCATCAACTCCGGCATCGATACGGTCGGCGTCCTGACGCAGTACCAGCCTTTGATGCTGAACGAGTACATCGGCAACGGCCAGCCGTGGGACCTTGACCGCAATTTCGGCGGCGTACATATTCTTTCGCCGTATCAGAAGAAGGCAAAATCGGCCTGGTATGAGGGAACGGCCAACGCCATTTATCAGAACCTGAATTTTATCAAGATGTACAACCCGGAGTATGTGCTGATCCTGTCCGGAGACCATATCTATAAGATGGATTACAGCAAGATGCTCCGCGCTCATATCGACACGGGAGCGGACTGCACGATCGCGGCGATCGAAGTTCCGCTGAAAGAGGCTTCCCGTTTCGGGATCCTGAACACGAACCCGGACGGTTCGATCTACGAGTTCGAAGAAAAACCCAAACAGCCGAAAAGCACGCTCGCGTCCATGGGCGTTTATATCTTCACGGCGGAAAAGATGTATGCCTATCTGGAAGCGGACGACAACGACCCCGAATCTTCCAAAGATTTCGGCAAAAACGTTTTGCCCGCCATGCTCAACGCCGGGGAAAGGATGTTTGCCTATCGCTTCGAAGGCTATTGGAAAGACGTCGGCACGATCAGCTCTCTTTGGGAAGCGAACATGGATCTGCTGGGAGAAGAGCCTGCCTTTGACGTGGCGGATTCGCATTGGAAGATCCATTCCCGCAACCCGCTGGCCCCGCCCGAATATCTGGGCGAACACGCCGTGCTGAAAAATTCCATGGTCGCGCTCGGATGCGAGATCTACGGAACGGTCGAAAATTCCGTTTTGTCGAGCAACGTCGTCGTCGAAGAGGGCGCCGTCGTGAAAGACGCCGTGATCATGAGCGGCACCGTAGTCAAGAGCGGCGCGTCCGTCCGCTACTCGATCGTCGATGAAGACGTCGTCATCGGGGAAGGCGCGTCCATCGGGGAAGACAAAGCCGCCGCGAAAGGAATCGCCGTGCTGGGCAAAAACATCAGCGTCGGAAAAAATGCGTCGGTTGCCGCCGGCAACATCGTAGACAAAAATATCGCAGAAGGGGAGGAAGCGTAAAATGGCTGCCGTAGGTGTGATCTTTTCGAATATTCATGACGAAAATATTCCGGAGCTTTCCCATCAGCGGACCATGGGTTCGCTGCCCTTCGGCGGACGTTACCGCCTCATCGATTTTTCGCTGTCCAACCTGGTCAATTCCGGGGTCTCGACGGTCGGCATCATCACAAAAAACAACTACCAGTCGCTGATGGACCATCTCGGCAGCGGCAAAGACTGGGATCTTGCGCGGAAAACGGGCGGGCTGATCCTTCTGCCTCCGTTCGGCAATTTCGACAGCGAGGGGCTGTACAAAAGCCGCCTGGAAGCGTTGAAGGGGATCACCGGCTTTCTGAACCGCCGCAACGAAGATTACGTGATTCTTTGCGATTGTGACGGCGTATACCGTATGGATTATTCGGATGTGGTCGATTATCATATCGCGAACCAGGCGGATATTACGCTGGTCTGCCACAATGAAGAGATCGAAAACTCTTCCAGCTATACGGTCGTCAAGACGGATGAATCGGGCCGCATCATCGACATGAAGTCGAGCGAAAAGGTGCGCGGCAACGGCATGTTTTACAGCAACGTCATGGTGATCGGCAGGGTATTCCTGCTGTCGCTGATCAACGACGCCGTCGTGCGCGGGTACAAAAGTTTTCATGACGACATCCTCATGAAGCGTTTCCGCAGCCTGAAAATGTACGCCTACGAGTTCAGCGGCTATCACGCGACCATCGATTCGCTCGCATCGTATTTCAAGCACAACATGGAACTTTTGGATAAGTCCATCCGAGACGAGCTGTTCGGCGCGCGGGATATCTACACGAAAGTCCGCGATTCGGCGCCTTCCAAATACGGCGACTCGTCCGTTGTAAAAAATTCGCTGATCTCCGACGGCTGCACCGTCGAAGGGACGGTGGAAAACAGTATCCTCTTCCGCGGCGTCAAGGTCGGAAAAGGCACAGTCATCCGCAACTCGATCGTGATGCAGGATACCGTGATCGGCGATAATGTAAGCATGGATTACGTGATCACCGATAAGAACGTCGTCATTCGCGACAGGCGCGTACTGGCCGGCTGCGATATTCAGCCGTATTTCCTGTCGAAGGGTACGATGATCTGAACCCGAACCGGGCTTTGTTTTCAAAATAAATTTAGGGGGTTAATTTGATCAATGCCTGCAAAATCGAAAGTGAACCGTAACGATATTTCTGCCGAAGTGAAAGAACCCGTCGCCGAAGTTGCGGCGGCCGCAAAAGAAGCGGCTCCGGAAGCGAAACCGGCCGTCGCTAAAAAGCCCCGGGCGCCGCGCACGGCGAAAAAACCTGCGGCGGAACCGGTCAAAGAACCATCCGGGCCTGCCGCGGCAGAGCAGGCCGCCGAGCCGTTGCCGCAGTCTGCGGCGCCGGTCGTCACGGTCGTGCCCAAGAAAAAGATTCTGTTCGTCGCGTCGGAAGCTACGCCGTTTATCGCAACGGGCGGGCTTGCCGAAGTGATCGGATCACTTTCCAAGGCGATCGCCGCCAACGACGAGTTCGACGTCCGCGTGGTCATCCCTCTGTATTCCGATATTTCCTGGGATTACCGCAGCAAATTCAAATATCTCGGCAATATTTTCGTGCCGCTGGCCTGGCGCAACCAGTATTGCGGGATTTTCAGCTACGAAGCGAACAACGTGACGTTCTATTTCATCGATAACGAATATTATTTCAAACGTCCCGGCTGCTACGGCTATTACGACGACGGCGAGCGTTTTGCATTCTTCTGCCGCAGCGTGATGGAGGTCATGCCGTTTCTGAATTTCTATCCGGAAATCATGCATTGCCACGACTGGCAGGCGGCCCTGGCGGCGATCTACCTGAAAACGATCTACTGTTTCCGCCCCGAATACCAGTTCACGCGCGCCCTGTTCACCATTCACAACATCGAATACCAGGGGAAATACTCGCTTGACATCCTGGAAGATCTTTTCGGCATTTCCAACAGCTGGAAATATCTTTTGGAATACAATAAATGCATCAACCTGATGAAGGCCGCCATCGAGTGCAGCGAAAAGTTTTCGACCGTCAGCCCGCATTATGCGGCCGAGATCAAAAATCCGTATTATGCGCACGGGCTTGATCCGATCGTCCGCCGCAACGAATTCAAATTGTTCGGCATCCTGAACGGGATCGACGTCGACGCATACAACCCCGCCACGGATAAGGCGATTTTCAGCAATTACAGTGCCGACAACATCGGCCCGAAGGCGCGCTGCAAGGAAGAATTGCAGAAAATGTTCAACTTGCCCGTAAAGCCGAATACGCCGGTCATCGCCATTATTTCCAGGCTGGTCGCGCACAAAGGGCTGGATCTGGTCCGGACCGTGATCGAAGAGGTTCTGCGGCAGGACGTGCAGGTCATCATTTTGGGGAAGGGCGACTCGTCGTACGAGAACTATTTCAGCGATCTGGCGCGGCACTATGTCGGCAAGATGGTCACGGTCATCGCCTTCAATCCGGATCTTTCGAGAAAGATCTATTCGGGCGCGGATCTGTTCCTGATGCCGTCCAAATCGGAGCCCTGCGGGCTTTCGCAGATGATCGCCAGCCGTTACGGCACGGTTCCGATCGTGCGCGAAACGGGCGGGCTGTACGACAGCATCAAACCTGTCGGCAACGGCGGCAACGGATTCACCTTTGCCGATTACAACGCGTACGATATGCTGTACGTGATCCGCGAAGCGATCAATTGTTATTACAACAAAGAATTCTGGCCAGAGCTGGTCAAGCGGGTGATGTCCGTTGATTTCAGCTGGCAGCGTTCGGCCAAAGATTATGAAAAAGTGTATGGGGAAATGTTGAAATAATTTAACACCAGGAGCAGGACATGAACAGTACAAAGAGTGTTACCGACAAGGAAGTGCAACAGCTGATTGCAGGGAAATTATCCCGCTACTTCGGCGTAACGCCGAAGGAAGCTTCGATCGAGCAGGTCTATAAGGCCGTCGTGATGAGCGTGCGGGATATCCTGCTGGAAAAACGGCAGCAGTTTCATAAGGTAACCAAGAGCAAAAAGGGCAAACGGGTTTATTACCTCTGTATGGAGTTTTTGCTCGGCAGATCCCTGAAGAACAACATCTACAATCTCGGGTTGGGCGAAGCTTATGCAAGCGCATTGAAAAATTTCGGGCTGACTTTGGAAGATTTGTATGAGCAGGAACCGGACGCGGGGCTTGGCAACGGCGGGCTCGGCAGGCTCGCCGCCTGCTTTATGGACGCCCTGGCAACGGGGAATTATCCCGCGATGGGCTATTCCATCCGCTACGATTACGGCCTCTTCAAGCAAAAGATCGTGGACGGCTGGCAGACAGAGCTGCCGGACATCTGGCTTCCGGGCGGAGAAGTGTGGCTGACGCAGCGCAGCGATAAATCCTGCACCGTAAAATTTGACGGCTGGGTCCACGAAGAATGGTCGGAAAGCGGCTTGAAGGTGACCTACGGCGGCTACAAAGAAGTCGAGGCGATCGCCTATGACATGATGATCTCCGGCAAAGACAGCGAGGCCGTTTCCGTGCTCCGCCTGTGGCGGGCGCGCAACATCTCGAAGTTCGACATGAAGCTGTTCTCGCAGGGCGATTATCTGCGTTCCATGCAGGAAGAGAACGAGGCGGAAGTCATTTCGAAGGTTCTGTACCCGGCCGACGATCATTACGAAGGGAAGTCGCTGCGCCTGAAACAGCAGTATTTCCTCGTTTCCGCCTCTTTGCAGAATATCATCAGCGATCACAAACATCGTTACGGACCGCTTTCGCTCTTGCCGCAGCAGGCGGCGATCCACATCAACGACACGCATCCGGCGCTGGCGATCCCCGAGCTGATGCGCCTGTTGATGGACGAAAACGGCTTTACCTGGGACGACGCCTGGAACATCGTGACGTCGACCTTTGCGTACACGAACCATACGGTCATGGCAGAGGCGCTCGAAACATGGCAGGAAGATCTCATCGCCCGTCGCCTGCCCAGGATCCACATGATCATCAAAGAGATCAACCGCCGTTTCTGCAACGATTTGTGGGAGCGCTTCCCGGGGCAGCATAAATTCATTGAAAATCTGCTGGTCATCTCCAACGGACAGATCCGGATGGCGAATTTGTCCGTGATCGGTTCGCACAAGGTCAACGGCGTTTCGGCGCTGCACAGCGAGATCATCAAAAACAGCATCTTCAACGGTTTTTACCAGCTTTGGCCGGATAAATTTACCAATGTGACCAACGGGATCGCGCACCGCCGCTGGCTCTGCCAGTCTAACCCGGAGCTGACGGAACTTTTGTGCGACTGCATCGGTGACGGCTTTGTCAAAAATGCCGCAGAACTTTCCAAATTCAAAAAATTCGCGAACGACAAGAGCGTTTTGCAGCGCCTTACCGAAATCAAGCAGATCAAAAAGCAGCAATTTGCCGACTACGCTTTCAAAAAGCAGGGGATCGTGATCGACCCGGATACCTGTTTCGACGTTCAGGCCAAGCGCATGCACGAGTATAAGCGCCAGCTTTTGAATGTCATGAACATCATTTCGCTGTATTCGGACCTGCTCGACAATCCGGATATGGATTTTATTCCGCAGACGTTTATTTTCGGCGCCAAGGCTGCTTCCGGCTACACGATGGCCAAACAGATCATCAAACTGATCTGCTACCTGGCGGAGGACATCAAAAAGCATCCGAAGATCCGCGAAAAGCTCAACGTCGTCTATATGGAAGACTACAACGTCACCATGGCGGAAAAGATGATGCCCGCAAGCGAAGTCAGCGAGCAGATTTCTTTGGCAGGCAAAGAGGCGAGCGGCACCGGCAACATGAAGTTTATGATCAACGGCGCTCTGACCATCGGCACGCTGGACGGCGCAAACGTTGAAATGAGCGAAGCCGTCGGGCTGGACAACATCTTTATCTTCGGTCTGCGTGCCGACGAGGTGGAAGACGTTTGGAACAAGGGTTACAATTCCAGCCAGCATTACAACCAGAACGATCGTCTGCGCCGCGTGATCGAATCGCTGATCCGCGGGTACAACGGCGAATCGTTCGCCAATATGGCAAACTATCTGCTGACGGGCACACCTGTGGCGGATCCGTATATGTGCATGGCGGACTTTGAATCGTATACGGCAACGCAAAAAAAGCTGAAAAATCTTTATGCCGGCGACAAAATGCAGTGGGCAAAGATCTCCCTGCAAAATATTGCGGCGGCAGGCATTTTCTCAGCCGATCGCAGCATCAAAGAATATGCGACGAATATCTGGAATTTGAAATCTCTTTGAGATCGGTAGTGTATGGATATTTACTATAATCCCTTAGACAGGCGCTGCAAAAGCATTCTCGGCGGGATTAAGCAAAACGAAAATTTAATCATCCGTGTTTATGGTGAAAAAACCAGTGCAGAGTCCTGCTTCTTCGTCTTGCGTAAAGACGAAGAAGCAGCTCAATTTCTGTCGATGGAGGAGACGGAAAACGGCTGGCAGATTCAGCTGAGTCTGCCGGAACCCGGCCTGTTTTTTTATCATTTTAAGTTCGGAAACCGCTCTGCCGGCGCAGGCACGTTCCGCAACCTGGAATTTTCAGAGCACATCACAGAATACCAGATCCTTGTTTATTCGGATGACTTTACCACACCGGATTGGTTCAAGGGCGGCATCATGTATCAGATTTTTCCGGACCGCTTTTATCGCAGCGGCGACGTCAGCGTAGGGGAAGGGAAGTGGCTGCACGGAGACTGGAATGAATCTCCGGAATTTCGCCCGAACGAGCACGGAAAAGTTTTGAACAACGACTTTTTCGGCGGAAACCTTCGGGGCATTGCCGAAAAGCTCGATTATCTGCAGTCTCTGCACGTCACGGTTCTGTATCTGAACCCGATCTTTGAAGCGTTTTCGAACCATCGTTACGACACCGGAGATTATAAAAAGATCGACCCGGTGCTGGGAACGGAAGAAGATTTCGCGTATCTCGTGTCGGAATGCAGTAAGCGAGGGATCCGGATCTTACTGGACGGGGTCTTTAACCACACCGGGGACGATAGCCGCTATTTCAATAAATATGGCCGCTATGACGAGCTGGGGGCCTATCAATCCAAAAATTCGAAGTATTATGCCTGGTATAATTTCAAGCATTTCCCGGATAAATACGCAAGCTGGTGGGGGATCGATACTCTGCCGGCCGTCAACGAGTATTGCCCTTCGTACATCGACTTTATCACGGGGCCGGACGGCGTTTTGCGCCACTGGATGAAATACGACATCGGAGGATACCGCCTCGACGTTGCCGACGAGCTTCCCGACGAATTTGTCGTACGGATCCGCGAAGCCGTCAAACAGAAGAATCCGGACGCCATCGTGCTCGGCGAGGTGTGGGAGGACGCATCCAACAAGATCGCTTATAGCCGCCGCAGAAAATACTTCCAGGGGAAAGAACTGGACAGCGTGATGAATTATCCGATCAAGGATGCGATCATCAATTTTGTGACCTGCAACGACTCGACCATGTTCCGCCAGACGGTTGCGACCCTGCAAGACAATTATCCGAAATGTGTTCTCGATTCTCTGATGAATATTTTGGGAACGCACGATACAGTCCGCATCCTGACAGCGCTCGGCGGCGTATACGTATACGACAAAGAGACGATGAGCAGAACTTTCCTGACCCCGGAACGCCGCGCGGAAGCAAAAGAGCGACTGAAAGCCGCAACGGTCTTGTTGTTCACGCTGTTCGGCGTACCGTGCATCTATTACGGCGATGAAATCGGTATGGAAGGGTATTCAGATCCGTTTTGCCGCTTTCCGTTTGCCTGGGATCGTATGGATGAGGAGATTCTGAGTCATTATCGGAATCTTTGCGCCTTCCGTTCCGCCCTCGGCGTTTTTAAGGACAGCGAATATACGGAATTGTACGCAGACAGCAATTGCATTGTTTTCGAGCGGCGCAAGGGTACAGAGGTTGCAGTGGCGTATGTCAACCGCGGGCACAATAAATATGATCTGAAATTTGCGGGAACGCTTTACGATCCGCTGCAAGGGCGTGCCTATACAAACTCTTGCACAATTCTTCCTTTTGCAAGCTCTGTTTTGAGCAATATACAGATAAATTAAGGATTTTACGAAGTACATCGCCAGGCATAATTTTATTGTCTGGCGCGCTTTGTTTCTCAGGTAGAGTGTATGCGCAAATTTTTGTCCGTGCTGGCCGCATTGATCTTGTTGGCGCTTTCAGCGAACTTTTCTGCCTGTTCGCTGTTGCGCGGCAGCGGGCCGTCGGTCGTCTATCAATCCTATATAGAATTGCCGCAAAGCTCCGACGAAGACGCGGCGGCTGCGTCCGTTGCTGGAGCTTCCGTGGTTACGGTACTTTCCGGTTTTACTTCTTCCTCCGGAGTGATCGAGTATTCTCATTTTTCGGGGATCATTCTGAATGCAGAAGGATATGTTCTTACCTGTTCCGCCGCGGCGGCGCGAAGCGATGGGGCGTCTTGTCAGGTTGCGTATGCGGTATTGCCGGAAATTTACGGCGATTCCACCCGCTACCGCCTGCGGCTCGCCGGGGCAGACTCTTCCGCCGGGCTGGCCGTTTTCAGCTTTCAGGATATCTTTTATCATTATACCGACGCCGGGCAAAGCGCCTATGCCGAAGGGTTTCAGCTGTATGCAGCCCTTCGCGAAGCGCCTGTTTCGATGGGTGAAACGTGCCTGGCCGTCGGCAATTCTCTCGGAGACCTGTTCAACGCCGATCATTCTCTGTCTTCCGCTGCCAAATACATTCAGCAAACGGTCATGCGCGGAAATATCTGCGCCCTCGATGATCCCGATTTCGGGACGATTTCGTTTCAGGATCGTGAATACCGGTATTTTGCCGTTTCGTCTCCGGTCAGCGCTGAAATGCTTGGCGGAGGCCTGTTCGACGCCAACGGGTATCTGATCGGGATCCCGGTTCACAAACTCTACCTGAACGATCTCTCCGGCGGGACAACGGATTCCGTCGCTCGCTTTTCTTTTGTCTGCGACGTTTCGCTGATCTGTGATTTTGTCG
>CALVHP010000100.1 GCA_944328405.1 uncultured Clostridia bacterium
CTGCTCAAGGCGTTCCTGCCCGAGGCGGAAATTTCGGTGCGCGCCGACTGCTGCGCGGGCGTGACGCCCGCCCGGCACGAGACGGCGCTGGAGGCCATGCGCGCCTGCCAGATCGACATCGTCTGACCGATCGCACGGCCGAACGATCAAATCAGAACGAAAAGAGAACGCGCCCCGCGGCTTTTGCCTCGGGGCGCTGCTTGTCTGTCGGTCGGTTGTCTGTCGGTTGGTCGGTTGCCGCCGCCCGTTGGCTGCCGCGGTCTGCGGGGCGGTCACGGCAGGATGCCCTGGGCGATCAGGCGCAGCGAAGAGAGCACGCCCGCGCGCTCGTTGGAGGGGATGATCTTGCCGACCCGCTGTTTGAGGGGGCCGAAGGCGTTTTCGGTGACGTACGGGTGCCCGCAGGCGAGGAGCATCTCGTAGTCGTTCATGTGGTCGCCGAAGGCGGCGCACTCTTCGGGGCGGAGGCCGAATTGTCCGAGCAGGAAGCGGATGGCGTTGCCTTTGTGCGCTTCGGCGTCGGAAATGTCCAGCCAGTTTCCGCCCGACTGGATGACGCGCAGCTGCGGCAGGGCGCGGGGGAGCACCTGCATGCCGTTGTTTTCGGGGCCGCGCTCGTCGTATACGGCGACTTTGCACACCGGTTCGCGCGCGGCGATCTGCACGAGGTCGCCCCTGGCGTTGCGCAGGTAGGAGGCGCGCACGTATTGCAGGAAGGGCTGCGCCTCTTCTTCGTAATAGGCGCAGGAGGGCGTGCACACGAGCGGGTGGGCGCCGGGCAGCGGCCGGACGGCCTCGAGGGCGCGGACCGCGAGTTCGCGGCCGATGGGGCGCGCGTACAGCAGAGAATCGCCCCGCGCCACGAGCGCGCCGTTTTCCGCCATGATCAGGATCTTGTCCGCCACGGGCGCGAACATCTCGCGCAGGGCGACCAGCTGCCTGCCGCTCGCGGCGCAGAACAGAACGCCCCGTGCGTGCAGATCTTCGATGACGTCGAAAACCCCGTCGGGCAGGTTGCCCGCAGGGTCGAGAAGGGTTCCGTCGAGATCGCTTGCTACCAGTTTTATCATAGTGTTTCCGTGGCGCCCGCCGCCGGCCGCCGGAGGGGACCGTGCGCCGGTCCGGTCCGAAAACCGGGGGGACGTTTTTGCGAAATGCGTTACATCAGAGGGGCGAAGATGCGCAGCAGCGCGCGGTAGAGAAGGCGCGGCACGCTGTCTTTGATGGCGTCGACGGTGACGAGTTCGCTGACCTGGCAGGTGGCGAGGAAATCCTGTTCCACCTCCCCGGCGATGCGCTCGTCGAAGAAGGCCGCGTCGCATTCAAAGTGCAGATAAAAGCTGCGGAAGTCCATGTTGGACGAGCCGACGATGCAGCAGTTTCCGTCGCTGACGATGCTTTTGGCGTGGATGAAGCCGGGCGTGTAGCGGTAAATTTTGATCCCGTCTTTGACCAGCTGCGAGTAGAACGCCTTGGTCACGGCGTAGACGTATTTTTTGTCGGGAATGCCCGGCACGACGATGCGCACGTCCACGCCCGCCCGCGCCGCCGAGACGAGGGCGCGCTTCATCTCGCCGTCCAGGATCAGATAGGGCGTGAAGATGTAGACGTACTTTTTCGCGTTGTAAATGATTTTCAGGTATAGGTTTTCGCAGACGTTGTTTTCATCGAAGGGCGAATCGCAGAAGGGCAGGCACAGGCAGTCGCCCTCGGGCGCTTCGACGGTGAAGGCGGAATAGTCTTCCTTGTCGGCGTACAGCGACCAAAGCTGCAGAAACATCGCGGTGAAGTTCTGCGCGGCGCGGCCGCGCACCAGCACGCCCGTGTCTTTCCAGTGGCCGAAGGGGTGCTCTTCGTTGATGTATTCGTCGGCGAGGTTGATGCCGCCCGTGAAGGCGGTCAGGCCGTCGATGACGGCGATCTTGCGGTGGGTGCGGTTGTTCTGCGCCACGTCGAGCACCGGGCGGAACCGGTTGAAACACAGGCAGTGGATGCCCATTTTTTCCAGCTCGGAGGGGTAGTTGGAGGGCACTTTGAACATCGAACCGATGTCGTCGTAGATGACGCGCACCTCCACGCCCGCCGCGGCTTTGCGTTCAAGGATCTCGACGATGCCGTCCCAGAACTTGCCGCGGGCGATGATGAAGTATTCCAGGAAGATGAATTTTTCCGCCTTTTCCAGCTCTTCGGTCAGCCGCGCGGCGTACGCCTCGCCGGAGGGGAAATATTCCGCGTCGCAGCAGTCGGCCGGGGGAAGAAAGTTGGCGGCGCGCGTGGCGGCGGCGCACTGGACGGCGAACACGCCCGCCTGTTCGTATTTGCGCGTCACGCCTTCGTCCTGGCGGTAAAAGGCCTCTTCCATGCCGTCGAATTTGTCGCGCAGAATCTTGAGCTGGCGGCGCGGCGTCTTGCGGCGGCGCAGGGAGAGAAAGAGGAACCCGCCCGCCGGCGGGATGAACAGGATGGGCACCAGCCAGGCGATCTTGTATTCGGCGTTGATGTCCGCATTGACGATGAACAGGACGAGGATAAAATCGAACACGACGACCGCGATCAGGAGCGCGACGAATACGCCCGCGCTCGCGTTGAACAGAATAAAATAGTACGCGGCGGGGACGAGGGCGAGTTCGATGAGAAGCACCAGGCAGACGAGCAGGAATTTGCTCGTCAGCAGTCTGAACAATTTACGCAGGCGCATGCGGGTCTCCTCGCGGTCAGAGCATCTCGATGACGCCGCAGGGCGCCCGCCCGCTCTCTTTGAGCGCGGCGCAGCCGTCCTGGAAGGCCCCCGCCGCCTCGGCGACGGGCCGGTGCGCGGCGATGAGCGGGGTCGGGTCCACCGCGTTGTTGACCAGCAGGTTGATCGCCGCGGCGTTGTTGGAATAGTCGTTGGAGATCGTCGTCAGGGTCAGGCGCTTGTCCTGCGCGATCTTCATGGGCACGGACACGGAGGGGAAGCCCAGCCCCGTGTAGACGACGGTGCCGCCCGCGGCGGTCGTTTCGAAGGCCGTTTCGGGCGGGACGGGGCAGTAGCTGGTGTACACGCTGCCCGCCGCCATGCGCCCGCCGGTGATCTGGCTGATGCGCTCGTGCAGGGTCTCGTCCGCCTTTACGGTGTAATAGATGCCGCACTGCGCCGCCAGTTTCAGCTTGTCTTCGTCGGGGTCGATCAGGATGGGGACGGCCTGGCGGTAGATCAGCAGCTGCGAGAGCAGGTTGCCGATCTCGTCGGCGCCGAACACGGCGATGTGTGTGCCCTTGGCCGCGTCCAGCCCGTCTACGACCGCTTCGCACATGGATACGATGCCGATGAACAGCGCCTTGTCGTCGGAGACGGAGGGCGGCAGGGGGGACAGGGCGGATTCTTCCGCCACGACGAAGTCGCGCAGGGCGCCGTCGCGGTCGACGCCGGCGACGCAGATGTGCACGCAGTTTTCGGCGTGGCCCGCCACGCACTGCTCGCAGCGGCCGCAGGGCGCCACGTCGCGGATGTACACGCGCGTGTTCTTTTCCACCCCGACGCAGTCTTCGCCCGCTTCGCTGACGACGCCGACGGCGAAGCGCCCGGGGATCACGGGGTAGGCCGCGCCGGCGCTGCCGTCGAATACGCGCAGCTCGGCGGAGGAAAGGAGAAGTTTGGTCACCTTGACCTTGGCCTGGGTGGGGGATTGGATGCTTTCCGGCTTCTCTTCCTCGGCCAGAACGCCGGGGGAGAGCACTTTCCAGATCTTCATAGAACTCCTTGCGGCGGAAGGCGCAGCCTCCCGCACTTTGACGTCATTATAAATCAAAGCGCAAAATTTTGCAAGCGATTGCGCGCCGGCAGTCCTGCGCGCGTTTGTGCGCCCGCATTTTGCAAAAAAATTCGAAAAGCGCCCCCATTCCGTTTGACTTGAAGGGCGAAATGCGCTATAATAGGTCAGCATCTTGGTTTTAAGAGAGTACGCGCAAAGAGAGGTGAATTTATGAAACACGACATTCATCCCGATTATCACGAGGTCACCGTGACGTGCGCCTGCGGCGCGACGTTCAAGACGGGTTCCACCAAAAAAGGCGATACCATCAAAGTGGATATTTGCAGCAAATGCCATCCCTTCTTTACAGGCAGGCAGAAACTCGTGGATACAGGCGGCAGGGTCGATAAGTTCAAAAAGAGATACGGCATTTAGTCAGTGTGTGTCAGCTCTAAGTTTTTGCTTGGGGCTGATTTTTCTTTATTCGGCGCCCGCGGGGCGCGGGGATATGCGGATCCGGCGTTCCGGACGGTCGTTTTCATGAGTAAAAAGGAAGAAAAACAAAAAAAGACGAAAAAGGAAAAGCGCACCTACATCGGCGGTCAGGCCGTGCTCGAAGGGGTGATGATGCGCGGCAAAACGGCGTACGCCACCGCCGTGCGCGACCCCGAGGGCAACATCCAGGTCGAGAGCCGCCGGCTCAACCCCTCGAAGGGGATGCGCGTCGTGTCGAAGATCCCCCTCGTGCGCGGGGTGGTCAACTTCGTCGCGTCGCTGGTGAGCGGCTCGAAGATCCTGATGCGCAGCGCCGAGGTGTACGGCGACGAGGGCGAGCCTTCGAAGTTCGAAAAATGGTGCGAGAAAAAGCTGCACATCAACGTGATGTCGGCGGTGTCCTTTCTGGCGACGCTGCTGGGCGTCGTGCTGGCGGTGGGGCTGTTCATCGCGCTGCCGCTGTGGCTTTCCAACCTGATCTTCCCCGAACGGCTGTGGTGGACGATCGGGTACAACCTCGCCCAGGGCGGCATCCGCCTGGTCATCTTCATCCTGTACATCGTGCTCATCACCGCGATGAAGGACATCCGCCGCGTGTTCATGTACCACGGCGCCGAGCACAAGACCATCACCTGTTTTGAAAAAGGGATGGAGCTCACGCCCGAAAACGCGAAGACGTGCTCGCGCATTCATGACCGCTGCGGCACCACCTTCCTGTTTTTGGTGATGGCGATCAGCATCGTCGTCTTTTCGGTCGTGAACTGGCTGCTGCGCGGCGCGTTCGGCGGCATCGAAAACAGCGTTCTGCAATATCTTGCGCAATTCGGGATCAAACTTTTATTCCTGCCCGTGGTGGCGGGGCTTTCGTACGAGGTGCTCAAACTGCTCGCCAAGTCGCAGAGCAAGATCCTGCTGCCCATCAAGGCGCCGGGGTTTGCGCTGCAGCGGCTGACGACGCGCGAACCCAGCGACGATATGCTCGAAGTGGCCATCGCCGCCTTCAACCGGGTGTACGAGATGGACGCCGACCCTTCGCTGAAAGAGAGCGACTTCGTCGTCTCCAAGAGCGTGAAAAAATACACCGAAGAGCTGGCCGCGCACTTTGCCGCGGCGGGCATCGACCGCAGCGACGCGGAGTGGCTGGTCTCCGTCAAGACGGGCGTGGCGCGCAGCGCGCTGGCTTCCTGCGACAGCATCCTCACGCCCTCGCGCGTGCGCGAAATGGACCGCATCGCGGGGGAACGGCTGGCGGGACGGCCGCTCTGGTACATCCTGGGCAGCGCGAATTTTTACGGGCATGAACTGAAAGTGGACGAACGTGTGCTCATTCCGCGGCCCGAAACGGAGATGCTCGCCGAAATGGCGATCAAGACGGCGGAGCCCGGAGACAAGGTGCTCGACCTGTGCACGGGCAGCGGCTGCGTCGCCGTCGCCGTCGCCGCGGCCACGCGCGAAAAGGAAGTGACCGTGACGGCGTCCGACGTCAGCGCTGCGGCGCTCGAAGTGGCGGCGGAAAACGCGAAGAGCAACGGCGTTTCCGTCAAATTCATCGAAAGCGATCTGTTCGCCTCCGTCAAAGGCAAGTTCAACCTCATCGTGTGCAACCCGCCGTACATCCCTTCGGGGGACATCGCCGGGCTGCAGCGCGAGGTGCGCGAGCACGAGCCACTCTCCGCCCTCGACGGCGGCGCGGACGGGCTGGATTTTTACCGGCGGCTGGCCGCCGAGGCGCCCAAGCACCTCGTGCGCGGGGGCACGCTGCTGCTCGAATGCGGGCAGGGGCAGGCGCAGGCCGTGGTCAAACTGCTGACGAAGTTCGACTATTCCATCATCTCGCGCGACCTGGAAGGGGTCGAGCGGTTCATCCGCGCGGTGCTCTGACCGCGCGACGCGCCCGGGCGGGCGCGGAAAACGCCGGGCGGGCGGCCCGGGGAGAGGAGCGCCGCGCGAGACCCGCGCGGGCGCGGACGGGTTGCTATGATCGAAAAACTGGAAAACATCCTGCAGCGCTACCGCGCGCTGGCCGAAGAGATGGCGGATCCCGCCGTCATTTCCCAGCCCGAGCGCTGGACGCAGTGCGCGAAAGAGCATGCGGAACTGGCCGAAACGGCCGAAAAATACCTCGAATACAAGAAGGTCGAAAAGGAGATGAACGACGCCTTTTCCGCCGCGGAGGCGGAAGAGGACCGCGAGATGCGCGACCTGCTCACCGAGGAGGGCTACGCCTGCAAGGAGAAACTGGCCCAAATACACGGCGAGCTGCGCGTGCTCCTGCTGCCCAAGGATAAAAACGACGACCGCGGCGTGGTCATGGAGATCCGCGGCGGGGCGGGCGGCGACGAGGCGAGCCTGTTCGCCGCCGACCTGTACCGCATGTACGCGCGCTATGCCGAGAGCATGCGCTGGAAGACGGAGATCGTCGACGCCAACGAGACCGAACTGGGGGGCATGAAAGAGGTGGTGTTCACCGTCTCGGGCAAGGGCGTGTACAGCAAGCTCAAATACGAGAGCGGGGTGCACCGCGTGCAGCGCGTGCCCGAAACGGAATCGCAGGGGCGCGTGCACACCTCCACCGTGACGGTAGCCGTGCTGCCCGAGCCAGAAGACGTCGACGTGAAGATCGAGGATAAAGACCTGAAGATCGACACCTACCGCTCGGGCGGGGCGGGCGGCCAGCACATCAACAAGACGGAGAGCTGCATCCGCATCACCCATCTGCCCACGGGCATCGTGGTGACCTGTCAGGACGAGCGCTCGCAGATCAAAAACCGCGAAAAGGCGATGAAGGTGCTGCGCAGCCGCCTGTACGACTATTATAATTCCCGGTACCAGAGCGATTACGCCGAAAACCGCAAGAGCCAGATCGGCACGGGGGACCGCAGCGAGCGCATCCGCACCTACAACTTCCCCCAGAACCGCGTGACCGACCACCGCATCGGCCTGACGCTGTATTCGCTGGATACCTTTATGCTCGGCGACATCGGCGGCATGCTCGAAAGCCTCGCCATCGCCGACCGCGAGCGCATGCTCTCTTCCGAATCCGAAGAGAACTGACGCCGCGCCGGGGCCGGACGTTTGCGCCGGGCCGGAATTTCCGCGGCGGGCGCGCCCTTTCCTTCCGTTAGCAAACAATTTTTTATACAGAGGTAAAACCATGAACACGACCAAGAGGATCTCTTCCATTTCTCCCTCGCTGACCCTTGCCATCACCGCCAAAGCCAAGGCGATGAAGGCGGAAGGGAAGTCCGTCATCGGTTTCGGGGCGGGCGAGCCCGACTTCAACACCCCGCAGCACATCATCGACGCCGCCAAAAAGGCGCTGGACGACGGGTATACCAAATACACGCCCTCTTCCGGCCTGCCGGCGCTGCGCCGGAAGATCGCCGAACGCTTCCGGAAAGAGCAGGGGCTGGAGTACGATCCCTCGCAGATCATCGTCTCGTCGGGGGCGAAGCACTCCATCTTCAACGCGATGTTCGCGCTCGTCGAAGAGGAGGACGAGGTCATCATCCCCGCGCCGTACTGGCTGACCTATCCCGAAGTGGTCAAGGTCTGCGGCGGCAGGAGCGTGTTCGTGGAGGGGCAGAAAGAAAATCACTTCAAGATCAGCCCCGAAGACCTGAAAAAGGCCGTCACGCCCAAAACGAAGATGCTCGTCTTCAACTCGCCTTCCAACCCCACGGGCGCCGTGTACACCGAAGAGGAGATCCGCGCCATCGGCAAGGTCGTCGAAGAGGCGGGGATCTGGGTCATTTCGGACGAGATCTATTCCAAACTCATCTACGACGGCGTGCAGCACTTCTCCATCGCCCGCTGCAGCGACTGGATGAAGGAGCATACCGTCGTCGTCGACGGCGTTTCCAAGACGTACGCCATGACGGGCTGGCGCATTGGCTGGCTGGCCGCCCCGAAGGAAGTGGCCAAAGCCATCGATTCGTTCCAGAGCCACGCCACGAGCAACCCGGCGACCGTTTCGCAGTACGCCGCCATCGCCGCGCTCAGCGGCAGCGAGGAAGAACTCGTGAAGATGCGCGACATCTTCAACGACCGCCGCAAATTCATGATCGAGCGCATCCGCCGGATCGACGGGCTGGACTGCATCGTGCCGGACGGCGCCTTCTACATCATGCTCGTGGTCGACAAATTGTACGGCAAGCGCTTCGAGGGCCGTAAGATCGGCGGCTCGCTGGACGTGGCGGACATGCTGCTCGAAAAGGGCGTGGCGGTCGTGCCCGGCATCGCCTTCGGCGACGACGAGTGCGTGCGCCTCTCCTACGCCATTTCCAAAGAGGACATCGCCGAAGGGCTCGACCGCATCGAATCCTTCGTCAAGGAGGTGTTTTAAGCGGTGATCTATTTCGACAAGAGCAAAAACCTTCTCGAAGAGGACAAATACCATTACGAATTGCAGGACGTGCCCGAACCCGAGCTGTTCCGCGACATCTACCCCTACGACGAGATCCCGAAGGTGGTGTTCAACTACCGCCACGTGCCGATGGACATGCCCGAGCACATCTGGATCACGGATACGACCTTCCGCGACGGGCAGCAGTCGACCTCGCCGTTCACCGTGCGGCAGATCGTCGACATGTACAAGCTGATGGCGCGGCTGGGCGGGCCGAAGGGCATCATCCGCCAGAGCGAATTTTTCCTGTACAGCGACAAGGACCGGGCGGCGCTGCACGCCTGCCGGGACCTGGGGCTGCCCTTCCCCGAGATCACGACGTGGATCCGCGCCAACGAAAAGGACTTCGAGCTGGTCAAAGAGGCGGGCGTGGCCGAAACGGGCATCCTCGTGAGCTGTTCGGATTACCACATCTTCAAAAAGATGCACCTGACCCGCGCCCAGGCGATGGATAAATACCTGGGCATCGTCAAGAGCGCGCTTTCGCACGGCATCAAGCCGCGCTGCCACTTCGAAGACATCACCCGCGCCGACTTTTACGGCTTTGTGGTGCCCTTCGCCAACGAGCTGATGAAGCTCTCGCGCGAGAGCGGCACCCCCGTCAAGATCCGCATGTGCGACACGATGGGGTTCGGCGTGAATTACCCCGGCACCTCGCTGCCGCGCAGCGTGCAGGGCATCGTGTACGGGCTGCACCACCATGCCGAAGTGCCCAGCGAACTGCTCGAATGGCACGGCCACAACGATTTTTACAAGGTCGTCACCAACGCCACCACGGCGTGGCTGTACGGCGCGAGCTCGGTCAACTGCTCGCTGCTGGGCATCGGCGAACGCACGGGCAACTGCCCGCTCGAGGCGATGGCCATCGAGTACGCCTCTCTGCGCGGCACCGACGACGGCATGGACTTTACCGCCGTCACCGACATCGCCGCCTATTTCGAAAACGAGCTGGGCTACATCATCCCGCCGCAGACGCCCTTTGTGGGGCGCGCGTTCAACGCCACCCGCGCCGGCATCCACGCGGACGGCATGCTCAAGGACCCCGAGATCTACAACATCTTCGATACCGACAAGCTGCTCAACCGGCCCGCGCGCGTTTCCATCAACAACGCCAGCGGCCTGGCGGGCATCGCCTACTGGATCAACGACTATTATTCTCTGCCCGACGAATACAAGATCGACAAGCGCGACGAGCTCGTCGTGGGGATGAAAGAGGAGATCGACCGCGAATACGCCGCCGGGCGCAACAGCATCTGGGGCGACGACGAGCTCGACAACATGATCCGCCGGCTCGACAGCGAGAAGCACCGCCTGTTCCTGGCGTTCGGCCGGGCGCGGAGCAAGCGCTGACGCGGACGGCGTGCGAAAGGCGCGTGTCGGAGAGATAAAAAGCGCGCGGGAAAAATTTTTCGGGATTTTTTCCGAAAAGGATTGAAAGTCGCGCCGAAATAGTATAAAATAGAACCATCGAAAGACTATCGAACGGAGGTTTCCATGATCAAAATTATCTACGGGCCCAAAGGCACCGGCAAGACGAAGATCCTGATCGACGAGGCAAACAGCAAGGTACCGGTGGCGAAAGGGCACCTGATCTTTCTCTCGAACACAAAGCGCTACATGTATGATCTGCACAGGGACATTCGTTTTATCGATACGCAGGACTTTCAGATCGCGGGGGAGGAGGCGCTGATCGGCTTCGTGAAGGGCGTGATCGCCGCCAACAACGACAACGAGTACCTCTTCATCGACGGCGCCGCGCGCATCGCCGGCAAAGACATCAAGGACATGGCCGCCTTCTATTACATGCTCGACAAGATCTCCGAGCAGAACGGGCTGACCATCTACGTTACCTGCAGCTGCGCGAAAGAGGAACTGCCCGACTTCGTCGCCAAATATCTGTAACTTTCCGCCCGGGAACGGGCGGTGCGGGCCGGAGCTTCCTCGGGGGAAGCTCTCCGGCCCGGGGTTTTTAGGGTTCAGCAAATTTATTGCGGTCCGGAACGCGCCCGTAAGGCAAGGCGCGCGTTTTCGCACGCTTTCGGCTTTTTGTGCCGGCAGGAGGAGATATGAAGTTCATCAGCACGAGAGGGGGAGAATGCGTGACGGGGGCGCAGGCCATCGTACAGGGCATCGCCGAAGACGGCGGCCTGTTTGTGCCGGAGACCTTTCCGCCCGTGTCGGAAGCCGAGCTCGAAGAGATGCTCTCCATGAGTTATGCCGAGCGCGCGGCCGCCGTTTTGCACAAATATCTCGACGAATACGACTACGACGGGCTTAAAGCCGCCTGCGAACAGGCGTATTCGAAGTTCGAAGAGGGCGACGCCGCGCCGCTGGTGAAGATCGATTCTTCGCTGTACATGCTCGAACTGTTCCACGGCCCGACGTGCGCGTTCAAGGACCTGGCGCTCACGCTGCTGCCCTATCTCCTGCGCAAGGGGTGCGACATCTGCGGCATCCGCGAGCAGGTGCTCATCCTCGTGGCGACCAGCGGCGATACGGGTAAAGCCGCTCTCGAAGGGTTCAAGGACGCCCCGGGCGTCAAGATCATGGTGTTTTACCCCAACGACGGCGTTTCCAAGATGCAGAAACTGCAGATGGCGACGCAGGAAGGCGGCAACGTGAACGTGGTGGCGGTGCGCGGCAATTTCGACGCCTGCCAGTCGGCGGTGAAGGCCATCTTCACCAGCGAGGCCTGCAAGGAGGAGCTGAAAAAGAAGGGCTACGTGCTCTCTTCGGCCAACTCCATCAACTTCGGCCGCCTCGCCCCGCAGATCGCCTACTATTTTTCGGCGTACCTCGACCTCGTCTCTTCCGCGCAGATCAAGATGGGCGACAAGGTGAACTTTGCGGTGCCCACCGGCAACTTCGGCAACATCCTGGCGGCGTATTACGCCAAGCGCATGGGCCTGCCCGTCGGCAAACTCATCTGCGCGTCCAACCGCAACAACGTTCTGACCGACTTTTTCGACACCGGCGTGTACGACAAGCGCCGCGAGTTTTTCAAGACGACCTCTCCGTCGATGGATATCCTCATTTCCAGCAACCTCGAGCGGCTCCTGTTCGAACTGTCTGACCGCAGCGCCGTGCGCGTCTCCATGCGCATGGAAAAACTCGCCAAAGAGGGCGTTTACGAGCTGTACGACGACGAGCGCGAGGCGGTGCAGAAGGAGTTCTGGGCGGATTTCTGCGACGAGGACGAGACGGTCGAGACCATCTACGAGTTTTTCGAAGAATACCAGTACCCGATGGATACGCACACCGCCTGCGCGATGTTCGCCGCCTCCAACTACATGGCGGAGAACAAGAAGGAGGGCGCGCCCATGGTCGTCGTGTCCACGGCCAGCCCGTACAAGTTCCCCCAGGCCGTGATGTACGCCATCACCGGCAACGACATCAAGGATTCGTTCAAGGCGATCAAGCACCTGAACATAGCCACCGCCATGAAGGTGCCCGCGAGCCTTTCCAAACTGCGGGACAAGCCCGTGCGCTTTACCGCCGTGGCGGACAAGTCCGCGCTGTACCCGGCCGTGCTTGCCTTTGTAAACGGCGCCAGATAACCGAAAAAACCGAAACGACGGTGTTTTTGCCGCCCCCGCAGTTTCTGCGGGGGCGGCTTTGCGTATAACTTGCCTGCGGAAGAAGGGTACCGGG
>CALVHP010000101.1 GCA_944328405.1 uncultured Clostridia bacterium
ATTCCAGTTCCACCTCATCGATCGCAAAGACGGGGCCGTCTTTGCATACGCGCGCGTTTTGCCCGCCGCTCTTTTTGCAGACGCATACGAGACAGGCGCCGATGCCGCAGCCCATGCGCTCTTCCAGCGAGACATAGCACGGGACGCGGACGCCGCGCTCTTGCAGCCCCGCCTTCAGGGCGCGCAGCATGGGCGTCGGCCCGCAGGCGAGGATGACGTCGGGCCTGGCGTTTTCAAAGTCGTCGAAAAAGAGCCGGACCGCATTCCCCTTCGCGCCAAAACTGCCGTCGTCCGTCGCGCAGGCGTAATGATCGGAACGATGGTCGTACATGCCGAACATGTTCACATACTCTGCGCTGCGGAAACCCATATACGAACGGAAATGCTTGTCGCTCTCTTGGTATTCGCCGAGCACGGAGAGCAGAGGGAAAATGCCCACACCCCCGCCGACGAGCGCGACGCGCTTTTGTTCGTCCCCGATCGTAAACCCGTTGCCCAGCGGCAGGACGCAGGCCAGCCCGTCGCCCGCTTTTTTTTCGGAGAGCAACTTTGTCCCCTCGCCCTTGACCTGGTAGCAGCAGACGGCGATGCGCATTTCTTTGTTGTAACAGGTGATCGCAAACGGGCGGCGCAGCAGATGCGCGCCGTCGCCCACGGACAGGTTGAGAAACTGCCCGCAGCGGAATTCGATGTCTTCGGGAAGCTGCAGATCCATCTCGTAAATGCCCGGAGCGATCCGCTCGTTGCTGTAAACCCGTGCTGTCAGCTCTTTCACGCCGTTTCCTCCAAAAAAGTCGCTTTATGTGTGACAGAATACTCTATAATTACCCTTTGATGGCGCGGTTTAGGTCGTCTTTCATGTCGAGGCAGGCTTTCCGCGCGGCGTCCGCATAGGACATCCCCTTGTACTTTTCCTGCCGGTACGCGCAGAGAATGCCGCGGGAAGAGTTGACGATGCCACCCAATCCGTCCTTGCCGAAGCACACCTTCAGATCGTCCGCCTTGCCGCCCTGCGCGCCGTAGCCCGGGATCAGGAAAAAGGTATGCGGCATTTCGCGGCGGAGGATCTCCGCCTGCACGGGATGGGTCGCCCCCACGACCGCGCCGACCGCCGAATAGCCGTATTTGCCGGCGGTGCCTTCGCCCCACTGCTCGACGAGCGCGCCCATGTATTCGTAGACGGTTTTGCCGTTTTCCAGCCGCATGTCCTGCAGCTCGCCCGAAGAAGGATTGGAGGTCTTGACCAAAACGAAGAGGCCGCGATCCTTTTGCTTCGCCCAGTTCACGAAAGGCTTGATGCCGTCCGAACCGAGATAGCCGTTCACGGTCAGAAAATCGGACGGGAACGCCTCCGCCGCGCGGCCGCACACGTCCGTCTCCCCGAGGTACGCCTTGGCATAGCACTCGGCGGTGGCGCCGATGTCGTTGCGCTTGGCGTCCGCCATGACGAGAAGCCCCTTCTCTTTGGCGTAGCGCAGCGTTCTGGCGAAGGCGCGCAAACCCTCGACGCCGTACATTTCATAATACGCGATCTGCACCTTGACGGCGGGGACGACGTCGCACACCGCGTCGACGATGTTTTTGTTGAATTCAAAGATCGCCTCGGCAACGTCTGCCAGATCGGGCACAGCGGGTGCGTCCGTGCGGACCGAACGCGTGCGTGGCCGGGCGGCATAGCGCCGCCCGCGCATCTCTTCGGGGAGATAGTCGTAGCAGGTATCCAGCCCGACGACGGTCGGGTTGTCGGTGGCGACGATCCTGTCGATGAGGGTGTCAAAAATCATGGCGGTTTCTCCTCTTTCCTCAATTTTGGGCGCCGTATTCGGCGAGGTAATCGCGGATGGCGGGCACATGTTCGCGGCCCGCGATGACGCCCTCTTCGAGCGCGGCGACGATGTCGGCGACGGTGACGATGGAATACACTTCGACGCCCTCTTCGGCGCGCGCCTGCTGCACCGCCGAACGCTCGCTGCCGAGCGCCTTTTCCATGCGGTCGACGGTGATGACCATGCCGGCGATGTCGACCTTCGCCGCGCCGCGCAGCTTGGGCAGGACCTCTTTGAGCGCCTTGCCGCTGGTCATCACGTCTTCGACGATGACGATCTTTTCCCCGTCCTCAGGCTGCTTGCCGACGAACATGCCGCCTTCGCCGTGGTCCTTGACCTCTTTGCGGTCGAAGCAGAAGTTGACGTCCTTTCCGTACTTTTCGTACAGAGCGACCGCCGCGGAGAGCGCGAGCGGCACCCCCTTGTACGCCGGCCCGAAGAGGGTCTGCACGGGGATGTTGTTTTCGACGATGCAGTCGGCGTAGAATTCGCCGAGGCGCTTGATCTGCGCGCCCGTCTTATACTCGCCCGCGTTGAGAAAGTACGGCGCGACGCGCCCGCTCTTGAGCGTGAAGGTGCCGAAGCGGAGCACCCCGCATTCCGACAAAAATTGGATAAAGCGACGTTTGTAGTCCATGTTTCCTCCGAAAATTACGCGATTATGCCACGCATACTACTCTGAAATTGGAAATTTTGAATCATTTACAGCCCGAATTTAATGTCTCCGTCCACGATCGTATACTTCACGCGGCCGTACACCTCGGTGCCGTTGAACGGCGTATTTTTGCCCTTGGAAACGAAATCTTTGCTGTCGATGACGTATTTTTCATTGAGGTCGGCGAGCATGATATCGGCCGCGCCGCCTTCGCAGAGCGTCCCCCCTTCCAGCGAAAGGACGCGCGCCGGCGCCGCGCTCATGCGGTCGGCAAGCTGCGGCAAAGTGAGCACCCCGCCGCGGACAAGCGCCGTGTACGAGAGAGAGAAGGAAGTTTCGATGCCGCTGATGCCGAAGGCCGCCAGGTTGTATTCGACGTTCTTTTCGTCCGCGTGGTGCGGCGCGTGGTCGGTGACGATGCAGTCGAGCGTGCCGTCGGCAAGGCCCGCCTTGATCGCGGCGACGTCTTCCGCCTCGCGCACGGGCGGATTGACTTTGGTGTTCGCGTCGAACGAGGTAACGATGTCGTCGGTGAGGGTAAAGTAATGCGGGCAGGTCTCCGCGGTGACGGCCACGCCGCGCGCCTTGGCTTCGCGCAGGAGCTGCACGCCGCCCTTCGTGGAGACGTGGCAGATGTGCACGCGCTTGCCCAGCGTTTCCGCCAGGATGATCTCGCGGGCGAGCATGATCTCTTCCGCCGCGCGGGGGATCCCCTTCAGCCCCGCCAGGGTGCTGTTGTAGCCTTCGTTCACGACGCCGCCGTCAACAAGGCTCCTGTCCTCGCAGTGCGAGAGGCAGACAAGCCCGAAATCGGAGGCGTATTCCATGGCCAGGCGCATCATGCGCGCGTCGGAGACGGGCCTCCCGTCGTCGCTGACGGCGACGGCGCCGGCGTCCTTCATCTTCCCCATTTCGGCGAGCTGTTCGCCCTTTTCGCCCCTGGTGATCGCGCCGATGGGCCGAACCTTGCACAGGCCGACCTCTTTGCCGCGGGCGACGATGTAGCCGACCACGGCCGCGTTGTCGCACACGGGGTCGGTGTTGGGCATGCAGCAGACCTGCGTGAAGCCGCCGCGCACCGCCGCGGCGCTGCCGCTGGCGATGTCTTCTTTGTATTCGAATCCCGGCTCGCGCAGGTGCACGTGCAGATCGATGAGGCCGGGAAACACGTGCAGCCCCTGCGCCTCGATGACGCGCGCGCCGGCGGGCGCCTTCAGCCCCCTGCCGATCCGGGCGATCGTACTTCCTTCGACGAGGATGTCGCACTCTTCGCAGCGGTCCGGAAACACCGCGGTGCCGCCGCGGATGAACAGTTTATTCATTGCCGCTACCTCCCTGACGGTTTTTGCACAGCAGGAACAGGAGCGCCATGCGCACGGCGACGCCGTTGAGCACCTGCTCGGTGATCTTGCTGTTTTCGGCGTCGATCACGCCGGATGTAAATTCTACGCCGCGGTTGACCGGGCCGGGGTGCATGACGATGCAGTCCTTGTCGGCAAAGCGGAGATGTTCTTCGCTCACGCCGTAGTATCTGGCGTATTCGGAGAGCGAAGGGAACAGGCCGCCGTGCATGCGCTCGAGCTGGATGCGCAGCCCCATGACGACGTTGGCGCCCGAAAGCGCCTCTTCGCGCGAGCGGGCGATCTTCGCGCCCATGCGCCCGATGCCCTGCGGCATCAGCGTGGCGGGCGCATACAGCACGACCTCCGCACCGAGCTTGGTCAGCCCGAACAGGTTGCTCTTGGCCACGCGCGAATGCTTGATGTCGCCGAGGATGGCGACTTTCAGCCCGCGGAACCCGCCGAACTTTTCGCGCATGGTGTAAAAGTCGAGCAGCGCCTGCGTGGGATGCTCGTTCATGCCGTCGCCGCCGTTGACGACGGAGGCGCGGACGTGTTTCGCCAGCAGGTGCGGCGCGCCGCCCATCGGGTGGCGGATGACGATGATGTCGTTTTTCATCGCGTCGAGGGTGTAGCCCGTGTCGATCAGGGTCTCCCCTTTCTGCACCGAACTGGAGGAGGCGGAAATGTTCACCGTCCCCGCGCCGAGGTATTTGGCCGCCAGTTCGAAGGAACAGCGCGTCCTCGTGCTGTTTTCATAAAACAGCGTGGTGACCGTGCGCCCCTGCAGATGCGGCAGTTTTTTCAGGTTCTGCGTGAGCAGCCGCTTCATGCCGACGGCCGTATCGAGAATGGTGACGATGTCTTCCGCGGTGGCGTCGCAGAGGCCCAAAAAGTCTTTTCCGATCATATGCGCTCCTTTATTCCTGCCCGCGCGCGGGCTCTTCCGGCGCGGTGATGCCGAGGGAATCTTCCCCGTCGAGTTCGCTCAGCCGCACGTCGATGTACTCGCGGTGCGACGTCGGCACGTTTTTGCCGACGAAATCGGGACTGACGGGCATCTCGCGCCCGCCGCGGTCGCACAGCACCAGCAGGCTGACGCGCGCCGGACGGCCGAGGTCAAAGATCGCCTCGATGGCGGCGCGGACGCTGCGGCCGGTATACAGCACGTCGTCACAGAGGACGACGTGCTTCCCCCCGACGGAAAAGCCCGGAGAGTTGACCGCCGCGTCGGGCACAAAGTAACCGCTGACCAGGTCGTCGCGGTACAGGCCGATGTCGACGCCCGCGCAGGGCGGCGACGCGCCGTAAAACTTCTGCATGAGCGCCGCGATGCGCCCGGCGACGATCTCGCCCCGGCGCTTGATGCCGAGCAGGCAAAGACCTTCGGCGCCCTTGTTTTTTTCCGCGACCTCGTGCGTCAGGCGCGCCAGCGTGCGGCCGATCGCCGCGGAATCCATCAGAATGTGCGAAGGCAAGCCGTTCCCCTCCTCCGGCGGGCGCGGAAAAAAGCCCCGCGCGAGATGCGCGGGGCTCGTTTCAAACAAACACGAAAAAACAAACGTTCCTGCTTCCGTAAAATTGTTCGATTGCGGACTTGCCGGCATCTCTGTACCGTACGATTAAAGTCGTTTATCGGAAGTATTGTAACACATCCGCCCCCGCCCTGTAAAGCGTATGGACGAAATTTTCCGCAAGAAATGCGGCGGGATTCAAAGCACCTCTGCCAGGCGGAACCCGAGCAGGTCGCACGAGGTGAGAAGATAGCGCACCCCCGCGCGCTCGCACGCGAAGGGATAGGCGCCCGCCGTGCGGTGCAGGTGGCCGTATACGACCGCTTCCGCCCCGTTCTGCTCGAACGCTTCAGTGAAGAGCGTCGGCTCGCGCCGCGCGTTGAAGGGCGGATAGTGGATCATGCACAGGAGCCTGTCTCCCGCGCGGCGGACCTTTTCGACGCTCTGAAACACGAGGCGGAAGCGCTCCCCTTCTCGGCGGTAGATCTTTTCGTCGGCGTCGGTGAAGTCGGCGCTGCCCGGGCACGTCCAACCGCGCGAGCCGCAGATCACCAGCCCTTCCTCGAAGCGGACGCAGTCGTTCTGCAAAAAGAAAAAGGTCTCGTCGGGCGCGTTCCGGCGCAGGGTCGTGATTCCCGACCACCAGTAGTCGTGATTGCCGCGCACGAACACTTTGCGGCCGGGCAGGTCAGCCATGGCGCGCAGGTCGCCGAGCGCGTCGGAAAGGGTCATGGCCCAACTGATGTCGCCGGCGATCAGCACGATGTCTTCGGGGGCGACCCGCGCCAGCCAGTCCTGCCGGATCTTTTCGAAATGCCCCGACCAGTTGCCGCCGAATACGTCCATGGGCTTGTCCTGCCCGCCCGGCAGGTGCAGATCGCTCACGGCAAAAACCTTCATGTTCCCTCCGCCCGTCTTTTTGGGTATTGTACCACAAACGGGCGCTATTTGAAAGCGTTTGCGCAGGAAGGCGCGCAAATTTCCGCCAGCATTTCCGTCCGCCGCTTTTTGCGGCGAGGGTATTCTTCCATATCGCAGAGCGCGAAACTTTCGCGGCAGCATTC
>CALVHP010000102.1 GCA_944328405.1 uncultured Clostridia bacterium
CAGATCTTCGACGAGGCGTCCAACTACGGCAACATCGTCGTCAAGCGCATCTTCGCCGACTGGTCGAAGGCGTCCGTCAAGGGCTGGCGGGACGAAGTCAACAAATTTTCGATGACGGCCGTGCAGCAGTTCGAGGTACAGCCGCGCAAAAACACCATCGACATCGCGCTGATCATCCAGGCGCTGATCATCCTGTTTGAAAAGGACGTCGACGTGTTCTGCATCGCCGCGGGCGATTCCGACTACACCCGCCTGGTACGCGAACTGCGCGAGCGCAGCAAAACGGTCATCGGGCTGGGCGGCCGCAACGTGAACGAAAGCTTCGTGAACGCCTTCAACGAGTTCATCTACCTCGAAGGGGGAGAGGAGGGCAAAAGCGGCAAAAAGAAGGGCAAGGCCAAGGCGAAGGCCCCCGCGCCCGCCCCGCAGCCGCAGGAGCCGGAGATCATCGACGCCAAGCGCAAGAGCGACCTCATCGACATCATCGACCGCATGATCGACAACAACGGCAAGGCGTTCTACGCGCAGATCTCTTCGGAGATGAAGCAGAAGTATTCGGACTTCATTCCCAAAAACTTCGGCTGCAACTCCTTCAAAAAACTGATGGACAAGCTGCTGCCCTGCCTCAAAAAATACGCCGTCGGCACCGAGGCGGACGGCAATACGATCTACCTCGTGCGCAGCCGCGACAAGCATCGCTGACGGCCGCGCGGGCATCCGATGAAAGTTGTGTGAAATGAAAAAACGGGCGGCGCGTTTGTTTGACATCCTCGTGCCGCCCGATTATAATGGGTTCGAGTTAAGCACTTAACAGAGGAACCCATATGCAGACAGAAGAAATTTTGCGGGACATTTACGACGCCGGGCGAAGGTTCGAAAGCCTGCGCGGCGACCGCGGGCTGATGCGCTTTTGCGGCAGTGAAATGCTGATGGTCAGCGAGCTTGTCCGCGCGGAAGAAGAGGGGCGCAAGGTGATCGCGAGCGATCTTGCCAAGGCGCTGGGCGTCACCCGTTCGGCTGTTTCGCAGACGCTTGCTAAACTCGAAAAAAAGGGTACGGTGCGCCGTTTTTCGGACGGGCGCGGCGGCGTCAGCGTTGAACTGACCGACCGCGCGCACGAAGAATACGAGCAGCGCCGCCGCCTGCTCGGCGATTTTCTGGCCCCCGTGGTGGAGCGCCTCGGCGAAGAGCCGGTGCGCCAGCTGTTCCGGGGGCTGCACCGCTTTTTCGACGCGGTGGAGGCGGAGATCGCCCGCCGTGCGGCCGGCCCGGCTTCCTCGCCCGCGCGCTGAGGCGCGGAGCGGCATTATTCAAGACAGTATCGCTCAAACCGGAGGAGTAAGATAAACACTATGCAGGACGCAATGCTTCGGCTCGAATCGATCACCAAGGACTACCGCGTCGCGGACACGACGGTACACGCCCTCAAGGGCGTGAGCCTCTCGTTCCGCCGCCGCGAGTTTGTGTCCGTGCTCGGCCAGTCCGGCTGCGGAAAGACGACCCTTCTCAACATCATCGGCGGGCTGGATCATTACACCAGCGGCGACCTCGTGATCAAGGGCGTTTCCACCAGAAATTACCGCGACGCCGACTGGGACGCCTACCGCAACCACAGCATCGGCTTCGTATTCCAGAGCTATAACCTCATCCCGCACCAGACGGTGCTGGGCAACGTCGAACTCGCGCTCACCCTTTCGGGCGTTTCGGCGGCGGAACGGCGCGAACGCGCCCGGCACGCGCTCGAACGCGTGGGGCTGGGGGACCATCTCGACAAAAAGCCCAACCAGCTTTCGGGCGGGCAGATGCAGCGCGTCGCCATCGCGCGCGCCCTCGTCAACAACCCCGAGATCCTGCTCGCCGACGAGCCGACGGGCGCGCTCGACACCGAAACGAGCATCCAGATCATGGAACTGATCAAGGAGATCGCGGGCGAGCGCCTGGTCATCATGGTCACGCACAACCCCGAACTGGCCAAACAGTATTCCACCCGCATCGTGCGTTTGCTCGACGGCAAGGTCATCGACGACACCGATCCCTTCGTACCCGCCGAAAGCGAAACGGGCGAAGAGCCCGCCGCGGGCGAAGGCGAAGAGGTCGCGCCGGGCGCGCAAAACGGGGGTGCGTCCGCCCGAAATACGGACGGAGCCGCGCCTGCCGCCGCGGCAGACACGCCGCGCCGCAAACAGAAAAAGACGAGCATGTCTTTTTGGACGGCGTTCTGCCTGAGCGGGCGCAACCTGCTGACCAAAAAGGCGCGCACGGCGGTCACGGCGGTGGCGGGCAGCATCGGCATCATCAGCGTCTGCCTCGTGCTGGCGCTCTCTTCCGGCTTTTCGGGCTACATAAGCAAGACGGAAGAAGACATGCTCTCGTATTACCCCGTGCAGATCAACGAAACGGCGATGGACATGACCGAGGTCATGAACACCTTTATGAGCGGCGGCACCGGGCTGGAACTGGACGAGATCGGCGACAAGGTGTACGTCAACTCCTTCCTTTCGCAATTGGCGCAGGGCATGACCACCACCAACGATCTGAGCAGCGGCAACGCCTACGTCGACGAAAACGGCAATACGGTCAGTTATTTCGATTACATAAACGCCGCCCCCGCCGACCTGTATTACGCCATCCAATACGGCTGCGGCGTCAGCCTGACGGACAGCCTTTTCACCACCGTGGGCGTGGGGTCAGACATCACCTCGCATCTGGGCATCCCCCGCGAAGACGTGCACCTTTCGCTGGGCATGCTGCGCGAATACTACACGCAGATCCTCACCACCGCGGCCGACGAGTATTCCTCTTTGACGCGCTTTGTCGATTACTTCACCAATGTGGTGGGCATCATGCCGGGCACCTCCGACTTTTCCGACGAAAACTTCGGCAGTTACGTCAATTCGCAGTACGACGTCGTCGCGGGACACTTCCCCGAACGTTCGGACGAGATCGTCCTCGTCGTCGGCGACGAGAACGACGCCACCGACCTCACCCTCGCCCAGCTCGGCTTCATCGACGAAGACGACTTTTTGCAGCTCTTCCTCGGCTCGCAGGACGGCACCGAGGAGACCATGAGCATCCCCTTCTACGACGTGAAGGACGAAAACGGCAACGTCGTGCAGGAGGGCGTCGTCGGCACCGAATTCCGTCTGTACAACAACGACGCGCTGTATACCCTTACCGCGACCGATGCGTTCAATGGCTACGAATACAACGGCTATGAGCGCGGCGGCCCCGGCGAAATGGCGGAAGGCGACGGCACCGTTCTGAAAATCTCGGGCGTGCTGCGCCTCAAAGAAGGGCTGACCTACGGCTGCCTCGAAGAGGGCCTGGGCCTGACCGAACGGCTCGTTTCCGAATACGTCGGGGCCAACAGCGGTTCGGAACTGGTCGAATACGTGCGCGGCCTGAACGAAGACGGCTCCGCCGGCGCTTCGGCCGTGCGCGTGGGGCGCTACCTACCGCTTGCCACCTATTACTGGGGCCGCGCAAAGGTGCTGGAATTCACCCCCGGCGCGCAGGACGGCCCCGGGCTGGAAGGTTCGATCGTCAACGTTTTGGAAAAATACGGCAAAGACAACGGCGTTGACGTGTACGGCTACGCCCTCACCGTCGAAACTTCGTCGGCCGGCATCGAGTCGGCGGTGCGCACCCTGGGCGGCGACGATACGCCCAATTCCATCTCCATCTACGCGCGCGACTTCGATTCGAAAGACGACCTTCTCGCCTATCTCGACGGCTGGAACGACATGGTCGAAGGGCAGCGGCAGGCTTGGTTCGACGCCTACGGCACCTACGAAGGGTACGACGGTCCCACCGAGATCACCTATTCGGATACCGTCGGCGTGCTCATGGGCATGGTCAACACCATCCTCAACGCCATCACCTACGTGCTCGTCGCCTTCACGGGCATCTCGCTCATCGTCTCTACGGTGATGATCGGCGTCATCACCTACGTTTCGGTGGTCGAGCGCACCAAGGAGATCGGCATTTTGCGCTCCATCGGCGCGCGCAAAAAGGACATCAAGCGGGTGTTCAACGCCGAGACCTTCATCATCGGCCTGTGTTCGGGGCTGTTCGGCGTCGCCGTGGCGTACCTGCTGCAGGGGGTCATCATCCTCATTTTGCCCCCTCTGACGGGCATTTCGGGCCTGGCCGCGCTGCCGCTGCTCAGCGCGGGCATCATGGTGGTCATCAGCGTGCTGCTGACCCTCATCTCGGGCCTCATCCCCGCCGCGGCCGCCGCCAAGCGCGACCCCGTGGTGGCGCTCCGCAGCGAGTAAGCGTTCCCGCGGCGGAAACGCCGCGTGCCGCCCCGTCCGCCCCCGCACCCGCGGGGGCGGACGGGGCCTTTGCGCGCACGGCTTTATTTGCACGCCCTGCGCGCGGCGCTTTTGCGTACGCCATGCGCGGCCCTGCGCGCGGCGCATACGCGCCATCCCAAACAGGCATTGGACGGACGGGCGGGTGCGTGCTTATACTATGGCAAAAAGGGCGGGCGACGCCCGCGGAGCGGATATGGAAAGAGAACAAAAAATTTTGCAGAACGAGCGCTTCGGGCAGGAACGCGCGCTCTACCACGCGCAGAACATCGCGCTGAAACGCTGCCGCTTCGAAGGGGAAGAGGACGGCGAATCGGCGCTCAAAGAGGGGCGCTCCGTCCTGGCGGAGGAATGTTATTTCGACCTGCGCTATCCCTTCTGGCACGATACGGATCTGCGCGCGGTGCGCTGTGAACTGACGGAGCATTGTCGCGCGGCGCTGTGGTACGACCGCGGCGTGGTGCTGGAAGACTGCGCGCTGAACGGCATCAAGGCCCTGCGCGAATGCCGCGGCGTGCGGATGCGCGGCTGCGCCGTGCGCTCGCCCGAATTCGGCTGGCGCTGCCGCGATGTGTCCGTGCAGGACTGCGGCGTCGAGTCGGAATACGCCTTTCTGGAAAGCCGCGGCATCCGCGCGGAAGGGCTGCGCTTTGCGGGCAAGTATTCCTTCCAGTACGTGCGCGACGTGCGCATCGCGCGTTCCGAACTCCAAACCAAAGACGCCTTCTGGCACGCGAAGAACGTGACCGTGACCGATTCGGTGCTCGACGGCGAGTACCTCGGCTGGTATTCCGAGCGCCTGACCCTCATCCGCTGTACCATCCGCGGCACCCAGCCGCTGTGCTATTGCAGGGGGCTGCGCCTCGTCGACTGCACCATGGAAGGGTGCGACCTTGCCTTCGAATGCAGCGACGTGCACGCGGACGTGCGCGGGAGCATCGATTCGGTCAAAAACGTACGCAGCGGCCGCGTGACAGCCGATTCGATCGGCGAGATCCTCTGCGTCGACCCCGTCCGCCCCGTCCGCGCCAGGATCGTCGGGCGGCAGGGGAAGGGCGCCTGACCGCTTCACCCAAAAACGATATCCCCGGTGCGCCGTTTTGCGCGCCGGTTTTTTTGTTCCGGAAGGGAAATTTCTGTGTTTCGCGGCGGAAAAACGGCACCCATCGCTCGAAGCGCGCCCGCCCTGCGGTACAATGGAGGCGCGGAGGTCGGAAGGACCGGCCGCAGGAGGAACAAGCGATGATGTATTTTCTCAACGCGGAGGGCACGCTCGCGCGCTGCCTGCCCGAGCGCGTGTACCAGGGCGGCAGCGAGGGGAACCGGGTGCTGCTGGCGGCGCCTTTTGCCGAGAGCGCGGCGGTCTCCGCCTCGTTTCTGCTGCCGGACGGCACTGCGGAGGGGCCTTTCCTGCTCACCTACGCGGGGAAGATCGGCGAAGTCGGCATTGCCGGGCAGGAGGCGTACGGGTGGGCGCTGGCCCTGCCGGCGTGCGTCACGGCGCGCTGCGGAACGGTGCGCGTGCAGTTTGCGTTTCAGAATGCCGCGGGGGAACAGGCGGTGAGCGCCGCGGCGGAGTTCACCGTCGAACGGGGCGTGCCGCAGCCGCTGCCGCCCGCCCCGCCCGAAGACGCGTATACGGCTCTGTCGGCCGCCCTTTCGGCGGTTTCGGCCGACCTGGACGACGGGCTGTATGCGGCGCGCGCCGTGTATGCCTGGAACGCCTCGCACACCTACGGCGCGAACGAACTTGCCTATTGCGCGGTCGAAGGCGGCCGCGGGCGGTTCGTGCGCTCCCTCGCCAACGGCAACGACGCCGCGCCGTATCCGGGCGGCCAGCTCGACGCGGCGCACTGGGCGGAAGTGCTCGACTTCGACGCCCTTTCCGTCGCGGCGGAAGAAGCCTCGGAAGCCGCGGCGCAGTCCGCCGCGGCGGCCGAATCGGCCAAAACGGCCGCGCAACAGGCGGCCCAGACCGCGCAGCAGAGCGCGGCGGCCGCAGCCGCGTCGGAGGAGGCCGTCACCGCCGTCGAGGGGAACTTCGTCGCCAAAGCGCAGTGGGAGGCGCTGCTCGGCGGGACCGTCGCCGCAGGCGCCGCCGAATGCGACGGCGAGGGGAACGAGATCGCGCAGACGTATCTCAAAAAATCGGAACTTCTCGGCCTGGTATATCCCGTGGGGGCGATCTATCTGTCCCTGGCGGAAACGGCGCCTTCCGTATTGTTCGGCGGCACGTGGGAGGCCATCGAGGACCGCTTCCTGTACGCGGCGGGCACCTACAGCGCGGGCGCCACGGGCGGGGAAGAAAAGCACAAACTGCTTTCTTCCGAGATTCCCGATCATACGCACACCCTCTACGGCAAACCGGCCGAAACGGGCGGCACGCCCGCGTCCGGCATGCTCGCCGTCAACGCGGAAGGGGAGGCCTTTGCCTGGAGCAACCACATGCTGCAGGCGCACGAGCTTTCGCACGTGGGGGCGTCTTCGCCGCACAACAACATGCCGCCCTATTACGTCGTGCACATGTGGCGGCGCACGGCGTAGGCGCCGGGGCCGCTCCCGGGCGGCGGAAACGGCAAAGAAGCGCCCGCCGCGGGATCCCGCGGCGGGCGCTTTCCGTAAAAAATTCAAATGAAAATCCGGGGCGGGCCGGTTTTTCGGGCGCCGGAGAGGCCGGCGGCCGGGCGGCGATGCGCCCGAGGCGGGGTCAGAGCGCGCCGAGCACTTCGCCGATCTTCCCGTCGATGAAGTACACGCCGCGCATGTCTTTGGCGGGCGCGCCGCGGTTGATGACGACGACGTTCGCCCCGCGGAAAAACTCGATCAGCCCCGCCGCCGGGTACACGTTGAGCGACGTTCCGCCGATGATCAGCGTGTCTGCCGCCCCGATCAGCCCGACCGAGCGGTCGAGAACGGCCTGGTCGAGCGGCTCTTCGTACAGAACCACGTCCGGCTTGACGACGCCGCCGCAGGCGCAGCGGGGCACTCCCTTGGTCTTGAGGATGCGCTGCAGGGGATAACTCATGCCGCACCGCATGCAGTGGTTGCGCCAGACGCTCCCGTGCAGTTCGAGCACGGTCTTGCTCCCCGCCTTCTGGTGCAGGCCGTCGATGTTCTGCGTGATCACGGCGGCGAGCACGCCTTCGCTTTCCAGCCCGGCCAGCGCGATGTGCGCGGCGTTGGGCTGTGCGTCGGGGCAGAGCATCTTTTCGCGGTAAAATTCGTAAAATTCTTCGGTGTGTTCCAGAAAAAACGTGTGCGAGAGGATGCGTTCGGGCGGGTACTTGTATTTTTGTCTGTACAGCCCGTCCTGCGAGCGGAAATCGGGGATCCCGCTCTCCGTGCTCACGCCCGCGCCGCCGAAAAATACGGCGCGCCTGGACCTTTTCAGGATCTGGCGGCGATTCTGTACGTCTTCCGCGCGTACGCTCATACGGCGGTCCTCCTTTGCCCCGGGGCAGAAAAAAAGGCGCGGTCAGCCGCGCCTTTGCAGGGTTCAGTCTTCGATGCCTTCGTTGAGTTTGGCCAGCAGGTCGTCCAGGTCCTGCCCGTGCACGTTGACCGCCTCTCCGATGGTCTCGCCGTGCGCCATCGCGCAGCCGAGGCAGTGCATCCCGCAGGAAAGAAGGATCTCCGGCGAATTGGGGTTGAGTTTGAGGCAGTCCGCGATCAGCGTATCGGCGGTAATTTTTGCAG
>CALVHP010000103.1 GCA_944328405.1 uncultured Clostridia bacterium
ACGGGCAGCACCGTTTCGGGCGCGGCAAAGGTGTTGCACGCGTCGAGGTCGGCGCTCTGCATCGTCACAAACTCTTCGCAGCGCAGCTGCCCGAAGGAGCGCAGTTCCAGTTCGACCCGTTCGGCGCTTTCCGCATAATTACACAAAAAGACGCAGACCTCGCGCCCCGCCGGGTCGTGCGTGACGGCCTCGTTGACGCGCCGCGCCTTGCCGAAGCGGCTGTCGAACAGGGCGCTGTCGGAGATGGAGCGCACCGCCTCGCCCCGGCCGTACGTCGCCGCATAGCGGAAGGGATAAAAGGTCGTCTGCCGCACGACGCCGCCGCCCTTTTGCGCCAGGATGGGCGCGATGACGTTGACGAGCTGCGCCAGGCAGGCGATCTTCACGACGTCGCTGTGGTTGATGAGCGTATTCAGAAGCCCCGCGAACACGAGCATGTCGCGGAAGGTATAGCGGTCCTCAATCAGCGCGGGCGCCTCGACCCAGTTCGGCGCGGTGCGCGGCGCGCTCTGCGACCAGATGTTCCACTCGTCAAAGCTGATGTACACGGGATGCTTCGACCGCTTTTTGGCCTGCACGTAGCGGATGGTGGCGCGCACCGTATCGATGAACTCGCCCATGTTGTCCGCACTGCCCAAAAAGTCCATGAGCGGGTCTTTGGAGGAAGGGTCGTATTCGTAATAGCGGTGCATGGAGAGATAGTCGACCTCTTCGTAAGTGTGTTCGAGGACGACGCGGTCCCATTCGGGATAGGTGGGCATATCGCAGTGGCAGCTGCCGCACACGACCAGCCGGACCGCGCCCGGCTCCCCCGCCTTTCTGGCGTCCGCCCAGCGCAGCATGCGCGCCGTCTGCATCGCCTTCCGGCCGTAGCTTTCGGCGTCCAGGCCGCAGATCTGCCATTCCCCGTCCATCTCGTTGCCGATGCACCAGTAGCGGACGTCGTGCGGCTGCTCCGCGCCGTTTTGGCGGCGCAGATCCGAAAAATAGGTGCCCGACGGGTGGTTGCAGTATTCAAAAAGTTCGAGCGCGTCTTTGGGCGTGCCCGTGCCCATGTTGACGGCGAGCATGGGCGCGATGCCCGCCTTGCGACACCAGCGGATGAACTCGTCGGTGCCGAACTGGTTGCTCTCCACGCTCGCCCACGCCAGTTCCAGCCGCCGTTTGCGCGCCGAACGGGGGCCGACGCCGTCCTTCCAGTCGTAGCCGGAGACGAAATTCCCGCCCGGGTAGCGCACCAGCGGCACGTTCAGTTCCCGGATCAGCGCCAGCACGTCTTCGCGGAAGCCGTCGGCGTCCGCCGCCGGATGCCCCGGCTCGTAGATGCCCTCGTAGATCGCGCGGCCGAGGTGTTCGAGAAAGGAGCCGTACAGATTGCGGTCGATGGCCCCGATCTTCAGATTTTTATCCGCAAAGATCCTGGTTTTCTGCATAAAATACCCTCTCTTTTTTCTGTTTTTGACGGAAGCGCCCCGCCGCGATCGCGGCGGGGCGCCCTGCATTCGCGCTGTCCGCTTGGCTTATTCGATGACGAAAACGGTCACGCTGTTTTTATCCAGCGCGTAGTCGAGCACGTCGTCCTTGATGGCCGCCTCGCTCTCGACGGGCACGATGTTGTGTTTGGCGCCGTAGTTAGTGCCGATCTCGTTGATGACAAACTCGTCCTCGTCGGACAGAGTGATGACGCGCGCCTTCTTCTTTTTGCCGAAGCCTTTGAGTTCGGCGCGGATCTTCTGCGGCTCGCCGCTGGCGTTGACAACCTTGAAATAGATCTTGTCTCCGTCGACGGTCGCGGAATGGAAGACGCGCTCGTTCACGCGCCAGACGTTCTTTTCAAAGAGGAAGTGCCATTCCCCGTTCATGAAGAACCAGGCGCCGAGCTTATCGCGGGTGTAGACGAGCTTCAGGGTATTGCCCTCGGGCGAATAGCCCATGAACTTGTCTTTGCCCATCATCTCGCAGACGGTGCGCATGAAGTCGACGCGCTTGTCGAAGGAGACGTCGTACCCCTTGTGGTGTTTGCCGTACTGGCAGCTGATGGAAAAGCCGTTGCAGTCCATCGTGCCGCGGTCCTCGACGTCCTTGACGCCCACGCCGGCGATGAAGCTCTGCGCGCCGCCGACGCGGCGCATATCCACTTCGACCTCGCAGTTTTCAAAGTCGCCGTCCAGATAATAACCGTTGAAGGCGTCCGCCTGCGCGATGCACAGGGCGCCGCCTCGGAGCTGCCCGCCGATGCAGCGGGGATAGACCTTCCAGTCCCCCATGCCGTCCTGAAAGTTGTGTCTGTACAGAAGTTTGCCCGTGGCGATGTCTTTGACGCGCACTTCGCGCACCTCGACGGCCGTCGCGTGCGCGCCGACCAGCAGGCCGCCCGCGTTGCAGTCGTCCGTTGCGCGCACGCCGTCGAGCACGTATTTGCCGGTGTTGCCCGCAAACATCTGCTGCACGAAGTAGTTGGGGGTGAGCATGATGTCGCGCGGGTTGAACCAGATGAGGTTGGGCGTCCACTTATAGTTGGCCGTGGAGGCGAACAGCGGGGCGTAACAGGTCATCTTCACCACGTCGCTGTTGCGCTCGCAGCCGGTCAGAAACGCCGCTTCGGCGATGGCCGAACGCAGGTTGTTTTCGCCGTTGAGGCGGCCGCGGCCGTCGCTCATGGTGTGCATCGCGTATTCGCCCATGAACACCTTGGCGCCCGTGCGGTCGTAGCAGTCGTAGCGCTTGGTGTTGTCGATGAACCACTGGTAAGAGTTGTAGACGTGCTCGTCGACGATGGTGTCGCGGTATTTGGCGTTGATGACTTTCCAGCTGTCGTTGGAGTCCTGCGGGCGGATGTCCACGCCCGCGGTGGTGACGATGGTCACGCCGAATTTTTCGATGAGGTTGGTCTGTTTGCCCGCATAGTCGTACTGTTCGAGCCCCATGCGGCAGGCGGCGAAGTTTTCAAAATACACGTCGCCCCAGTTCTCGTTGCCGATGCCGACGTATTCGAGCGGGAAGGGCGCGGGGTGCCCCATATCGGCGCGGACCTTCGCCCAATGCGCCTCGGCGGGGTCGGCGGAGTCGACGCTGCCCTTGGCAAAGAACAGGAGATGCGCGACGTTGTCGATGACCTCGTCTTTGAACTGTTTGGTGCCGGGCATGATGCGCCGGTAGCCCTCGCCGCGCTGTTCGCCGACGCGGATCTGGCAGAGCACGCCGCAGTGCACGACGGGCAGCGGCGCCATGTTCAAATCTTCGCACAGGCAGAAATATTCGTAGAAGCCCACCCCGTACGACTGCATGTAGCCCCAGGTGTTGGCGATCTGTCTGCGCGCCTCGAGCGGGCCAACGGTGCCGCGCCAGCGATACTGGTTTTCAAACGCCTCGTCCCCCTCGACGACGCAGCCGCCGGGGAAGCGCAGGAAAGAGGGATGGCAGTCTTTGAGCACCTGCACGATGCGGGGCGAAAGTTTGCCGTTCCTATATTTGTCGGGATCGCCCCAGACGTTGGAAGGCAGCAGCGAAACGCAGTCGATGCCGATGTGGCCGTTGCCCTTGAAGATCATGACCAGGCGGCCCAGCTCCGTTTTGAGCGCCTTGACCGAACAGCCGACTTTGACCCAGTCTCCGCCGTCGCCCGAAAGCTCGATCTCCGCCTTCGTCGTGAGGACGGAACGGGCGCCGCGGATAAACACCTCGACCTTGCCCGCAAAGCCGAGTTTTTTTACCCACATGCTGAAATTGTAGGTCTCGCCCTTTTCCAGCGCCATGCCGTAGTAGTTCCACGCGCCCACCGCATAGCCCGGGTTTTCGACGCGGTAGATGCCCCCCACGCACATCACCAGGTACGAGGGGTTGTTTTCGTTCATCCCCCCTTCCGTGCTGATGTAGCGGGGGCCGGCCCCGAAGATGTCCCAATACTTGTCCTTCATCTGGCGGATCTGCACGGGAACGGAGGCGTTGTGCAGATCGTAGGAAAGGTATTCGAATTCAAAGGAATTGTTGACGACCATTTCGGCGTTGAGCCCGCCGTCGGCCGACTGATTGATGTCCTCAAAGAACAGGCCGTACAGATGCTTGCTGACGGCAATGCCCTGTTTGCTTTTGTCCAATGCGTACTTGATCATAAATCGCGGTCTCCTTGCAGTCCTTGCTTCAATTCTACCCTACAACCGGCAAATAGTCAAGTGACTTGTAAATTTTTTCCGGCCTTTTTTACGGCGGCGGCGCCCCTTTTTCAAGGAGCGCCGCGCCGGGGAAATTTTCAGTTTTTCAAAAGGTCGAGGACCTCGTTTTTGGTCGCCAGCCCCTTGCGGAAGGACGTGGCCGACCCCGCCGCCACGCCGAAGCGCAGCGCCTCGGCGTCGGTCGCGCCGCCCTCTTTGGCGGCGATGAACCCCGCCAGAAGAGAATCGCCCGCGCCGACGGTATCGACCGCCTTCCCGCGGAAGGCGGGAACGTACAGCTCGCCGCCCGCCTGCGCCGCCATGAGCGCGCCTTCCGCCCCCAGGCTGACGATGACGTTCTGCGCCCCGCGCGCGCAGAGCTCGCGCGCGCGGTCGAAGACCTCGCGCCGGGTGCGCGGACGCGCGCCGAACAGGGCGGAAAGTTCGTGGATGTTGGGCTTGATGACCCAAGGACCGCAGGCAAGCGCCGAAGAGAGCAGTTCCCCTTCCGCGTCCACCGCGACGCGCAGATCGGGCCGGGCGGCGTCTGCAAGCAGCTGCGCGTAAAAGTTGCGCGGAAGCGAATCGGGCACGCTGCCCGCCAGAACGAGCAGCGAATGCGCGGGGAGCGCCCGCACCTTGCCCAGAAGCTGCGCCACCGCGCCGGGAGAAACGTACGGCCCGCGGCCGTTGATCTCCGTTTCGCGCCCCTCCTGGATGAGTTTGACGTTGATGCGGCTGAACCCGCCGACATGGATAAAGTCTTCGGCGATGCCGAGGGAGCGGATCTCTTCCAGAATGACCTCGCCCGTGAACCCCGCCGCAAAGCCGAGCGCGACCGAAGGCACGCCGAGCGTTTCGAGCATGACGGAGACGTTCAGGCCCTTGCCTCCGGCGCGCAGCGTCTCTTCCCCCGCGCGGCAGAGGGTGCCCGGCTTGAAATTTTCCGCACGCACCACATAGTCGAGCGCGGCGTTGCATGTGACCGTATAGACCATCGCTTACTCCTCGGCGGGAGCGGCGCCCGGCACGCCTTCTTCCCGCAGGTATTCTTCCAGGATCTCCGCCGCCATGCGGCAAAGTTTGGGACAGGGCCGTTTTTTATAATAGTCGGCCGTGCGTTCTTCCGCCGCCGGCCCGGAAGAGACCTTCAGCCCCGCGCCCGAAAGAAGTTCGCTGCAGATATACGAACCGTTCCGCGCGCGGAAACGGGCGACCAGTTCCTGCACGCGGGCATACATGGCCGATTTCTGCGCGTTCGTGACGTGCGCCGGATCGTAAAAAATCAGTCCCGCCGCCATCAGCATGCCCGAAACGGTGCCGCAGATGTGCCGCATCCGCCCGACGCCGCCGCCGAACGGCACGGACACGCGCAGCAGCGCGCCTTCGTCCAGCCCGGTCAGGTCGGCAAACGCCAGCAGAACCGCCTGCGAACAGTTGTAACCGCGGCGGAAGTTCTCTTCGGCCGCATCGCCTCTCGTCATACAGCACCTTCCTTTTCCACAATTTACTTTGCAGAAATTTCAAAGAACACTTGCAATTGCATGCAGACGTGTTATAATAAAATCATGTTGGAGATCTTTTACACGCAGCAGCCCGTCCGCTCGGAGGAGTATATCCGATTTGTACTGCGCAAATATTATAATATACCAAATCCGACGATTTGTAAATCGATTCACGGCAAACCGTACATCCCGGGCGACAAAATTTGCTTCAACCTCTCGCACAGCAAGGGGCTGACGGCGCTTGCCGCCGGAAAAAAGGGATCGGTCGGATTCGATTGCGAAAGTTTATCCGGCAAGGCGCGCCCCGCCGTTTTGAGCCGCTTTACCGAACGCGAACGCCAGGAGATCGGCGGCACGCAGGACTTTTACGCGCACTGGACGGCGCGCGAAAGCTATGTAAAATACCTGGGCGAATCGCTGGCCGCGCTGTGGCGGCACATCGAATTCTTCGGCGGGAAGCTCTACGTCGACGGAGCGGAGGCCGGCGTACGCGTCATGCAGTTCGAACGCGGCGGCTATGCGTTCAGCTTTTGCGGCAATTACGCAAAATATTCCTTCCGCCGGGCAGATCCCCCCGCGAAAGTCTGACGGCGCCGCGGCAGCCGCCCCCATTACGGATCCATCCGCCCAAACGGACCAGGCCCGCATTCGGCCCGGTCCGTTTTCAGGCCCTGCCTGCGCGCGGCCGCCGCACACCCAAAGAACAACTTCCCGCGGAACAATTCCCTCACGGGATCCTCAAAATAAAGGAGGATATCGGGTAAACAATGGCAACACTTTCCTTTTGCTCTCCCGAGCAATACGAAAACAATGAACGCGGTTTCACAATTGAGGCGGAAATTTCGCAGAAAAATTTTTTCGGGATCCTATCGGTCCTTGGTTCCGTCTACGAAGATCCGCCGCAATACCATTGCCAGCTCCGCAATGAACAGGGTGAGTTACTTTACATAATCGTGGACAGCGACTGAATTTTCGGCAGAAACGAGAAACAAAAGAGAAAATCGGGATCCCCGCGGGATTGTTCGGGAGAAAGCCGGCGCGCTTTCTCCCTTTTCTTTTGCAGCGGAAAAGTTTTGAAAAGCGATTGCGTCTGCCTTAATTTTTTGCCTTTCTGTTTAATCGACACAATTTTAGTGGATTCTATTTTACACAAATACGCGGAAGCCGCGGATTCAAGACGGAGCGCGCGAATACAAACAGGGCATTGCCAAACGGCAATGCCCTGTTTGTGGTCGAGGTGACGGGACTTGAACCCTCGTCGCTTCCCTCGCTCGTTCGCGCGCATTGCGATTTTGCACAATGCGCCGCGGCGGGCGCTCGGTCGCTCCTTTTCCCAAAAATCTCGCTCCGCTGCGATTTTCGGGAGCCCTGAATTTTGGAAGAGGTCGTGGGTTCAAGACGATGGCACGAATACAAAAAGGCGAACGGTCAATACCGTTCGCCTTTTTGTGGTCGAGGTGACGGGACTTGAACCCACGACCTCTTGGTCCCTAACCAAGCGCGCTACCAAACTGCGCTACACCTCGATGGTTACTGTTCCTTATTTGCTTCGGTCGTTTCCACGACCCCCTGCGTCGTCGCGGTCGGCTGCTTGCTCGCATTGCCTCAAAAGGCAATGCCTCGCTTGCACGCTCCGCTCCTCCTTTTCCCAAAAATCTCGCTTCGCTGCGATTTTCGGGAGCCCTGCCGTGCGCGCTACCAAACTGCATGCACCTTAGACCCGATGAACTGTCCGCAAAGACAGCATATTATATTATACATGAATTTCGAAAAAAGTAAATCGTTTTTGCGCCCTTTCCCGAAAAATT
>CALVHP010000104.1 GCA_944328405.1 uncultured Clostridia bacterium
CCGGCCGCCTTCGCGGCGGGCAGAAACACCGTTTTCGATCCCCGATCCCCTTTCCGGAACGCTCTGAGCATGCTTTTTTCTCCTTTTTCGTTCATTGCAGGCGCATTGTACCACAAAATACTTGACAGATATTGTCATATTTTCTAAAATGATTTCAGAAAATTTTTCGGAGGGGGAGAATTTCATGAAATTTCAGATCATGCTCCGCATCCTGTTCCGCCTGCTGCAGCGCCGCACGGTGACGGCGGCCGCGCTGGCGCGCGAGGCGGGCGTGTCCGAACGCAGCATCCGGCGCTATCTCGAAGAGCTGATCGTATCCGGGGTCCCGCTCGATATTATACGGGGGCGGGGCGGCGGAATATGCCTGCCCGACACCTACAAACTGCCCGAAAACTTTTTTACCAAAGAAGAATACGCCGCGGCGGTGAACGCGCTGGGCGCGCTGTACGAGCAGATGCGCGACGAAACGGTGAAGAGCGCGCTCGACAAACTGACCCTGCAGAGCAAGGAGGACGGGCGCAGCCTGACCATTTCGGGGCATATCCTCGTCGACAGCGGGACCTGGGGCGACGCCTACAACTTTTCGGACAAGCTCAAAGTGCTCGAAGACGCCGCCGAAGACGCCGCCTGCCTCGACCTGCTCTACGTCGACCGCGCGGGACAGGAGAGCCGGCGCACCGTCGAGCCGCATCTGCTCATTTACAAACAGAACATCTGGTACCTGTACGCCTGGTGCCGCAAGCGCGAGGACTTCCGCCTCTTCCGCGTGGGCCGCATCCGCAGCGCGCGGCGCACCGGCGAGATCTTTGCGCGGCGGGAGATCGACCGCGACAATCTGCCCCTGCAATTCCATTTTGCCGACGCCGAACTGATCGAGGTACGGTTTGCGGTGCGTCCGCAGGCCCTGCCCGACGTCGAAGAGTGGCTGGGCATCGACAGCATCCGCACCGTGCGGGGAGAACTTTTCGCCGAGGCGACCCTGCCCGCGGGCGAGGTGCTGCTTTCGAAGATCCTGTCCTTCGGAGACGGCGTGAAGGTGCTCTCCCCCGCCGCCCTTGCCGCCGACGTGCGCGCCCGCGCCGCGGCGCTGGCCGCGCAGTACGCCCCCGAAACGGAAAACGCGCCCGCCGAAGCGGGCACGTCCGGGCAAAACTGAACCGATTTTATCAATGCGCACAGACAAACGCGTACAGACAAAGGCGTACAGACAAAGGCGTACAGACAAACGCGTACAGACAAATGCGCGCCGCGCGGAGATCTCCGCGCGGCGCGCCTCTTTTTCACTTTTTCCGATGCCCGCTCTTTTTTCTTCCGGGGTTTTCCGGCGATTTGCGGACAGCCGCCCTTTTACGCGCAGCCGCCTCCGGGCAGGCGGCCCTGCCCTCCGCCGTTCCGACGGGAGCGGCGCCCGGGGGCGGAGCCTTCCGTCATTCGCAGGCGAGGCCGCACAGGTGGCGCGGCGCTTCGTCGTAGCCGCCGCCTTCGGCGACGACCTTGTAAAAGCGGATGCCGCCCGCCAGGTTGGAGCATGAAAACCCGTTCGCCGCAAGGATGCGGCAGGCGATGTAGCTGCGCAGGCCGCTGTAACAGTTGACGTAAACGGTCTTGCCGCGGTCCAGCTCGCCCAGACGGGCGCGCAGCTCGTCGACGGGGATGTTCACGGCGCCGCGCAGGTGCGCCTGCGCGAACTCGCCGGGGGTCTGCACGTCGAGCAGGACGGCGTCTTCCCTCTGCGAGATGGCGGGAACGTCTTCCCACCCGTGTTGCCGCACGAGGCCGCGGAGCACGTTCCCGATCACATAGCCGGCCATGTTCACCGGATCTTTCGCCGAAGAATAGGGCGGCGCATAACACAGATCGAGCGCGGCCAGATCGTCTGCGGTCAGACCCGCGCGTACCGCCGTGGCGAGCACGTCCATCCGTTTTTCGGTCCCGCCGAAGCCCACGGCCTGGGCGCCGAGGATGCGGCCGTCCGTGCGGTCGTACACCACCTTGAGGGTCATGTTCTTCGCGCCGGGGTAATAGGTCGCGTGGTCGGGCGAGAAGAGCAGCACGCTGTCCGCCGCGAACCCCGCGGCGCGCGCCGCGCGCACGCTCAGCCCCGTCGACGCAGCGGTCAGTTCGAACAGCTTCATCACCGAAGAGCCCTGCGCGCCCCGGTACACGCTGGCAATGCCCGCGACGTTGTCCGCCGCGACGCGCCCCTGCCTGTTCGCCGGCCCCGCCAGCGGGACCAGCGCCTGCTGCCCCGTGACCGCGTTTTTGACCTGCACCGCGTCGCCGACGGCGTAGATGTCGGGGTCGGAGGTGCGCATGTGCTCGTCCACAACCACCGCGCCGCGCAGGCCCAGTTCCAGCCCCGCCGCGGCCGCCAGCTCCGTTTCGGGCGCGACCCCCACCGCGACCAGGGCGAAGTCTGCCGAGACCGCCGCCCCGCCCTCGATGTCGGCGCAGACGCCTTCGCCCTCGTCGCGCAGCGACGTGACGCGGCTGCGCAGGCGCAGGTCGATCCCCTTCTCGCGCAGTTTGGCATGCAGGATGCACGCCATATCGTAATCGAAGGGCGGCATGACCTGGTCTTCGAGCTGCACGAGGGTCACCGAGATGCCGCGCTCCGCGAGGTTTTCGGCCGTTTCCAGCCCGATGAACCCGCCGCCGACCACCAGCGCGCGGCGGGGGCGGCGTTCGCGGAGAAAATCGTCGACGGCGAAGGTATCTTCCACCGTGCGCAGGGTGAAGACGCGGGCGCTCTGCCCGACAAAGGGCGGGCGGACCGCCTTCGCCCCCGGCGCGTAGATGAGCTTGTCGTAACTTTCGAGGTATTCGCCGCCGTCTTCGGCCCGCCGCACGCGCACCTGTTTCTGTTCGCGCAGGATGGCGACGGCCTCGTTGTGCACGCGCACGTCGACGTTGAAGCGGCGGCGGAAACTTTCGGGCGTCTGCAACAGCAGTTTTGCCCGGTCGCGGATGACGCCGCCCAGATAATACGGCAGACCGCAGTTCGCGTACGAGACGTATCCGCCCCGCTCCAAAACGACGATCTCCGCCGATTCGTCCAGCCGGCGCAGGCGCGCCGCGGCCGTAGCCCCGCCGGCGACGCCGCCGATGATCACGACTTTCATGCCTCTTTACCTCCCTCGTTCCAATGTTCCAAAATACCCGGCGATGCCGCCCATGTTGACGGCCTCGGCGCCCTGTCCTTGCAGCCAGGCGGCCGCGCGGCCGCTCCGCGCGCCGCTGCGGCAGTACACGAACAGTTTTTCGCCCGCCGCAAAGGAATGCTCCGCCAGGCGGTCAAGCGGGATGTTTTCCGCCCCGGGCAGGTGCCCGGAGGCATATTCTTCCGCCGTGCGCACGTCGATGACGCGCGCGCCGGGCGTGCTGCCCGCCCGTTCCGCCATCGCCGCAAAGGACGGCCCGAACCGGGACGAAAAGAGGCTCACAGCAGCGCCTCCAGCGCCGCGCGCGGCCGCATGCCCGCCGTCCGGGCGACTTCCTTCCCGTCCCGGAGCACCACGAAGGTGGGGATGGACAGGATGTTGAACTGCCGGGCGAGCTCGCTCTCCGCGTCGACGTCGACTTTGCCGACGAATACGTCGGGGCGCGCCTGGGCAAGTTCGTCCACGACGGGCGCCATGGCGCGGCAGGGGCCGCACCAGCCCGCCCAGAAATCGAGCAGCACCGTCCCGCCGAAGCGTTCCGCCTGTGCAAAATTTTCCTGTGTTACGATGTTCGTTTTCATTTTCCGTTTCCTCCTCGGGTCATGTTCGTACCCGTATTGTACGCCGCGGAGGCCGCTCCTGACCGTAACAATGTTACACTGCGGGCGGAAAATTTATTTTTTTTCGGAAGCGAGCCGTTCCAGCCCCGCCACGTCGAGCAGCTCGACGCCGCCGCGGTGCAGCCGCACCAGCCCTTCCCCTTCAAAATATTTGAGCATGCGCGAAACCGCCTCGCGCGCGGTGCCCAGGTGCGCCGCCAGCCGCTCGTGCGTGAGTTCGAGACGGTCGCCGCCCGCATAGCCGCGCTCTTCGAGCAGCAGCGCCGCCAGGCGCGCGTCGAATTTTTTGTTGAGGACGCCGTCCAGCAGCCACATCACGTCGGAAAGGCGGCGCGCCATCCGCTCGTTGACGAAGGCGGAGAAAGCGAGCGAGCGCTCCGCCAGCCGCCGGAAGGGTTCCGACGGGAGCAGCCATGCCTGCGTGTCCTCTTCCGCGCGCACGAACACGTCGAAATCGGCGCCCGCCAGCGCGCACGAGGCGCTCAGCAGGCACACTTCCCCCGCCGGCAGACGGTACAGCGTGATCTCGCGGCCCGCGTCGGACAGCGTGTAGGCGCACAGCCTGCCCCGCTGCACGAAGATCAGCCCCGCGCATTCGCCGCGGTACACTTCCTCCCCGCGCGCAAACCGCCGCGCGCGCACGTTTCCGTCAAACAGGGCGCGCAGATCCGGTTCCAGCGCGCCGTAAAAAGAAAACCGCCGAAAAAATTCCATTCCCTTCACCCGATGGCGATGTCGAGCACCATCATCACGAAAAATCCGGCCAGCACGCTCGCCGTGCCGATGTGGCTGTGTTCGCCGAGGTGCGCCTCGGGGATCAGCTCTTCGACGACGACGTAGATCATCGCGCCCGCCGCAAAGGACAAAAACCAGGGCATCAGCGAGGCGACGCCGCCCGCCACGAGCACCGCCAGGATGCCGAAGACCGGCTCGACCACGCCCGAAAGCGCGCCCAGCGCGAAGGCCTTCCCCCGGGCCATGCCGTCCGAGCGCAGCGGCAGCGACACCGCCGCGCCTTCGGGGAAGTTCTGCAGCGCCATCCCCACGGCCAGGGCGATCGCCGCCGCCAGCGCGCCCGAACCGGACGCGGCCGCCGCCGCGGCAAAAGCCAGCCCCACCGCCATGCCCTCGGGCACGTTGTGCAGCGTGACCGCCAGGACGAGCATCGCCGACTTCGGGAGCCGGGCGGGCAGCCCTTCCGCCTCGCTGCTGCCCAGGTGCATGTGCGGCAGCAGTTTATCCAGCAGCAGTAAAAACAGCGCGCCGAGCGCAAACCCGCCGCCTACGGGCAGCCAGACTGTCCGGCCCGCCTCTTCGAGCTGTTCCATCGCCGGAAGCAGCAGCGAAAAGACGGAAGCCGCCGTCATCACGCCCGCCGCAAAGCCCAAAAACACGCGCTGCAGCGCGGCGGAGAGTTCTCCGCGGAAAATAAAGACCATCGCCGCGCCCAGCGCGGTGGCCAGGCAGGTCGCGCCCGTACCGATCAGCGCGTACAAAAGTTCGGTCCCCAGCATAGCCGCTCCCCCGGCGCGCCGCTTCGTGCGCCCCGCTCTTTCCAGACGTTTTTCTAAGCGTATTGTACCCGTTCGGCGGCCGTTTGTCAAAGGAAAAAACCGCGCGCCTTTCCTTCCGTGCAAAAACATGCCGCATACCGTCACGCCCCGCGCCGGCCCGCACCCCGCTGCCGTTGGCGCCCGTAAAATGCCCGCCCCGCCTCCGCCGCATAAAACCGGGCGCGCGCGGCAAACTTGTAATGGCGGAAAAAGTCGCCGCAGAGGCCGCCGCGCGGGGCGGCCGGGCGCGCCGCCGGAGGAGCCGCATGCAGCAGGGAAACACCGTCTTTTTCAAAAATATGCCCAGGATCGTCGCCACGGCGACGGTCGCCGGGCCCAAAGAATGCGCCGGGATCGTGGGCGACTACGTCGATTTTTCGCTGGACGACGACATGTTCGGCGAGAGCACCTTTGAGCGCGCCGAGCGCAAGATGCTGCTGGCCGCGCTGCGCCGCAGCATCGAAAAGGCGGAAAAAAAGCGCGAGGAGATCGACGTGATCGTATCGGGCGACCTTTTGAACCAGATCATCTCGGCGGGGTTTGCCGCGCGCGAGACGGGGCTGCCCTTCCTCGGCATTTACAGCGCCTGCTCGACCATGAGCGAGGGGCTGCTGCTGGCGGGCATGCTCTGCGACGGCGGCTACGCCAAGACGGCGGTGGCGGCCACGGGCAGCCACTTTTCTTCGGCGGAACGGCAGTACCGCTACCCCCTCGAGCTGGGCACGACCCGGCCGCCGCAGTCGCAGTGGACGGTGACGGGCGCGGGGAGCGCCGTCGTTTCCGCCCTGGGCGCGGGGCCGGCGCTGACCTGCGGCACCGTGGGGCGGGTGGTCGATTACGGCGTTTCGGACGTGAACAACATGGGCGCGGCCATGGCGCCCGCCGCGGCGGACACCATCCTCGCGCACCTGCGCGACACCGGCCGCGACCCTTCGTATTACGACCTGATCCTTACCGGCGATCTGGGCGCGCTCGGCAGCCGCATCTGCAAGGACCTCGTATGGGAAAAGGGCGCCGACATGTTCGACAACCACGTCGACTGCGGCGAGATCGTCTACAAGGTGATCGAAGACGAATTTCAGGGCGGCAGCGGCGCGGGATGCAGCGCCGTGGTCCTCGGCTCGTACATCTTCGACAAGCTCCGCCGCGGCGGGCTGGACCGGGTGCTGTTCGTGGCGACGGGCGCCCTTCTTTCGACCGTGTCTTCCGGCCAGGGAGAGACCATCCCCTGCATCGCCCACGCCGTGGCCATCGAGACCGGACGCGGCCGCGCCGGGAAAGCGGGCAACAGCGCGCAAAAAGAGGGCGCCCCCGGTAAAAAAGCGGGCGGAGGCCGGCCGTCATCCGGCGGAAACGGCGCCGAAAACCGACCAACGTATGCAAAAAATGCGGCAGTCCGCCCGGCCGGAACAAGGCGCACGGGCGGGGCAAAAGGCCGGAAGAGCGCCGCACGGCAAGCCGGGGAAAACGGCCCGGCACAGGAGGACGCATGAATCCCTACCTCGACATTCTGCTGCAATTTGCCAAGGCCTTTGCGGTGGGCGGAGCGATCTGCGTCGTCGCGCAGGTCGTGATCAACTTCACCAAGCTCACTTCTGGCAAGATCCTCGTGTTTTTCATGCTGGCGGGAGTCGCGCTGGAGGCGCTCGGGCTGTACCGTTACGCCGTCGATTTTGCCGGGGCGGGCGCCACGGTGCCCATTTCGGGGTTCGGTTACCTGTTGGCGCGCGGCGCGATGAAGGGCGCCGAACGCGGCCTGTTCGGCGCGGTGACGGGCACACTCGCCGCCGCGAGCGCGGGGATCACGGCGGCCGTCCTCTTTTCCTTCCTGGCCGCGCTCGTCTTCAAACCCCGCAGCAAAAAGAACTGACGCGGTTTTTCCGCACACATTCCGCCGCCCGTACCGCAATGCACCGCGGCACTGCCCGCCGCCCGACCAGAAGGTCCTCGCGGCGGATCTGCCGGCGCGGCGCGCTCCGCAAACGCACCAACCCGCCGCTCCGCAAACGCATATTTGTTCCGGCAGCACACATTCCGCCGCCGCGGCGCGCGTACGGCACCGAACTTCGGTTGACTTCGGGGCGCGCCCTGTGATACAATACATCTGCTCCGCCCGCCGGATCCCGCGGGCGGTTCTTTTTGCGTATGAAATTCACAAAAGGACTCAAAGACGGGCTCCCCGTCGCGCTGGGCTATCTGCCCGTGGCGTTCGCCTACGCCATTCAGGCCGCCGACAAGGGATTTCCCTTCTGGTTCCCCATCCTGGTTTCGGGGACGAACTTCACGGGCACGGGGCAGTTTGCCGGCACCAACCTGATCGTCGCGGGCGCGAGCCTGGGGCTGCTGTTTGCCACCATGCTCGTCATCAACATCCGCTACTGCCTGATGTCCGTCTCGCTGTCGCAGAAGACGGGCGACTTTCCGCTGTGGCAGCGCGCCGTCGTCGCCTTCGGCGTGACGGACGAAAATTACGCCGTGGCCATCCGCCAGCCGCAGAAGCTGACCTTCCCCTATCTTTTAGGGCTGATGGGCTGTTCGTTCGCGGGCTGGCTGGGCGGCACCGCCCTGGGCGCGGGGCTGAGCGAAGTGCTTGCGGCCGTGCTTTCGGGCGAGACGGGGCAGACCTATTATGCGATGATCATGAGCGCGTTCGGCATTTCGCTGTACGCGATGTTCGTGGCCATCATCGTGCCGCCCGCGCGCGGCGACCGGCGGCTGCTGTTGCTGATCGTCCTTTCGGTGGGAGCGAGCTGCCTGTTTTACTTTATCCCCGCGCTCCATTCCCTGCCCGCCGGCGTGGACATCATTGTCTGTTCGCTCGCCTGTACGGCGCTCATCGCCTGGCTGTTCCCCCACGCGCCCGACGGACAGAGCGGAGAAGACGGCCCCTCCGGCGCGCGCCCCGCGCGCACGAGCCCGGCCGCAGCGGAAGAGGCGGAAACCGAAGCGCCGGGTGCGGAAGCGTTCCAGGGAGAAGCGCCCACCGAAGCCGGAGAGCGGCCCGCCCTTCGGGAGCCTGCCCCGCACGAAGCCGAAACGACCGAAGGCAAAAAAGCCGAAGCCGGCATTCACGAAACCGAAGTTCGCGCAGCCGGAACGGCCGGCCCCGCAGAGGCGCCGCGCGGCGAAGGGGGTGCGCGATGACCCTCTCGTCCATGCTGCTCGGGTGCCTGGTGATGTTCGCGGTGACGTACGCAACCAAGGCGGTCGGCCTGCTGCTGGTCAAAAAGCAGATCAAAAACCGGTACATCCAGTCCTTTTTGTATTACCTGCCGTACAGCGTTCTGGCGGTGATGGTGTTCCCCTCCATGCTGTTTTCGACCTCCTTCCTCTGGTCGGGGATCGCGGGGGCCGCCGTCGCGCTGGCGCTCTCCTTTTTCCGCTGCGGCCTGCTGCCCGTGTCGGTGGCGAGCATCGCGGCGGTGTACCTCGTCGAACAGCTGTTTCTGCTGCTGGCATGAATCTGCCC
>CALVHP010000105.1 GCA_944328405.1 uncultured Clostridia bacterium
CCGTTTCGTCGCGGAGCGCTGCGGCATCCCCCTCCGCAACGCCGTAGCCTTCGGAGACGACGCAAACGACATCGAAATGCTTTCGGAATGCGGAACGGGCGTGGCCATGGGCAACGCCGCCCCCGCCGTGCGGGCTGTGGCGGACGCTGTTGCAGTCTCCAACGAAGAAGACGGCGTCGCCGCCTTTTTGCGGCGCTTCCTCGCCTGAGCGCGCCCCTAAGCCGCCCGCCGGCCTCGCGCGTAAGAAAGCGGTCCCGGATTTCGGGCCGTTCATGCTTTCGGCCACGCCGCCTGCGGACGGTGTGTTTTTCTGCGAACGGCAAGCCCCGCCCGCGCAGACTGCGCGGGCGGGGCGGTTTATACGGTTTCTGCGGGGGCAGAGGCGCCGGCCAGTTCCAGGATGATGTGCCCCGCCAGCAGCAGCCCCGCGGCCGGGGGCACGAACGACAGGCTCCCCACAAACCTTTCGCCCGCCGCGCCGAGCTGCACGGGGCGGCGCGGCTCCTCTTCCGAATACACGGCCAGCACGCCCGCAACGCCCGCCTCGCGCAGTTTTTTGCGCAGGATGCGCGCCAGCGGGCAGACGCGCGTCTTTTCGAGGGGCGCCACGCGGAACGCCATGGGGTCGAATTTGTTCCCCGCGCCCATGCACGAGACGGCGCGCGCCCCCGCGGCGCGCGCCCGCGCCAGCAGGAGCACTTTTTCTTCCACGCTGTCGATGCAGTCCGCCACGTAGTCGTAGGCCGAAAAATCGAACGCGTCCGCCGTTTTTGCGTCAAAATAGCAGGGGAAGGCGCGCACGGCCGCGGCGGGGTTGATCTCCCGCGCCCGCGCGGCCATCACTTCCGCCTTGTTCTGGCCGACGGTGGAAGAGAGCGCCACCAGCTGGCGGTTGCCGTTCGAAGGCGCCACCGCGTCTCCGTCGACGAAGTCGAGCGCGCCGATCCCTGCCCGGGCCAGCGCCTCGGCCGCGTACGAGCCGACCCCGCCGACGCCGAACACCGCGACGCGCGCGCGCGCAAGCCGCGCGAAGCCCTCTTCCCCCAACAGCGCGATCTCGCGGATAAACGTTTCCTGCATGGCTCCCTCCGTCCGGGTTTTTCTTTATTATAAAGCGCGGAGCAAAATTGTGCAAGCGCTTGCGCGCGGCGGGCAAAAAAACGGCGCAGACGCCGCCCGGGGCGCTGTCCCGCGTGGGCGGAAGGGGCGCCGAAAGGGAAAGAACGGTGAAAAAATCACATTCTTTTGTCTTTTTTTTCATTTTCTATTGAAAAAATCCCGCGCATGGTATATAATGAAAAAGGCGGACGCTTGCATATGCGGAAATCTTTGTCCGCCGATAAGGGAGCGTTATTATGATCATACAGGGCGAAAATATCCGGAACATCGCGGTCATCGGGCACAGCGGCGAGGGCAAGACCTCCGTCTGCGAGGCGATCCTCTTCAACGCGCGCGCCACCGACCGGCTGGGCAAAGTGACGGAAGGCACCACCGTTACCGACTACGACGAGCAGGAGATCGCGCGCAAAATGTCGATCTCGCTGTCGGTTGCGTACGTCATGTGGGACAACGTGAAGATCAACCTTCTGGATGTGCCCGGGTTTTACGACTTCGAGGGCGAACTTTCCGAGGCGCTGCGCGCCGCGGGCGGCGCGCTCATCGTTACGGGCGCGTCCGGCACGCTGACCGTGGGCGCCGAAAAGGCCGTCGACATCTGCCTGAAAAACAAGATCCCCATGGTCATCTTCATCAACGGCATGGATAAGGAGAACGCCGACTACCCCGGCACCGTGGCCGCGCTCAAAGCGCGCTACGCCGCCAAGATCGCGCCCATCCAGATCCCGCTCATGGAGGGGAACAAGATGATCGGCTACGTGAACGCCCTCACCGAAAAGGCGTACCAGTTCACGGGCACCGGCCTCAAAGACATCCCCATCCCCGACGACATCCGCCCCACCCTGGCCGACATGCAGGCGAGCCTGACCGAGACCGCCGCCGAAAACGACGAAGAGCTGCTGGATAAATACTTCGGCGAAGGGGCGCTCACCAAAGACGAGGTCATCCTCGGCATCCGCAAGGGCATCTACAACGTCAACACCATCCCGGTGATGGCCGGTTCCGCGCTGCAGAACCGCGGCATCATCAACCTCATCGAAGAAATCGTCAAATACATGCCCAACGCCGTCGAGCGCCGCGAGATCCTCGCCCAGAGCGAGGACGGCGACGAGCTCGTGCCCATCTCCTGCAAGGCGATGGCACCCTTCGCCGCCCAGGTGTTCAAGACGACCGTCGACCCCTTCGTCGGCAAACTCAACGTGATGAAGGTGTTCCGCGGCATCCTCAAGGCGGGCAGTACCGTCTACAACGCCACCACCGGCAAGACCGAGCGCATCAGCCAGATCTACCTGCTGAAAGGCAAAAAACAGGAACCCACCGCCGAACTCGGCGCGGGCGACATCGGCGCCGTCAGCAAACTTTCCAACACCAACACCGGCGACACCCTCTGCGACGAATCCGCCAAGGTGAAGTTCGACCCCATCCACTTCCCCCGCCCCGTGCTCTCCATGGCCATCTACGCCGAAAAGAAAGGGGAGGAAGACAAGATCTTCCAGGGCCTCAACCGCCTGGCCGAGGAGGACCGTTCCTTCACCGTCACCAAAAACCCCGAAACGGGCGAGATGATCTTAAGCGGCCAGGGCGAGACCCAGCTGGACGTCATCAACAAAAAGCTCAAAGCCAAATTCAACGTCTCCGCGCTGCTCAAAACGCCCAAGATCGCCTACCGCGAGACCATCCGCAAGACGGTCGAGGCCGAAGGCAAGCACAAAAAACAGTCGGGCGGGCACGGCCAGTACGGCCATTGCAAGGTGCGCTTCGAGCCTTTCGACGGCACGTTTGAATTCGCCGAAGAGGTCGTGGGCGGCTCGGTGCCCAAACAGTACATTCCCGCCGTCGAAAAGGGCCTCATCGAGTGCCTGCCGCACGGCGTTCTGGCGGGCTACCCCGTCACCGGCCTGCGCGCGGTGCTCTACGACGGCAGCTATCACGACGTCGACTCTTCCGAAATGGCGTTCAAGCTCGCGGCGGCCCTCGCCTTCAAAGAGGGGCTGAAAAACGCCAGGCCCGTGCTTCTGGAACCGATCATGAAGCTGAAGATCGGCATCCCCGAGGCGTATCTGGGCGACATCATGGGCGACATGAACAAGCGCCGCGGCCGCATCCTCGGCATCGACCTGGTCGACAACATGCAGGTGGTCAACGCCGAAGCGCCGCAGTCTGAACTGCAAAAATATGCCACAGACCTTCGCAGCATGACGCAGGGCCGCGGCAAATTCGCCATGGAGCTCGCCCGCTACGAAGAAGTCCCCGCGCCCGAAGCGGAAAAGATCGTCAAAGCGCGGGCGGCGGAACAGGCGTAAAAGGATTCACGAAAATTTTTCCGTGCCGACGGAAAAATTTTCCGTGACCGGAAGGAGACACCGCTGTCCGCGGCCAAGCCGCTTTGCAGCGATTTCTCCCTCTTTGCGGCATATTTTGGGGCACACCTTTATACAATGCCGCAAATTCACCCTCTTCCGCCACGCTTTTTGCAAAGCGCAGGGGGCAAAAGCAAAAAGCGCGGTTTTTGCTTTTGCGAGAGAATGGAAGTCCCCGCGCCCGAAGCGGAAAAGATCGTCAAAGCGCGGGCGGCGGAACAGGCGTAAAAAACCGCGAAAAATTTTCCGACCGTACAGCAACCCCCGCGGGTCGGCCGCGGGGGTTGTCGTGAATTCATCGTCGTATCAAAGGCCGCCGCCCGCGCAGCTGCGCGGGCGGCGGTTTCGTTGCCGCAGAAACCGCAAGCGTTCAGAAATTCCGGTCGTCGCTTCGCCCGATAAGATAATCGGGCGAAACGTCGAAAAACCGGGCAAGGAGTGCCAGATATTCGTAGCAGGGCAGGCCGCCCGTCCTGCGGTTTTTTATAAAAAGGTCACGCCCCGCGGATGAGTTTTACGTTGCGGCGGTCGATTTCCAGCACCCCTTCGTCGCACAGGCGGCGCAGTTCGCGCGCCATGGCGCTGCGGTCCACGCAGATGTA
>CALVHP010000106.1 GCA_944328405.1 uncultured Clostridia bacterium
CAGAGCAACGTCCTCTTCCACCTGCAGGACAACGGCCTGTGGACGACGGGCAGCAACGACGACGGCGTGTATTACGCGAACCTTTCCAACTACGACACCGATGAAGACGGCAACCTCGTCGACTCGGCGGGCACGATCGTCTACTATGTTTCGGACGGGGCCTACTACCGCTACAAAGACGCCGACACCGAGGCGCTGAGCGTGCAGGTGCGCGACTTTACCGAAGCGAACATCGACCTGACCGGCGCGGTGCTGCAGGAAGAGACCTCGCACGATCTGATGAGCACCGTCACCAACCCGAGCAATACGGATGTTTCCGACTGGATCTACGTGCGCTTCTTCGTGGAGACGGGCGACGAGAGCAAGTCGTACCGGCTGGAAGTGTGGTCGGGCGACCGCACCGGAAATGAAGCCAACGCCAATGCGGCCGATTCCTTCGTGATCTTCGACGTCGTGAACTACGGCACGCTGGACGAGACGACCTTCGACGACCTGCTCAACTCGCAGGTCGAGGACCTCGCGGACGAGCTCGGCTATGCCGACACCGACGCCCTGCTGGAAGCGTATCAGGCCGATCCCGCAGCGTTTGTGAACGGCATCACGAAGAACAGCGCCGGTGAGGCTATCTCCAATGCGGGCGCGCTCGTGTACTTCCACTATTCGCTGTACGACGATGACGATTACGCGTCGTTCGACGAAAACTATTCGGACAGCACCGATCCTTACGCCGATTACGATCCTTCGACCTATTCCGATACGGTGGCCTACCTGTCGCGCGACTACACGGCGACGAGCGGGACGCGGTATGTCGATACCTTCATCAACTACGGCGCCAGCGAGATCACCGTTGCCTCCTCTTCCGACGACGGAACGACGGACGAGGATACCACGACGGCGGCCGACCCCGACTACAACGTGTGGCTGCTTGCGGCGTCCATCATTCTGGCGGCCGTGCTGGTGTTCACGCTGATCGCGCTGCTGGCGCGCAAGCTGTTCTCCGACATCCGCAAGAAGAACCTGCAGAAGGCCTCCCCTGCTTACAGCAACAAGCGCAACATCTATATCCGCAAACTCCGCCAGGAGGAAGCGACGCGCGACGAGGAAGAGCCCGAAGCACCCGAAGACGACGTGCTGGTCGGCGAGGACGAAGAGATCCCCGAAGACATCCTCTACAACGAACGCAGCCTCGACGAAGGGGCCGAAGAGCCTGCCGAAGGCGCCGACGAAACGGACGGCGAAGGCAAGCCCGAAGACCCGGACGACAAGGCCGAATAATCCGAAACACACCGAACGGTGAAAGCGCCCCGCGCATGATTGCGCGGGGCGCTTTTTATGTTTAAACGAAACCCCCGCGACCGCGGGAGCTTCTTTATTCTTCGCGGGCGCGGCCTTCTCCGTTCTCTTCTTCGGGCATAGCGTCGACCTCTCTTTTCAGCCGCCGGAGTTTTACGACGAACACGATGCTGCAGGCCGCCGCAACGGGGACAGGACGAGCGAACACGTCGAAAGCCAGACGGGAGCGTCCCCCTGAAACACAAACGCCACCACGAGCATGAGCGCGTTCAACGGCAGGCCGACGCAGACCCATGCGATGGAAAAACTCCTGAGCGTCCTGCGCAACGCGCGGCAGCGTTCCTGCGGCGAATACCCTTCTTTCATGTTTCCCTCCTATGGGTCAGATCCTTCCACACGATCATACCATATGCGGGCGCCGGCTGCAAGCCCCGCAGCCGGACGGGCACCGCTTGCGGCGCAACATGCGGCAAGGGCGCCTGTTATCCGGGCGCCCTTGCATTCACATTCATTCAAAAATTGTTCCGCCTGCCGCTCCATTCTGAACGTCGACGGGCAGCATCGGCCGATCGGCTGTTCTGACCGTCGGCACAGCGATCGGCCATCTTCCCCGCCGGCGCGGTTCAGCCCGTTGCCGCGCTGCGGCGCAGGCCCTTCGGGTAATGGTTTTTCAGCGTTTCGCCCGCTTTGGCCAGGCCCAGCGGCCAGCCGCCGTACGCGGCGGCGCACCAGCCGCGCACCGCCGCCCGCACGGGCAGCTCTTCGCCTCGCAGATAGGCGGCCGTCTGCGCCCCGTCCAGAGAGACGACGCTGCGCAGAGACGCGCGCGGCACGCCGAGGACGAGGGCGTGCGCCGGCTCGAAACGGCTGCCCTTCGCCTCGCCGAGCAGCAGGCCCGCGCGCAGCACCTTCAAACCGCCCAGCGGGAACAAATCGGGCGGTACGAGGCAGAGCGAACTGCCGAAGGAGAGCAGCGCGCCCTGCGGGGGCTCCGTCAGAAATTCGCGCGCGAACGGCTGCCAGAGCGCCGCGGCCCTGCGGTCGACGGGCGGCCTGGGCGCGCGCATGCGGGCGCGTTCGCCCGCCTCCCGCACGAACAGCGCGGCGAAGTGCCCTTCCCCGCGCACGCGGTGCGGATACAGCTTCGTCTGCGAGAGCATGGCGAACTGCGGGTGCGCCCCGGCAAACCAGGCGGCGTTTTCTTCGTCCTCGTCGCGCGAAAAGGTGCAGGTCGAATAGACGAGCTTCCCGCCGGGGGCGACCATGGCGGCGGCGCTGTGCAGGATCTTGCGCTGGCGCTCGGCGCACATGCGCACGTTCTCTTCGCTCCACTGCCGCGGCGCTTCCGGCTCTTTGCGGAACATCCCTTCCCCCGAACAGGGCGCGTCGACCAGCACTTTGTCGAAATACCCGGCGAAGCGTTCGGCGAGCGTTTCGGGCGAGGCGCTGGTGACCACCGCGTTGGAAATGCCCATACGCTCGACGTTTTGCAGCAGGACGCGCGCCCGGTCGGGCATCTTTTCGTTCAATACGAGGACGCCCTCGCCCCGCATCGCCTGCGCGAGCTGCGCCGACTTGCCGCCGGGCGCCGCGCACAGATCGAGCACGCGCTCGCCGGGGCGCACATCCAAAAGCGGCGCGGCGCACATGGCGCTCGGTTCCTGGACGTAAAAAAGGCCCGCGTCGTGGTAAGGCGAGCGGCCCGGTTTTTCTTCTTCGATGTAAAAGCCGCGCTCTTCCCAGGGAACGGGCTCAAGCGCGAACGGCGCGAGCGCGCAGAACTCCTGCGGCGAGATCTTCAGCGTATTCACGCAGACCCCGCGCACGGGCGGCGCGGAGAGGCAGGCCTCGTAGGCGGCGAAATCGGGCAGTTCGCGGCGCATGCGGCGCAGATACGCTTCGTTCATGCTTCCTCCGTGGCGACCATGCTCTCGAACTGCGAAAGCGGATAGATCTCGCGGATCTGACCCGTTTCTTTCAGCTTCTGCGCGGTGGCGCTGCGCATGCTGTCGTCCCCGTCTTCGGAGACGAACACGTTGCAGCCGGAGAGCTTGAACGAATACTTCCCGCCCCGCCGCACGATCTCCTTGACCAGGCGCTTGGCAAGGGCGAAATCCTCTTCGATGCCGCGGGCGAAGCTGAACCGCAGGCCGCGGAATTCGTCCGTCTGCGGGCGGACGCGGTAGCCGTACACAAAGTCGTTGAAGCGGGCGCGCTTCTGGCCGCGTTCGCGTTTTTCGCGCCGCTTTTCGGCGTAATAGGCGTTCCGGCGGTTGCTGACGCAGTTGGAAAACTGGTAATTACCGATCTTCCCGAAACGGATATCGTATTTTTCGAGGAGCTCGGGCAGCGTGCAGCCGTCGTGCGCGCACATCTCCTGCGCGACGCGCATGGTCGCGTATGCGTCGTCCGCCGCGCAGTGCGGGGTATAGTCGATCTCAAAGATCTGCGTCAGCCGTTCCAGGCCCATCTGGCGGTCGAACGTTTCGGTCATCGCCATGTACAGCACCTGCGTGTCGGCGAAGCGGAAGGAAAAGGACGGCAGTTTATAGCGCTTGGTCTCGAGGTTGAGATACTTCACGTCGTTGACGGCGGCGTGGCCGAACACGAGTTTGTCTTCCCCCTCCAAAAGGTCCTTGATGCGCGCGTAAAATTTTTTGAAGTCGGGATATTTTTTGAAATCTTCGTAATCGTACGGAAGGACGATCCCGTCTCCGCCGTGGTCGGTCAGGTGAAATTTGCCGTTCGGGTTGATCAGGATGTCCTCTTTTTCGAGAATGTGAAACTGTTCGTCCGCCACGCAGTAGCCGAAAACGCAGATCTTCGCCACGTTTTTGTACACGCAGGCGCATTCGATGTCAAAAAAAACGTACTTCATTGCCGCAGCACCAAATTCCGATTCTGTATTGATTATAGCACAAATGCGCGGCCGTTGTAAAGCCAATCGCCGCACCCGCCCGCCTTTTTATGGGCGGGCGCGCCGCCGCTTTCCGGACAACAGAAAAGGCCGCCGTTTTTCCACGGCGGCCGGACGGCTTCGGGTTGAGGCAGGCGCTTTTATGCGCCCTTGATGCGGGCGACGTCGGCATTGACGGACTTGGGGTCGTTGAGGGCGCGCACGGGGTGCGCCTTCTCTTCGTAACGGTAATCCTTGCCGAATTTTTTGATGGTCTTTTCGATGACGACGTGCGAAGCGCGACCGCGCACATTGCCCTGCACGCCGCGGTTGTAGCTGAAAAAGCGAAAACGGTCGGGCAGGTTATCGACTTCTTCAAAGCTCTCGGCGTTGCCGGTCAGGCGCACGCTTTTGAGAATGTCGCGCACGTACTCTTTCTGCGGCGCGAACGAGATGAGTTCGGGGAAATCTCCGCCCTCGGGGAAGAGCTGCTGCCAGACCTTACCGCTGTACTTTTCGAGCATCTGCGTGGCAAACTTCAGGTGCGAAAGCTCTTCTTCGAAGTGCATCAGCCAAAGATCTTTGATGCGTTTGTCCTTCTCGTCGTTGTAGCAGCTCCAATACAGGTAGCACTCGGTGTATTCGTGCATGACCATGCATTCGAACATGTCCGTCGTGGGATCGGACAGGCAGCCGTAGCCCGTGACGTGCTGTTCTTCGATCATGGCGATCTCGGAATAGAGTTTGCGGCCCAGCTCGCTCTCGTGCAGGTTGGCGACGTTGAGGTAGTAGTTCATCGTCTGCTGTTCGGCCGCGGTGATGATGGCGATGTTCAGGCGCGTGATCGGCTCGTTCAGGTAATTGTTGATGCAAAAACGCACGTCGTCGGCGGGGTGGCGCGCCGCGGCGACGGTCGGGCGGCCGGGCATGATCTCGGTGTAGCAGCCGACCAGCTTTTCGGCGTGGATGCCGCGCTCGAAGTCGAGCAGGTCGGCGTAGCGGTACAGGTGGTCGAAATCTTCCAGCAGGGCGAAATCCATCTGCTTTTTCACGTACTCGTTGGGTTCGCGGCGGGCGAGGATGGCCGTGAGGTCGACGGCGAGCTGCTCGTAGCCGATGGTGTGTTCGAGGATGCTCTCGTTGCGCGGTTTGAGGCAGGCGACGCGCTTTTGCTGCTGCTGTTCGCCGCGGCGGATGAGCGCCATGCCGCGGCGGACGTCGTTGTTCGCGCAGTGGCGGTTGTAGCGGGCCGTGTTCCAGATCGCTTCAAATTCGGTGCCGTTCATCAGGATGGCGCGCACGCGGGTGTACGGGTCGACCGTCTCTTTGTCGTACGGCCGCACGTTGATGCTCTTCCAGTTTTTGTATGTTTTGGTGATGTCTTTGGCGTTCTCTGCAAAGGGGTTCATCGGGTTCCTCCTGGCTTTTTGCGATTATTATTCGCCCCCGCAAAATTTTCTATTCATAGGATTGCAATGCGGCGCGATTTTTGTTAAAATATATTAAGGACCTCTGCCGCGGGCAGAGCCACGGACTGTGAGGAAAAAGACCATGCTGACGGTACTGGCCGCATTGCAAAGCGAGGCCGAAACGCTTTTATCCCTTTCGCGCAACGTGCGGGAAAGGACGGCGTTCGGCAAAAAGATCTACGAAGGCGAATTCGACGCGCCCTATCGGCTGATCCTGACCGGCGTAGGAAAATCGGACGCCGCGGCGGGCGCCATGCTCGGCGCCGCGCTGGACGACGGCGGGCAGACCGTGCTGCTCAACATCGGCGTGGCGGGCGGGCTGAACGGGCGCGCGCCCATCGGCAGCGTGCTGCAGATCGAGCGCGCGGTGCAGTTCGACTTTGACCTGAGCAAGATCAACGGCACGCCCGTCGGCACGCTCAACGAATATAAAACCCCCTACCTGCCCCTTGCCGTGCGCGGCGCGGGCGCCTTCCCCCGGGCGGTGCTCGGCTCGGCCGACCGTTTCGGCGACGGGCGCGACGCGGACCTGCTGCGCGATCTTGCCGCCGACGTGCAGGACATGGAGGGCGCGGCGATCGCGCATGTGGCGGACCTCGCCGGCATCCCCCTGTTCATGTTCAAAGCCATCTCGGACAACGCGCAGGAAGAGAGCTGGCGGGAGTATCAGGAAAACCTGCGGATCGCGCTCGGCGCGCTGCGGGGCCGCATGCACGAGATCTTTGCCGAGACGCTCGGCGGGGAGGAGGCGCGATGATCCCTTTGGGCGGAGGATGGGACGAGGCGCTCGCCCCCCTGTTCGAGAGCGAAAATTACAAAAAGATCCGCGCCTTCCTCAAAGAAGAGTATTCGCACCACGTCGTTTACCCCGACATGTACGATATCTTCAACTGTTTTAAGCTGACCCCGTTCGATCGCGTAAAGGTCGTCCTGCTCGGGCAGGACCCCTACCACAACGAGGGGCAGGCGCACGGGCTGTGCTTTTCTGTGCGCGAGGGGGTGGAACCGCCGCCGTCGCTGGTCAACATCTACAAGGAGCTGCACAGCGATCTCGGCTGTCCCGTTCCCCGTTCGGGCGATCTGACGAAGTGGGCGAAAGAGGGCGTTCTGCTCCTGAACACCGCGCTGACCGTGCGGGCGCACCGCGCCAATTCGCACCGCGACTGCGGCTGGACGTGGTTTACCGACAGCGTGATCCGGCTGATCAGCGACAAGCGCGAACATGTGGTGTTCATCCTCTGGGGCGCAAACGCGCGCTCCAAAAAGCCGCTCATCGACGCGCGCAGGCATCTGATCTTAGAATGCGCGCACCCCTCGCCCCTGTCGGCATTCAACGGATTTTTCGGCTGCCGCCATTTTTCCAAAGCGAACGCCTGGCTGCAGGAACACGGCATCGCGCCCGTGGACTGGGACCTGACAAAATAACGGCCGCAAGGCGCGCCGGCAACGCGCGCGGCTCCCAAATACGAGGAACATTCTATGAAATACATCGTAGTTCTCGGCGACGGAATGGCCGATTACAAGCTGGAACAACTCGGCGGCAAGACGCCGCTGCAATACGCGAACACGCCCCGCATCGACGCCCTCGCCAAAACGGCGGAAGTCGGTCTGTGCCGGACGGTGCCGGAGGGGATGAAGCCCGGCAGCGACGTGGCCAACCTTTCGGTGCTCGGCTACGACCCGCACACCTGCTACACGGGGCGCTCGCCCCTCGAGGCCGTTTCCATGGGCATCGACCTCAAAGACACGGACGTGACGCTGCGCTGCAATCTCGTGACCCTGTCGGACGAGGAAGCGTACGAAGACAAGACCATGCTCGATTACAGCGCGGGCGAGATCTCGACCGCGGAAGCGCGCGATCTGATCGAATTCCTGAACGGGCGCATTGCGGCTTTTGCGGGGCTGTCTCTGCATGCGGGGATCAGCTACCGCCACTGCCTGGTCGTGGAAAACGGGAAGACGGGGCACCGGCTGACGCCCCCGCACGACATCACCGGCAAACCCGTGCGCGGGTATCTTCCCGAAGGGCCGCTGGCCAAAACGTACCTGGACGTGATGAAACTTTCGGCGCAGCTGCTCAAAGACCACCCGGTCAACCGCGCGCGCATCGCCGCGGGCAAGCGGCCCGCCAATTCCGTCTGGCTCTGGGGCGAAGGCACCAGGCCCGCTCTCGAAAACTTTGCCGAAAAATTCGGGAAACGGGGCGGGATCATTTCGGCGGTCGACCTCGTCAAGGGCATCGGCATCCTGGCGGGCATGCGCATCATCGACGTGCCCGGCGCGACGGGGAATTACGACACCAACTTTGCCGGCAAGGCAGACGCCGCGCTCGACGCCCTGCTGCACGGCGGGCTGGACTTCGTGTACATCCACATGGAAGCGCCCGACGAATGCGGGCATCAGGGGGATATTGCGCACAAGGTGTATTCCATCGAGCAGATCGACGAAAAAGTCGTCGGCAGGCTGGCCGAAGGCCTGGGCGCCGCCGGCGAGCCCTACCGCATGCTGCTCTGCCCCGACCACCCCACGCCCATCGCCATCCGCACGCACGTATCCGACCCCGTGCCCTACCTGCTGTACGCGAGCGGCAAAGCGCTCGGCGGCGCGCCTTCGTACGACGAAGACAGCGCGCGCAATACCGGCGTTTTTGTGGAGCGGGGCTGTGAGCTGATCCGCAAACTGTTTGCCGAGTGACTGCGGCAGCGCCGCGGGGCATACAAAAGCCTCGGTGCCCGCGCCGGCGATCGTTGCGGGCGCAAGGGTAAAAAATTGTAAACGGAGATCCCTCGGCAGGCTCGGGATGACGGAAGGCGTGGCGACGGCGGAAGGCGTGGCGATACGGCGGGCAGTGCGATAGCGAAAGGCGTTGCGATGCGGCGGCAGTGCGATAGCGGAAGGCGTTGCGATGCGGCGGGCGTGGCGATGGCGGAAGGCGTGGCGATGGCGGAAGGCGTGGCGATACGGCGGGCAGCGCGATAGCGGAAGGCATTGCGATGCGGCGGGTATTCGGAAGGCGATCACTTTTTTTCTGAAAACGCACCCGATTTTAATTGCCAACGGACTGGAAATGGTGTATAATAAATAAGCTGCACGAGAGACCGTTTAACGATATGGCGGCCGCTTCCCAAGCTGATTCGCATGGGTTCGCGCGAGCGCAGCGACGCCCGGCCGAGGGGTCCCCTGCCAAGGGGTTTCGGCCGATACCCGTCTCTCACATTTTTATCCAATACAACTGAATTTGCGAGAGTCGCCTAATGGTATGGCGTCAGCTTCCCAAGCCGATTCGCATGGGTTCGCGCGAGCGCAGCGACGCCCGGCCGAGGGGTCCCCTGCCAAGGGGTTTCGGTTCGCGCGAGCGTAGCGACGCCCGGCCGAGGTGTCCCCTGCCAAGGGGTTTCGGCCGATACCCGTCTCTCACATCTTTTTTACACAACCGAATATGCGAGAGATCGTCGAATGGTATGGCGTCAGCTTTCCGAGCTGATTCGCATGGGTTCGCGCGAGCGCAGCGACGCCCGGCCGAGGGGTCCCCTGCCAAGGGGTTTCGGTTCGCGCGAGCGCAGCGACGCCCGGCCGAGGGGGCCCCTGCCAAGGGGTTTCGGCCGATACCCGTCTCTCACATCTTTTTTACACAACCGAATATGCGAGAGTCGCCTAATGGTATGGCGTCAGCTTCCCAAGCTGATTCCCGCGGGTTCGATTCCCGTCTCTCGCTCCAAAATGCGGCGCGCGTCATATAAAAATGACGCGCGCTTTTTTGTTTCTTTACCAACAGAGCCGCCCCGCAGCAATATGCGTCGGAGCGGCTTTTGTAAAAATTTTTACGCTATGCAAATTGCCTCATATTGAGCAAACATTTCA
>CALVHP010000107.1 GCA_944328405.1 uncultured Clostridia bacterium
CGGACGGAATATGTATCGCTCTCGTCGTAAAATATGCTGCCCATCAGCGAATACAGGGCAAAGATGAGCACCGCGGGAAGGATGAGCGTGCCGATCACCAGCCTGCGGTCGCGGAAAAAGCGCGCAAACTCTTTTTTGATCACCGTCAGAACATTTTTCATACGCGCACCGCCCCGCCGGAAAGATTTTGTGTTTTGTCTGCCTTCGGATGCATGTTCATTCGCCCGCCACCGTCCGTTTGTAGAGATCGAAAAAGGCGTCTTCGAGCGGCCGCCCGCCCGAAACTTCCGCCAGCGTGCCTTCGGCGGCCATGCGGCCGGCGATGATCACGCCCACGCGGTCGCACAGCTTTTCGACCAGAGAAAAGATGTGCGTGGAGAGCACGATGCTCTTGCCGCGCGCCTTTTCTTCGAGCAGGAAGTCGGTCACGACCCTGGCCGTGAGCACGTCCAGCCCGTTGGTCGGCTCGTCGAAAATGATGACGGGCGGGTCGTGGATGATGGAGACGGCGATGGAGACTTTCTGCTTCATGCCGGTGGAGAGGTCCCCCACCTTCACTTCGGCAAAGCGGTCGATGCCGAAACGCGCAAACAGCTCTTCGCGGCGGCGCGCAAGCGCCCCTTCGTCCATGCCGTGCAGCCGCCCGAAAAACCCGAACAGGTAGGCGGGCGTGAAAAAGTCTTCCAGCTTCAGTTCGCTGGTCAGGAACCCGATGGCGGCGCGAACCTTGTCCGGCTCGCGACGGACGCTGCGGCCGGCCACGAACGCGTCCCCTTCGTCCGCCCGGATGAGGGTGGAAAGGATGCGCAGCATGGTCGTTTTGCCCGCACCGTTCGGCCCGAGCAGGCCGTAGATCTCGCCTTCGTAGGCAGTGAAGGAGAGGCCGTCCAGCGCGACCTTGCGCCCCGACGGGTTTTTCTCGATCTTGCGCTGCTTGCGCGAGAGGGTGAACGTCTTGCGCACGTTTTCGGCGCGGATCACCTCGCGAAGCTGCCGCGCGCCGTCCGTGCCCGCCGGCGAAACCGCGCCGGCCTCGCCCTGCGGCTCTTTCGGAAAGTCCATAAAGGCCTCTTGTCTTTTCAGAAATTTGCGGGCATTGCCCCGTACAGGATTATACAGGAAAGGCGCCCCGCCTGTCAAACGAATGGGCGCCGCCCGCGCAGCCCCGCAGGCGATCCGCACGCCGCCGGGCGCCCTTACGCATGCCTGCCGCGCCCTGTCCGGCGCCGCGCCCGCACTCTTACGCCACCCCGGGCCGACGCGCCCGCACGCGCGGCGCGCAGCCATCCCCCCCTCCCGCCGCCTTTCAGACGGCAAAACAGCCCGCCGGCCCGGGAGCCGACAGGCTGTAATTTTATTAGTTACAGAGATGGCGAATCATTGTTCTGTATTTTATTACAACACGCTCCTGCCCGCTTCCGGCGCGGCAAACGCGCGGGTTTGCGGCAAAAAGCGCGCTCAGCGCAGCTCGGCGCCCACCTTTTCGCGCAGGGATTTGAGGATGCGCTTGACGTAGCCGTCGGCGTCTTCGGGGGCGATCGCCTTGTCGCGCGGGGTGAAGGTGACGGAGAACGCCATGCTCTTTTTGCCCGCGCCGATCTGCTCGCCGCGGTAAACGTCGAACAAATGCACCGCGGTGACGTACTTGCAGCTTTCGGCGATGACCTGTTCCACAGCCGCGCAGGAGACCTCTTCTTCCGCGACCAGTGCCAGATCGCGCCGCACTTCGGGGAATCTGGGCAGAGGCTTATAATGCACGGCGCCGTCCGCCCGGGCAGCCAGGGCGGCGTAGTTGAGTTCGCCCAGATAGACGCGCGCTTCGACGGAGAGCTTTTCGGCCAGGTCGGGCGCGAGTTCGCCGAGGTAGCCGACCGCTTCCCCTTCCAGCAGAATCTCCGCCGTTTTGCCCGGATGCAGGAAGGGTTTCTGCGCGGGGACGTAGGCAAAGCGCACGCCGAACGCCGCCGCCAGCGCCTCGAACGCGCCCTTGGCAGAGAAGAAATCTTCCCCCGCCCCGTACACGCCGACGGAGAGCGTTTTGCGCTCTTCGGGCAGTTCGGAAAGCGGGAGCTGCCGCGCGAGGTAGACGTTTGCCAGCTCGTACAGGCGCGCCGCCTCGTTGCCGCGGCGGATGTTGCGCTCGAGCGCGGAGAGCATCGAGGGCGCGAGCGTGGTGCGCATGATGCTCATGTCTTCACCGATGGGGTTTTTGATGCGGATGGCCCTTTCCGCCTCGCCCGGCAGGCGTAGCAGATCGTAATCTTTGGGGGAAATGAACGAATAGGTGATGATCTCGGCGAAGTCCTGCCCGCGCATGGCGGCCTTGGCGCGCTCTTCGGCGCGCTGCGCCGCGTTCAATCCGCCGTTCGTGACGCTCGCCTTTTGCAGGAAGGTACCCTCGATGGAGTCGTACCCGTGCATGCGGATGACCTCTTCGGCGAGGTCGGGGAAGCCCTCGATGTCCTCGCGGTAGGCGGGCGCCGTGACGGTGAGCGCGTCGCCGCGCGTGGTGACGCTGAAATTGAGGCGGGTGAGGATGTCTTTGATCTCCTCTTTGGAGATCTCGATGCCGAGCAGGCCGTTGATCGCCGAAACGCTGGTACGCACCACGGTGGGGTTTGCCACGGCCAGGGCGCTGCCCGCCGCGCCGCAGACGCTCATCTTTTCGTGCACGGCGGCAACGTCGGCGCCGCCGATGTCCAGCCCCAGCAGCGCGTTGGCCGCGCCGACCGCCTTGCGCAGCGCCTTTTCGTCTTGCACGGCGACGACGTCCCACCGGTCGGAAGCGACGGTGCCGCAGCGCAGGGCGCAGATCAGGTGCAGGGCGCGGTTGATGGCGATGCCCGTCGTGTAGGCGTCGACGCCCTTTTCAAAGCGGGCGGACGAATCGCTCTTCTGCCCCAGCGCGCGCGAGGTGCGACGGATGTTGGCGCGCTCGAATTTGGCGCTTTCGAAGAGGACCTCTTTCGTGTCCTCCGCGATGCCGCTGTTCAGCCCGCCCATGACCCCGGCGAGGGCGACGGGCTTTTCCGCGTCGCAGATGACGAGGTTTTCGGGATGGAGTTTGAACTGCTTTTCGTCGAGGGTGGTGATGGTCTCCCCCTCTTCGGCGCGCCGCACGACGATCTGCCCGCCGCCCACTTTGGCGAGGTCGAACGCGTGCATGGGCTGGCCCAGTTCGAGCAGGATGAAGTTGGTGATGTCGACCACGTTGTCAATGGCGCGCAGGCCGCACAGCGCGAGGCGGCGGCGCAGCCACTGCGGCGACTTTTCGATCTTCAGGTCGGTCACGCGGTGGGCGATGTAGCGCGGGCACAGATCGGGCGCGAGCACCGAAACGCGCACCCGTTCCGAAGTGGTCGCCTGCCCCGCGGTGTAGGTCAAATCGAGCGGAGCGAGCGGCTTTTTGAGCACGGCCGCCACTTCGCGCGCGATGCCGTAGATGCTCTGGCAGTCGGGCCGGTTGGAGGTGACGGCGATGTCGAAGATGTAATCGTCCAGCCCCACGACCTTTTTGATGTCGGTGCCGACGGGGATCTCTCCCTGCAAAAGCAGGATGCCGTTGACGTCGGCGCCTTCGTACCAGTCGTCGTTGATGCCCAGCTCTTCGCCCGAGCAGAGCATGCCGCACGACTCGACGCCGCGCAGTTTCCCCTTTTTGATCTTCACGCCGCCGTGCAGCGAAGAGCCGTCCAGCGCGACGGGGACGAGGTCGCCCTCGTGCACGTTGTGCGCGCCCGTGACGATCTGCAGTTCCCTGCCGTATTCGCCGCAGTCGAGGGTGCATACGAGCAGATGGTCGGAATCGGGATGGGGCACGATGCGCGCGATCTTCCCGACGACGCAGCGGTCGATCTCCGCCCCGGCATATACCAGTTCTTCGACCTCGAACCCGCAGGAAAAGAGCTTGTCTTTCAGTTCTTCGGGCGAGACGTCGATGTCTACATAATCTTTGAGCCAGCTGAGAGGCGCTTTCATGATCCGTTCAATCCTCCTATGCGAGATTTTTCCGCCTATCAGCCGCGGAACTGTTTGAGAAAACGCACGTCGTTTTCAAACAGAAGGCGGATGTCGCCGATGCCGTATTTGATCATGGCGATGCGTTCCAGGCCGATGCCGAAGGCAAAGCCGGTGTA
>CALVHP010000108.1 GCA_944328405.1 uncultured Clostridia bacterium
ACTGTAAGGAGGATCTATGATCAAAGTAACCGTCTGGAACGAATTTTCCTTTTCCTGCCGGTGCGAGGCGGCGCTCGCCATCTACCCGCAGGGCCATCACGAGACCATCAAGGCCTTTCTCAATGCCGAAAAAGACATCGAAGCGACCGCCGCCACCCTCGAAATGCCGCACCAGGGCCTGCCCGACGATCTTCTCGCCGCGACCGACGTGCTCATCTGGTGGGGCCACTGCCGCCACGACGACGTGACCGACGAACTCGCCGACAAGATCGCCCGCCGCGTGCAGGAGGGGATGGGGCTGATTTTGCTGCACTCGTCGCACCTGAGCAAGCCCTTCAAACGCGTCATCGGCGCGAGCGGGCAGCTGTGCTGGGGCGAAGACGGCGAGCGCGAGCGCCTGTGGGTCGCCGCGCCCTGGCACCCCATCGCCAAGGGCTTGCCCGCCTACATCGACCTCCCCAAAGAAGAGATGTACGGCGAGCCGTTCGGCATCCCCGCGCCCGAAACCACCGTGTTCAACTGCTGGTACCAGGGCGGCCGCGTGTTCCGCGGCGGCGTGACTTTCCGCCGCGGCGCGGGTAAGGTGTTTTACTTCCAGCCCGGGCACGAGACCTTCCCAACCTTCCACAACCCGCTTATCCAGAAGATCCTCGTCAACGCGGTCCGCTGGGCGTACAACGACAACAAGCTCGCCACGACAGACTGTTCCTGCGTGACCCCCATCGAGCCCGTCGATGGCTGCGCCGCACCGTAAATTTCACAGATACAGCAATATTTGAAACAAATTTGATCAATAACAAGAGGAAACGCTCCTCTTTGCGGTTTATAATTTGCGAGGAAAGAGACGGCAGGAGCTCCTGCCGTCGGCCTGTTCGGCCGACGGCGAATGCAAAAGCGGGCAAACCACATTAACAGCCTCGTTCCCAGCAAAAACTGAAACACAGAATCTGCTTCTGCCTATGGGCAGAAAGATAAAAAATTTTTCCATTGGAGGGAAAGATGAGCAAGATCAAGTTCAGGTTCTGCCTGCTGTTGTCGCTCGTGCTGGCGGCGTGCATCGTCTGCGGCACCTGCCTGCTGGCATTTGCCGACGGCGCAGCCAACGAAGTCGACGCCAACGGCTGGAACACCATGGTCACGCGCGGCGGCGAATACGCCGACGGCGGCCATCGCACGGATGAAAACTATTACTCCACCTATACCGACCTACAGGACGGCGACCAGATCACCTACGGCGGCACATTAGACAGCAAAGTAGTTGATTATTTGGCGTCCACTTCGCCTTTCCGATTTGACATCGCGGCCAGGGGCGAGGGGAGCGTCACCTGGACGCTCTCGGCCGACAATGCCGAAAACGAGCGCGTTATCGTATACAGCGGCACCATGAACATCGGCGGCTCGGCGCTCGCCGCTCAGCAGGGCATCGATGTGAATAACCGCGAAATCCCCGTCGTGCCCGAGGGGCAGCCGCTGTCGCTTGTCTTTGCCGGTTTTAGCACCCAGGGCTTTGGCGGAATGGTGTACTATGATTTAGGCGCAGGATTTCAGGAACTCGGATTAGCAACGGGCTCCGCATATATGGGGGTGTTCGGGGGCGACAGCGGACGAATTCCCGAATCTTTCTATCTCACCGTTACGGTTGTCGGCAACGTGGAAGAAGTGTCTGTTAAAGCAGGCACAGGGGATTTGTTTACTTATATTGATGCATCATGGGGGTGGCCGTCATTCAAAGACGGGTTTGCTACTAAGGGAATCAGTGACTTTATTAGGGGTGTTTTGCAGGCGTCATCCGCCGGCAACGACAGATTGATTGACTACTTTGCCTTCCGCGGCTACGAAGTAGCGTTTTATATCGGAAACGCGCCGACCCAGGATGCCTACGTCATGGTGGGCGGCACGCGCGTCGACAGCGACGGCACCGCGTCCGAATACATGCAGCTCGGCTTGTACACGTACACCATCCCGCTCGACGCCGAAGACATGATTCTGGACGTCAGCAAGGCGGACTACAAAGTCACCTACATGTACGGGAATGAAAAGCTGCTGGACGCGTACGTCAAAGCGAATGATCTGGCGTATGAAAAAGACTTCGCCATTCAGGGCAAGGTCATTACCGGCTGGTATACCGACAGCTCGCTGGAAACGCCCTTCAACTTCGAAACGCCCATCACGCAGGATACCGTTCTGTACGCCGCCACGGAAGACGTGCTCGTCGTCAACTTCCGGGACGCGGCCGACGACGCGCTGCTTTCCTTCACCAATGTGACGTCCGGCAACACCGTCGCGCAGCCCGCCGACCCGCAGAAAGAGAACATGACCTTCGTGGGCTGGTATGCCGACAAGAACGGCGAAACCGAATTCGACTTTGACGCTGTCATCACCGAAAGCACGGACGTATACGCGATCTTTGCCTACAACGTCACCGCCAAGGTGATCGGCTACAACGGGCCGGAGCAGAGCGCCGTGGTGCCCGTCGTCAGCGGCGACGCGCTCGCCGAAGCAGATATGCCGACCTTCGGGGAGATCACAAAATATCCCGAATACACCAACATTCAACTCGTCTGGTATGCCGACGCGACGATGGCGCAGAAGCTCGACTTCGGCGATAACGGCATCGCCGTCGATTCCAGCCGGACGTACTACGCCGCCGTGGCCGACCTTGACCAGACCGTGGCCGAAGGGTACGTGCGCCCCAATGCCGACGGCTGGGACCGCAACCGTTCTGGAGGGAAGGATTCCGCCGGCAACACGCTCACGGCCGACCAGGTCCTCGCGCCCAACTCTAAATACGGCAGCGCCGAAACGCTGACCTCGGCAGACGGCTATTCGGATATCAACATCGATTATGTCGGCTACATCGTCAACGCCCGCCGCTTCGACGTGGAGAAGGACATCTTCCTCAGTTACACGCTCGACAGCCGGAACGAGAGCGCCAACGACCAGGATGGCCCCAAACATGACCAGAAGTATTTCTTTGTCGGCATGTTCAACAGCCTCACGGGCGCGCTGGTCAGTCAGGGCCAGCTGCACGAGAACGACTTCGGCGCCTTCGCGGTGTTCGGCCACCGGGTCAATACCGAGGCGCAGGCGGGTGTGGGAGGCGGCAAACTCGACGTGAACACCGGCAACGCCAGCGGCACTTCGGCCGATAACTCCTTCGTCTACAAAGAGGGCAAGCAGGTCGATCTGAAAATTTCCGTCGGCACCGAAAACACCAAGATCTACCAGCAGAAAGAAGGGGAGTGGGCCGAGATCGCCACGATGAACGTCACCCGCGCCATGTTCCCCGACGGGCTGTTCCTCGTGCTCGAAACGACGCGCATCACCTGGATCAACGCCCGTGCCACGCAGGTCTCGACCGTTACCCAGGGCGCCGCAAACGGCGGCACGTTCACCATCGACACGCCCGAAGCGCTCAGCGGCGGGCTGTATGCGGGCGACCGCGTGTATTTCACGGCCACGCCTGCCGAAGGGTACGAATTCACCGTCAACGGCGTGTACGCGAACGGCACGCAGCTCACCGCCCTCTACGATGAAGGCGAAGAGAGCTATTACTTCAATATGCCGTTCGGCACCAGCGAGATCACCTTCGGCTTCGGCATCAACGTCACCTTCATGGCAGACGGGCAGCCCGTCGGCGAACCCATGCTGGTCGTCGCCGGCGAGATCATCGACATCTTCGACGTCAACGATCCTCCCGCCAAAACGGGGCATCGATTCGTCGGCTGGTTCGCCGATGAGGATCTCACCGAAGAGTTCGACTTCGACAACACCACCGTCACCGAGCCGATCACTCTGTACGCCAAGTATGAACCCGTTTCGTACACCATCACCTTTATGGACGGCGGGACGCGGTACCTGACCGCGACGGCGCAGTACGGCGCCAAGTACGCCCTGCCCGAAGCGCCGACAAAGGAAGGCTACACCTTCGGCGGCTGGTTCACCGACGCCGAGTGCACGCAGGAATACGACTTCGATACGGCCGTCACGGGCAACGTCACCGTGTACGCCAAGTGGACGCAGGCGGAAACGCCCGCCCCCGTGGACGACAGCGGCTGCGGCGGCTGCGGCAGTTCTGTCGGTGCGGCGTCCGTCCTGGCAGGGGTCGCCGTCCTGGCGCTGGCCTGTGTGCTGCTCCGCAAAAAGGCGAGATGACGTACCGCCGCTCCCGCGGCGGGGATAGCAGGAAGATCCGCAAGCAGAAGCCGCCGGCGCAAGCCGGCGGCGAACGGGCGGATTTTTCGCATTTTTACCATTGTGCAAGGAGGAACTGCTTTGAAGAAAATTCTGACCCTTTTGCTGGCTGTCTGCCTGGCGCTGTGCGCCTTCGGCGCCTGTTCGATGTACCGCCCCGACCCCGGCGCGGGGGAGGGCAACAAAGAGATGCTCGGCAACATCGAACTCAATCCCGATTCTTCGTTTTCGGGAAAGCTGCGCATCGCCGCGCCGGACGTCGCCAGCCATAAATCGGCGCTCAACGCGTTCATTTCGTCCTTCAACGAAAAATACCCGCACATCGAGGTCGAACCCACGTACATCGAGCTCAACAGCTACAAAGCGTCGATCGGGCGCGTGGCGGCGGCGTCCGTCAATAACCCGGCCAACATGTACGACGTGTTCTGGATGTCGCAGGACTACATCAACGAGTGGATCGACCTGGACATCCTCTCCCCGCTCGATTCGCTGATGGACGCCGACGAGAGCATTGTCGAAAGCGACCTGAACAGCCAGATGCTCGAAGTGTGCAGCGTCGACGGCAAGCTCTACCTCATGCCCCGAGATTACAACCAGGTCGTCCTGTTCTACAACAAAGAGATGTTCGACCTCGCGCGCGTCGACTACCCGAAAGACGAGATGTCCGGCGCGGAGTTCCGCACCATGTGCGAACAGCTCGCCACCAACATCGCCCGCCTCGACAACCGCACCAACGATTACGGCGCCGTCTATGCCGACTGCGTCAACTACATCGTCGATTGCAACGTTGCCTGGAGCTCGCTCGATTACCCGCTGGTCAAGTCTTTCGGCGGAAGCGTAGTCAACGAGCAGGGCGAAGTGGTGTTCGACAGCGAAGAGACGGCTGCCGCCATCCGCTACTGGCGCGACCTGGTCAACACCGACATCGGCGGCATCCGCCTCGCCATCGACACTGTTACCGGGGCAGACAGGAACGGCGTGCAGTTCCGCATGCAGCAGTCGCCTATCTACCTGCATTCGCGCTCGGTCATGAGCGATCTGCTCAACGAAGAGACGATGGGCGGGCAGACCTATCTCGGCATCGGCGCAGACAATCTCGGCGTGGCGGCTCTGCCCAACTTCGGCGGCGAATATGCCGTCGGCGCGGGCTGCAGCGGCTACGCGATGTACAAAAACTGCGCCAACGGCACGGCCGCCTGGCAGTTTTTGAAGCACGTCGTCAGCATCGAGGGGCAGAACGCCTACTCCGTCACCGGAGACTGCGTGCCCGTACGCAACAGCCTGCTCGAAGACCCGACGGCCGCCTGGCGCACCTGCCTGCCCGAACTTCTGGGGGCCGACTTCAACCACGACGCATTCATTTACAAGATGGACGCGGCCTGCGCCGTCAACGATTTTTATCCTTACGTGCCCTTCTCGGCACAGGTGTACGTCACGGCGCGCATCGAAGAGGCCTTCAAATCCTGCATCCAGGGCGCAGACAACATGTTCGCGTCCAACCTGACCGGCGCCGCTAACAAGATGGTCAACGACATCCGCACCGCACAGGGCTGAACGCCCGCACAAAGGAGTTTTGGCAATGACAGAAAAAGTCACATCGCTCTCTGAAAACGCGCAGGGCGAAGCGGTCGACCCGGGCAGGGGGAACGGGTTCAAAAAGGTCCGCCGCTGGATCAAAAAAGATTACGGCTGCTACCTCTTTCTGCTGCCCGTCATCTTCGGGTTTTTCGTCTTCACCGCGTATCCGGTGCTCTCGTCTCTGCTGTACAGCTTTACCAACTATAACGGCGTCTTTTTCAGCAAGTTCGGCGCCTTCAACTTCGCGCAGCTGTTCGACCCGAGCGAATTCGGCCTGTTCAAAGACGTCGCCTTTTCCTTCGGCATCACCTTCCTGTGGGCGCTCATCTCCATCCCGCTGGGCATGGTGCTCTCCTTCCTGGTCGCGCTGCTGGTCAACAAAGAGGTCAAGGGCGTGGGTGTGTTCCGCCTGCTGTACTACATGCCCACCATCATTCCGGGCATCGCGATTTCCTTCATCTGGGCAGACGTGTTCCGCGAAGCGGGCATCGCCAACCAGTTCCTCGCCGTGCTCGGCCTGCCTTCGAGCCAGTGGCTCGAAGGGGAAAACACCGCTTTGGGCACCCTCGTCCTGACGGGCGTGTGGGGCATCGGCGGCAACGTCATCATGTGGCTGGCGGCGCTGCGCAACATCGGGCCGGAACTGTACGAGGCGGCCAGCCTCGACGGAGCCGGATACTTCACCAAGCTCTTCCGCATCACCATCCCCATGTGTACGCCGATGATCTTCTACAACCTCATCAACGCGTTTATCGCGGCGATGCAGGCTTTCGACGTGTACGCGATGGTCGGCCGCGGCCCGAACGACTGCCTGTATTTTATCAGCATCCGCATCTACGAAACGGCGTTCGGCGGCAGCAACCAGTACGGCCTCGCTTGCGCCATGGGCTGGCTGATGTTCGTGGTCATCGCCATCCTCACGCTTATCCTGTTCAAGACGAACAAGTGGGTCAACTACGGGGAGGGCGAATAAGATGAACGAAGCCATCCCGCAGAAAGATTTCGGCGATCTCCTCGCCCGGAACAGGCGCAAAAAACGCGCGCGGAACGCCGCCGTGCTGGCGGTCAAATACACCGTCATGGCGCTGCTGGCCGTCTTTCTGCTCTTCCCGTACATCTTCATGGTGTCCAAGAGCCTGATGGACCTGGTCGACGCCAACGCCGCCGTCCCGCTGCTGTTCCCCAAATCGGGGGTGTATTTCTCCAATTACAAGGTCTTTTTTGAATACTGGCCGTACTTCCGCAATTCGCTGGTGGTGGTGCTCATCAACGGCGTGTTCATCCCGCTCACGGGCTTCATGGCCGCCTATCCCTTCGCGCGGCGGCAGTTCAAGGGCAAAAAGATTATGTTTTCGGTGATGATGAGCACAGTCATGCTGCCCGGCGCCGTCACCATGGTCCCGACGTACGTCATGTTCAACAGCTTCGGCCTGGTCGACAACCTCGCCTCGCAGTGGGTCACCGCCTTTTTCGGCGGCGGAGCGATGAACATCTTCCTCATGATCCAGTTCCTGCGTGCCATCCCCAAGGACTACGACAACGCCGCCACCATCGACGGCGCGAACATGCTCCAGATTTTCCTCTACATCATGATCCCGATGTGCAAAAACGTGCTTTTATTCATCGGCATCAGCACCGTCATCGGCCGCTGGTCCGACTTTCAGGGCCCGCTGATTTACCTCACCTCGCTGGAAAACATGACGGTCGCCGTCGCGTTTTACACGCAGTTCAGCTCTTCGGGCGCCGCGGCCATCTTCTCCAACGCAAAAATGGCGATGGCCGTGTGCATGACCGTCCTGCCTATGGTGCTCTTCCTCATCTTCCAGAAACAGATGATCGGCGGCATCAAGATCGGCGGACTGAAAGGGTAATTTTTTAAGGAGGGAAACCCGTGTTCAAAAAGATCATCGCATTGCTGCTCGCCGCGGCGGCGCTGTTTTCTCTGTGCGCCTGCACAAAAGAGCCTGCGACCGGCGGCCCCGAACAACCGCCCGCCGCCGATGCGCAGAAAGAGGTGAACGCCGCGCTCGGCGCGCTGGACGACGTGCAGTTCACGCTGGCGCAGCTGAGCGGCGTCGACGGGCAGGACCGGCTCGTCACGCCTACGGTGGGGATGAACGGCAAATACGTGGGCATCTTCTATTTCGTGGCCAACGGGTACCATACGGATAAGATCTACGATATTTCCAAGCTGCTCGAACGGTACCCGGGGCGCACCATCGACACAAGCCCCGTCACCGCCCTCTCCACCGGGCCGACGAGCGCCTATTACGACGCCTCGCTCAGTCCCGAGCAGGGCACCCATTATTGGGGCGAACCGCTCTACGGCTATTACTGCGGCACCGACCCGTGGGTCGTGCGCAAACACCTCGAACTGTTCGCCTATGCGGGCATCGACTTTCTGTACCTCGATTATACGAACAACATATGGTACCCCGAGGCGACGTTCACCCTGCTCGACGCCATTCTCGAAATGCAGGCGGCGGGCTACGACGTGCCGCAGGTGACCTTTTTCATGAACGGCACCGACGCCGGCGCCGTGGCCTATACGATGGGCAGCATCGTGCGCGAGTATTTCAGCGGCGAAAACCTCGAAAAATACGACAGCTGCTGGTTCCGCGCCGACGAACAGATGAACCCGGAACAAAAGCCGCTCCTCGTCGGCAACTGGTCCAACTGCTACGATACCTACAAAGATCAGTTCTGGCTCAAATACATCCAGTGGCCGGGCCAGCAGTTTATCGCAGACGCCATCCCCTGGATGGACTGGAACGTGTACCAGAAAAACCACAACGGCGTGATGAATGTCTCCGTCGCGCAGGGCGGCGTCGCGTCCAGCGAGGCGTATTTCGACCCCACGGCCGATTACCGCGCCCGCGGCTGGACTCCAGAACGGCTGCTCGAACACGGCAGCGACGAGGCGAGCGTGCTTGCCGGCGACAACTTCGCCTACCAGTGGGAGAACGTGTTCGCTGCCGAAGACGAGGTGAACATGGTCACCGTCACCGGCTGGAACGAGTGGATCGTGCGCAAGCTCACGCCCGACGACCCAGCCAGTTCTTCCAGCGAACACGGCGTATTCGTCGACAGTTTCAACATGGCCTATTCGCGGGATATCGAGATGATGAAGGGCGGGTACGGAGATAACTACTACATGCAGCTGGTCGAAAACGTGCGCCGCTTCAAGGGGGTCACCGTCGGAAACAGCGACAACGTGTACCGTTCCGAGCAGAAGACCATCGACATCGCCGACCTCGGCGCGTGGGACGCCGTGACCCGGAAGTACCTCGACCTCGGCGTGTCGACCATTGCGCGAAACCATCCTTCCACCGACCCGGCGCTGGTTTACACCGACAATTCCGCCCGCAACGATATCGCGTACCTCAAGATCGCCAACGACGGCGAAAACCTGTACGTCGCCGTGACCTGCAAGGGAGATATCTCCGCCCGCGGCGAGAACGACGCAGCGTGGATGAACCTCTGGCTCTCCTGCGGCGGCAGCGGCTGGGAAGGCTACGACTTCCTCATCGGCCGCACGGCCGAAAACGGCAGGGCGGGCGTCGAGGCGCTCTCCGCCGACGGCTCGGTGCAGGCGAAGGGGCAGGCCTCCTTCTACTGTGCGGGCAACACCATCGTCTGGGCCGTTCCGCTCGCGCTGCTCGGCGCGGAAGCGGGCGCCGTCATCGGCGTCAAGGCGTCGGACAACCTCGTGCCCGACGAAGAGGGCGCCTCCCCCTTCGATACGGATCTGTTCTATACGAAAGGGGACTGCGCCCCGATGGGCCGGCTCAACTACGCCTATAAGATCGCCTGAAAAGGCAAAGGAGGGGGACCATGAAAAAATTTACGGCCATTCTTCTGGCGGTCACGCTGTTTGCCGCGCTGGCCGGCTGCGCGCAGCCGGCCGACCCGCCCGGCGTGGATCCGCCTCCGCCGAGCGGGGGCGAGGAGATCTCCGCCGCGCAATTGCAGGTGAACGATGCCCTTGCGGAGCTTTCGCGCGAAGAGTACACCTACGCCCAGCTGACTGGCACCGACGCCCTCGGGCGAAGCGTGCAGCCCCTCGCGGGCACGGAGAACAAATACGTCGGCATCTTCTACTTCGTGTGCCTGGGCGCCGACAACCACAACGCCATTTACGACGTGACGCAGCTGTTGGAAGAATACGGCGGTGAGACGGAGGGCAACCCGCTGTTTGCCCTGCCCGGCAGCGACGCCTACGACGAGTCCGTCAGCCCTTACGCGACCTTTCATTACTGGGGCGAGCCGCTCTACGGCTACTACCGTTCGGACGACGAATGGGTGATCCGCCGCCACATGGAGCTGTTCATGCTCGCGGGCATCGACTTTTTGTACCTCGATTATTCCAACTCTTCGTACGAGTACCCGACCGCCCTGCAGGCCATCCTCAACGTCATCCTCGAATTGCAGGCCGAAGGGTACGAAAACGTCCCGCTCGTCACCTTTATGCTGCCCGACAGCGAGGCCGACAGCGCCGCCAAAGTGCGTTCTCTCTACGACAACTGGTATTCCGATTCCCGGTACCGTACGTGCTGGTTCCGCGCCGACCGGTCGCTCAATCCTTCCTATCGGCCGATGGTCGTGGGGCATTTTTCCTCCGTCACGGACGAGACCCTGCGGGAAGAGCTGTGGCTCAAAGAGATGCAGTGGCCCTCCGACGCGGCCGACGAAAATTCCTTCCCTTGGATCGAGTGGAACGAGGCCGGAACGAGCCAGCCCAACCACGGCGGCATCATGAACGTTTCTGTCGCCCAGCATGTGCGCTCCTGGTCGAGCACGAGCTATACCGACAGCCTGCAGGGCGGCCACAGCTATGCCTACCGCGCCCGAGGCTGGACGCCCGAAGCGCCCGGCGAATACGGCACCGAAGAGAGCAACGTGCTTGCGGGCACCAACTTCGCCTTTCAGTGGCAGAACGCCCTCGCCGCCAAAGACGATCTGAACATGGTCACCGTCACCGGCTGGAACGAGTGGGCGGCCATCAAAGTCAATTATCCGAGCTATCCGGACTACGGCGTGTTCAACGACCTGTTCAACTGCACCTTTTCGCGGGATATCGAGATGATGAAGGGCGGCTACGGCGACAACTATTACATGCAACTGGCCGAAAATATCCGCGCCTTCAAGGGAATCACCGTCGCGGGCAGCGACAACGTGGCCCTGCACCCGCAGGCTTCGGCGGGCAGCGCGGCGGAGGTCTCCGCCCTGCCGGCGGTCTTCTGCGACATCGGTGCAGACGCGGCCGTGCGCACCTCCCGTTCCGTCGGCGGTGTGTACGATTACCGCGACGAGAGCGCCCGCAACAACATCGTAACGGTCTCCGTCGGCAACGACGAGGAATACCTGTACGTCGCCGCGACCTGCGAGGAGCCGGTCTCCGCGCAGGATGCGGGCGGGGCCGGGTGGATGAACGTCTGGCTCTCCTCTGCGGGAGGCGGATGGGAAGGGTACAACTTCGTCGTCGGCCGTACCCGCAGCGAAACGGAAGCCTCCGTCGAGGCGTTCGGCGAAAACGGCGCCCTCTCCGCGGCAGGTTCCGCCGCGTACGAGGTCGCCGGCGATACGGTGCTGTACAAGATCCCGCTGTCTCTGCTGAACGTGTCCGCCCGTACCGTCATTGGCGTCAAAGTGACGGACAATCTGCAAAACTTCGGCAGCGCCGACGATTTTTACGTCTCCGGAGACAGCGCCCCGCTCGGCCGCCTCAACTATGCCTATAAGATCGCCTGAACGATTTCCCTCCCGTCAGGCACAGCCGAAAGAGAACCCCGCCCGCACCTTTGGTGCGAGCGGGGTTTGCCGAGTAAAGAATTGCCGGAGCATGAAAAGGGCAGCAGCGGTATAGCCGCTGCTGCCACGGTTTTGCAGTGCAGAGATTTTACCGCTCGTTTCGCCGCCGGAAGAGCAGCGCCGCCGCATCTTAAAACAGGTGGTCGTTCGCCTCTTTGGGCGGATAGCCGTAATAGCTTTGAAAGGCGCGGAAAAAGCTGGAATAGTCTTCATATCCGCAGAGGAAAAACACCTTGGAGGGAGAATTTCCTTCGGCAATCAGCTGTTTCGCCTGCGACATCCGTTTGGTCGTGATGTATTTGTGGATGCTGATGCCCACCGACCGTTCAAACAGGTGCTGCAGATGCGTCCGGCTCATGTAAAATGCGTGCGAAAGTTCGTCGAGCGTCAGCCTGCGGTGCAGGTTTTCGTTGATAAAATCCATGATCGGGCGCACCCGCTCGTCCGCCGTTTCGGCCGCGGCGGGGCCGGCGGAAAAGTCGAGGAGCGACAGTTCGCACAGCAGCGACCGCAGGCGCGCGCCCGTCGCCAGTTCCCGCAGTTCGTCCGGGAAGGAGGCACATTCCGCCAGCGAACGCAGGAATCCGGAGATATCCGCCGTTCTCCCGCTGCAAAACAGGTGCCGCGGGTGATGAAAGGGACGCAGCAGAACGGGTTCCAGCTGTGGGTTCGGCATCAGGTACACCACAAACCGTTCGTACGGCACAAACGGATACAAACGGATCCCGTGCAGGCAGTGGGGCGGGAACAGGCAGAGGGTGTTGCTGTGTACGACGTAGCTGCGGTTTTCCACCTGCCAGTCTGCCTTGCCGGAGACGAAAAAGTAGAGTTCGTAGTAATTGTGGCTGTGCAAATCGAAAACTGGGTTTTGCGTTTCAGAGCGGCTTTTCAGGTGAAAAAATTCCATATACCCGTTCGCAAAAATGGTTTCCATGCAAAAATTATACCATAAGGAGTTTTCTTTTTGCAATTCTTTTTTCTTCTTTTGCAATGGTATTTTTCCACGAAGCGTGTTATGCTGGAAAGGTGAAATACCATCGGGAGGGAAAAATGCAGTTTTTTCGGAAGCAGATTTGGAAAGTCATGATCATTGCGAGCCTTGTTGTTGCTTTTCTGTTGTGCGGCATCGGTTGTGCGGACCCGGCGCCGTCGCCGGGCGGGCCGTCTGAGCCGTCGACGCCGACGCAGCCGGAGGATCCGTCCGGTCCGGGCGGCCCGGAGGAGCCGGACGACCCGGAGCCGCAGGCGCCGGAAAAGGTCCGCGCGGTGCAGACCATCAACGACGGTTGGGAGTTCAAAAAGGACGACGGGCACTGGTCCGACGTCGCGCTGCCGCATACCTGGAACGCCGAAGACGGGCAGGACGGCGGCACGCCGTACGACCGCACCGTCGCCTGGTACCGCCGCGCCCTGTCTCTGTCCAAAGAGGAAGGCAAAAGATACTATCTGCGGTTCGAGGGCGTGAATACGATCGCCGACGTGTATGTAAACGGAAACGAAGCCGGCAGCCATGCCGGCGGGTATACGGCGTTCAACCTCGACGTGACGGACCTTTTGCGCGACGGCGACAACCTGCTGGAAGTCAGGGCAGACAACGGTTCCGACATCCAGATCGCGCCCATTTCGGGCGATTTCACCGTGTTCGGGGGCGTTTACCGCGACGTGTCGCTGATCACCGTGAGCGACGTGCACGTGGATCTGGAAGACAACGGTTCGTTCGGGCTGTATCTGACGCAGTCTGAAGTGTCCGAAGAGAGCGCCAAACTCACCGTGCGCGCCCGCATCGTCAACGATTCCGCCGAAGAGCGCGCGGTCGACGTCACGGCGACGCTGTCGCACGCTTCGGCGTTTGAGGACATCGGCGGCATGTCCAATCTTCTGTTTGACGTGCAGGATATGTCCGGCGGCGGCACGGTGGGCGAGCGTTCCGTCTCCGTCACCATCCCCGCGGGGGAGGCCTATACGTTTGAACAGACGTTCACGATCGAGTCGCCCCGCCTTTGGAACGGGCTGAGCGATCCCTATCGCTACCACGTCGAGCTGGAGGCCGTTTCCGGGCAACAGGCCGACGTGGTGGAAGACGATATCGGTCTGCGCTGGTATTCCGTCACGCAGGAAGGCTTTTTCCTGAACGGGAAAAAGTACAATCTGCGCGGCGTGGGCATGCACCAGGATTTTGCCGACAAGGGCAATGCCCTGACCGACGCCGATTTTGAGACCAACCTGCGGCTGATCAACGAGATCGGGGCGAACGCCGTTCGCTTTGCGCACTATCCGTACAATGAATATATGTACGAACTGTGCGACCGCTACGGCATCGTCGTGTGGACGGAGATCCCCTTCGTCGATTATTTCCCTGAAGACGACGCCGACGTCGCGTATTTCAAGCAGAATCTCCGCGAGCAGCTCGTCGAGCTCATCCGTCAGAACTACAACGTTTCGGCGGTGTGTTTCTGGGGGTTGCAGAACGAAGTGCGCGAATATTACAACGAGGGCGAGCGCGATATGACGGCGTTCATGGCCGAACTGTACGCCCTCGCCAAGCAGGAGGACCCGACCCGCCTCGTCACGCAGGCCGTCAACCACGAGACCGCGCAAAGGGATTGGGCGTCCGACGTCGTCTGCTGGAACGCTTACCCCGGCTGGTACGGCACGGGCAGCCTCGGAGACGTTCTCGATTCCCGGCGCACCGTGTCCGACCGCCCGATGGGCATCTCCGAATACGGGGCGGGCGCCAATCCTTCGCAGCACGAGCTGTACCCCGAATACATGTCTTCGCCGAACAGTTCGCAATGGCATCCCGAAGAGTACCAGAACATTCTGCACGAAGGGTACATCGCGGACATCAACGAGCGCGACTGGGTGTGGGGCACCTTCATCTGGAACATGTTCGACTTCGCTTCGGATACCTTCCGCAACGAGGGGGATATGCCCGGCATGAACAACAAAGGCCTCGTTTCTTACGACCGTACCCTGAAAAAAGATACCTTTTACCTCTATAAAGCCAATTGGAACGGCACGGAGCGGTTCGCCTACATCACCAGCCGCCGCTACGCCGAGCGCGACGAGCGTACCACGTACATCAAGGTGTATTCCAACTGCGACGCGGTGGAGCTTTTCCTTAACGGCGAAAGCCTGGGGCAGATGCAGTCTCTGGGCAACGGAATCTTTTTCCTGGAAACCGTCTCGCTGTCGGCGGGCGAAAATGTCGTCAGGGCGGTCGGAACGATGAATGGTTCCGAAACGCAGTATACAGATGAAACGACGTTTTTTGCGTCGATGAGTTCGGATGCGACCGTCACGTCGGCGCAGCCGTCGCGGCTGAGCGTGGATGCGGACGCGGCCGAGCTCATCCTGCTGGATCCGTCGGTCACGGTGGAAGAACTCTCTTTGCTGCTCGTCTCCAAAAATGCGGAATACGCCGTCACGCTGGGCGGCGAGCCCGTCCTGTCCGGCCCGATCGAAGCGGGCGCCACCCTCACGGTCACGGCCGAGGACGGAACGGCGCAAAAGACCTATGCGTTTGCTGCGCCGGCCGTTTCGTACGGCAAAACGGCGACCGCTTCTTCTACGGAAACGGGCGCCGGAGGAGACAACGTTGCGGACTATGTGCTCGATTACGACCCGTCCACGCGCTGGGCCGCGTCGAGCGCCTCGATGCCGCAGTACGTCACCATCGATCTGGGCGGCGTGTATATGATCGACGGCGCCGACCTATATTTCTACGATGCCGGCGGGCGGTATTACGCCTTCTCGGTCTATGCCGGCACCGAAACAAATGCGCTCGCTCTGGTCGCCGACCGGTCCGCGAACACGACGTCCGGTCGGGTCGAAGTCACGTTCGGCGCGGTCGCGGCGCGCTACGTCCGCATTTCGGTTTCGGGCAGCAGCCAGGGCTTCGCCTCCATCTGCGAGGCGCGCGTCTTCGGCTGGGCGCTCGCGCCCGAGGAGGGGTGTGCCGTCAGTTACGAAACGGGGTACTTCTATGTGCCGGAAGCCCTCGGGCAGATCGATGCCGACGCCCTGCGCGGCTGGCTGGGGCTGTACGGGAACGCCACCGGCGTGCAGATCGCCGACGGCGCTGTGACCGTCTTCGGGGCGAACGGTTCGCAGGTCGAGCTGCAGATCACGCGCGACCCGTCCGACCTGGAAGTGCAGGAGCCGGCCGCCGAAAACGTGGCGCTGGGTAAGCCCGCGACGGCGACCAGCGAAGAAAACGCGCAGAACGGCGCACAGTGCGTCACCGACGGCGACACGGAAAATACCCGCTGGGCCGGCGTGGGCCGTTCTTCCATCACCGTCGATCTGGGCGCCGAATATTCGCTGCGGGAGATCCGCCTGTATTTCTACCGCCCCGGCGAGCGCGCCTATTATTTCACGGTCGAAGCGGCGGGGGAAGACGGGGAGTACCGGCAGATCGCCGATTATTCGGAAAATGCGGATCTGAGCGGCGTCTATTCGGTGCAGCCCGGCGACGCGTCGGTCCGCTACATCCGCGTCACGGTCACGGGCAACAGCACCGGCGGCGGAAATCCTTCGATCTACGAGATCGAGGCGTACCGATAAGGAGGGAAAAACGATGGAACAGAGCAAAAAATTGGTGCGGACGGCCGTATTCGCGCTGTTGCTGGCGCTGGCGTTCGCCGTCGTAAGCGTCGTGGCCGCGCAGGCGACCGGCGGCAAGCGGGTGGAAAGCTATGTGGCCTTCGATTCGCCCACGGGCATCGACATTCCGCTGAACACCGCCGAAGAGATCACCATTCACGTGCAGGGAGAGGTCGGCTGGGCGAACTTCGCCTTTCTGACCGAATGCTCCAACGGCGGGTTCGCGGCGAACGGCTCGTCCGGCACGGGCTTTTCGCTGATGACCTGGGCGTACGGCGGCCTGCGTTTGGATTTCATGAACATGAACGGCGGCATCGTCACGCCGGCGCTTCTGTCGTACTTTTCCTCCGGCGCCCCGCAGGACGGCACCGGGCAGCCCAATGCCGACGGCGTGAACGTGGGGGACGGCGGCGCCTTCACCTTTACCATCCGCCCGGACGAGGAAGAGGGATTCGTCTTTTTGCTGGAAGGCGTCGAGATCACGGAATACGGCACGGGCAAACCGCTGTACGTCGCCCTGTCCGGCCGGCTGAACACATTTGCCGACGAGGACGGCATGACCTGGCTCAATGTTTCGGCCTCCGAAGGGAAGACGGGCCGCATTTATTCCATCGTGAACGGCGACGTGACTTATACCGCCGAAGATATCCTGCGCGCCGTCAACGCGGCCCCGTCCGAAGCCGTCACAGACCGCTACGAGGATCTGTGGAAGGAAGGGACTTTGTCCGACGCGATCTCGGCGGAGTACACCAACATGTACGTCACCTTCCCCGGGTTCCGCGGCGAGCAGAAAATCGGCCTGTCTTCCTCCGCCGATTCCGTCGCGGAAGCGGATACGATCACCCTCGACTGGAAGGACGAAAACACCCTGCGTTTCACCTTCGGGGAGACGGTCAGCGAATTCACCGGGCCGCCCAGAACGTGTATGCAGCTCACGCTGGAAAACGCCGTGCTGTCCCTCGACGGGGTCGTGATCGCCGATTTTTCGCAGCGGGGGATTGCCGACGGGCAGGGCCGCACCTGGCTTTGGGTGAGCGGCGTCAGCCGCAGCGACAGTATTCGCTTCCTCAGCGTCATTCAGTAACCGGAAAAATCGCCTTGGGATTTCCCGGGAAGAAAAACAGAAGGGGCCGCAGCGGCATAGCCGCTGCGGCCACGGTTTTGCTGTGCGGAGAGGTTACCGGGCGGTCCGGCGCCGAAGAGCGGCGCCGCCCGTTCCGGCGGGTTGGATTCCGGTCAGACGATCTGCAGAAAAAACGCCTTCAGGTAGCTCGTCTCTTCGGCGGCGAGCAGGGCGGGGTGGTCGGGCGCCTGCACCCGCGTTTCGAGCACTTTGGCGCGGCGGCCGCTCTCCCGCGCGCTTTCGGCGAGCATCTTTGCAAACAGCGTCGGCGTCATGTAGTGCGAGCACGAACAGCTGATCAGAAAGCCGCCCGGCCGCACCAGTTTCATCGCCGAAAGGTTGACGTCCTTGTACCCGCGGTAGGCGTCTCTGACTTCCGCCGCGCTCTTGCAGAAGGCGGGCGGGTCCAAAATCACGCAGTCGTACTGCCCGCCCGCGGCCCGTTCGGCGCGCAGAAAGTCGAAGGCGTCGGCGCACACCGTGCGGATGTTTTTCATTCCGTTCAGCGCCGCGTTCTCCTTCACGCTGTCGAGCGCGGGCTGCGAAATGTCGACGGCGGTCACTTCGCCGGCGACCGTCGCCGCGTTGAGCGAAAACCCGCCGCTGTTGCAAAAACAGTCTAAAACGCTGCCGCCGCGGCAGTACCGGCGCGCGGCGAGGCGGTTTTCCTTCTGGTCGAGGAAATACCCCGTCTTCTGCCCGCGCTTTACGTCGACCGACATGCGGATGCCGTTTTCGCAGATCTCGACGCGGTCGGGCACCTCGCCCCAGAGCACCCGGTTTTCCAGGGGAAGGCCCTCTTTCTGGCGCACGGCGGCGTCGCCGCGCAGGTAGATGCCCCGCGGCGAAAAATGCTCCGCCAGGGCTTGCACGATGGTCTCTTCCCGCTGCGCCACACCCAGGGAGAGGAACTCCGCGACCAGGATATCTCCGTAGCGGTCCACGATCAGCGCGGGCAGATCGTCCGCCTCGCCGAACACGGCGCGGTAGCACTCGTCCGCGAACAGTCTCCGCCGCAGTTCGTCCGCGCGGGCGATGCGCCCGGCGTACAGCGCGGGGCCGTCTTCTTCGTCGCCGCGGAGAAACACGCGTACCAAAATTTTGGAAAGGTGGTTGATGTACCCCTTCCCGACGAACCGCCCGTCCGCGGCGCGCACGGTGGCCAGGGCCCCGTTTTTGTCCTTGCCCTCGATGCGCTGCACTTCGTTGGCATAGACCCAGCTGTGCCCGCCGAGGATGCGTTTTTCTTCGCCTTTTTTCAGGATCACCGTGTACGGCACGCTTCGCCTCCCGCGGCGGTTCTGCCCTGCGCGCCCGCCGCATACAAATATTGTTACGACGATTATAGCATCCGCCGCCGCGAAAAGCAAGCGCCTTCGGCCCGCGCACACGCGCACGCGCGTTTCTGCGGGGCCCGCTCTTGACAAACGCGCGCGAAGAGGCTATAATGAACGCATACTCTGTCAAAAAAGCATACTCTGTCAAAAAAAGTGAGAGGGCCGCGGGCGGTCGGAGAAAGGCGGGTTGCCGGCCGTTCGGGCAAGGCGGCGGCCGGGGCGCAGCCTGCCGGCCGGGCTAAGCAGAAAGCCGGCCGGAGAAGGCGGCTTGCCTGCCCGTCGGGCATGGAAAAAGCCGCGGACGCCGCGGCGGGAGTTTGGTAGATGTCGGAAGAAGCGAACAAGACCGGCGCGATCGCCGGAAATTTCAAGACGTGCAGCGAAAAGCAGCTCGAAGAGCTCGCGGCGCGCATCCGCGCCGCCCTTCTCGACGCGGTCAAAAACAACGGCGGGCATCTCTCCGCCAACCTCGGCGCGGTGGAACTCATCCTCGCGCTGTACCGCGTTTTCGATTTTCCCCGAGACAAACTCATCTTCGACGTCGGCCACCAGAGCTACACGCACAAGCTGCTCACCGGGCGCGATCTCGCATCCCTGCGCGAAAAAGGGGGGCCGAGCGGCTTCCCCGACCCCGAAGAGAGCGAATACGACGCCTTCATCGCCGGCCACAGCGGCACGTCCGTCGCGGCGGGCATCGGGTTTTGCGCCGCGCGCGATCTGCGCGGCGAAAATTACAAAGTCGTTTCCTTCATCGGCGACGCGTCTTTGGGCAACGGCGAGGCGCTCGAGGCCTTTTTCTCTTCCGAAACCAAGCCCCGCAACTTCCTCGTCGTGCTCAACGACAACGGCATGTCCATCAGCAAGAACCAGTCGGCGCTGTACCGCTCCATCTCCAAACTCACCGCCAAACGGCGCTACCGCAATTTTAATTCCTTTTTGGGGAAAACTTTTAAGGAAACGAGCGCGTTCGGCCGCCGCCTGCGCCGCCTCAAATACACCGTCAAGGGCTGGCTCAACAAAAACGACTTTTTCGAGCGCTGCGGCTTCAAGTACATCGGTCCCGTGAACGGGCACGACCTGCACGAGCTGGTCGGCGTGCTGGCCAACATCCGCAGCATGAACGAGCCGGTGCTGCTGCACGCCGTCACCGTCAAGGGCAAGGGGTTTGAAGCGGCGGAAGAGGACCCCGCCCGTTTCCACGGCGTGGGCCGCAACTTCTGCGGCGCCGAGCACACCTTTTCCGCCGCGCTGGGCGCACTGCTGTGCGACCGCGCCGAAAAGGATCCGACCCTCGTCGCCGTCACCGCCGCGATGACCGACGGCGTCGGCCTGGCGCCCTTTGCCGAAAAATTCCCTTCCCGCTGTTTCGACGCGGGCATCTGCGAAGAATACGCCGTCACCATGGCGGCGGGCATGGCCAAGGGCGGCCTTTCGCCCGTCGTGTGCCTCTATTCCACCTTTTTGCAGCGCGCCTTCGACCAGATCGTGCACGACGTCTGCCTGCAGAACCTGCCCGTGCTCTTCTGCGTCGACCGCGCCGGCCTCGTCGGCGCGGACGGAAAGACGCACCAGGGCCTGTTGGACCTGCCCGCGCTGCGCGCCGTGCCCAACCTGCGCATCTTTGCGCCCAAGGACGCCGAAGAGCTCGCCGACGTGTTCGATTACGCCCGTTCGCTGCGCGTTCCCGCCGTCATCCGCTATCCCAACGGCGGCGCGTCGCCCCTCGGTTCGTACAGCCGCATCGGCGCCGATTCCCTCTGGGAAGTGCTCCGCGCGGGCGGCGGGCCCGTCGTTCTCGCCTGCGGCGCCCGCGCCGCGGCCCGCGCGCTGCGGGCGGCCGACCTTTCCGGCACGGACGCACAGGTCGTCAACTGCCGCTGCGTCCGCCCCCTCGACGAGCGCTTTCTCGACGCGGCGGCGGGCCGTATCCTCGTCACCTTCGAAGAGGGTTACGTTGCGGGCGGCTTCGGTTCCGCCGTCGCCGAATACTACGCCGCGCGCTCCCGCTGCGTCCGCCTCACGCTGATCGGCGCGCCGGGCGTGCCCGTCGCGCACGCTTCGGCGCAGCAGCAGGCAGAATCGCTCGGTCTGACCGCCGAGGCCCTGGCCGAACGCCTGCGCACCCTCGCAAAGGCGTAACGCCGGTTTCTGATAATCCATGAACGTGCATCCGTTTTTTGCACCTTTCGGGAGAATTTTATGAACGAAACAAACGATCGGCCCGCCGCGGGCGTCGAACCGCCCGCCGAAGAGAAGGCGCAAACCGCGCCCGGGCAGCCCGCCCCGCAGGGCGGCCTGCCCGAAAACTCCGCCGAAGCGGAAAAGGCTCCGGCCGCCGAGGGAAGGGCGCAGACCGTCCCCGCCGCGGCAGGGGAGTCCGCAAGGCCGTCCGTCGCCGCCTCCGTGTCCGTCGACGAGCCGGACCTTCGCTACAAAAACGGCAGAGAGGTCGCCAAAGGCGGCCTGCTGGGCTTTTTCATCGGGCTGGCCGTCATCGTGCCGGGCGTGAGCGGTTCCACCGTCGCCATCATCTTCAGGCTGTACCATAAGCTCTTATATGCCCTCGGCAACATCCTACGCCGCTTCCAAAAGTGCGTGCGCTTTCTGCTGCCCGTCGCGCTGGGGCTGCTCGTCGGCTTCGTGCTCGGCTTTCTGGCCATCCAGCGGCTGCTCGACGTCAGCCCGTTTGCGGTCGTGGGGCTGTTTGCGGGGCTGATGCTCGGTGCCTTCCCCGCCGTGTACGACGAGGTCAGAACCGAAAAAAAGACGGCGCCCCGCGTCGCGCTGTTTGCGCTCGGCCTGGCGGTGCCCGTCGTCATTTCCCTCGTATCCACCCTCGCGGCGGGCGGCGAACGCGCCCTCGAAGGGCTGCAGTGGTACCACTATCTGCTCTTCCTCGTCCTCGGCTACGCCGTCGCCGTCACGCAGGTCGTGCCGGGGCTGTCCGCCACCGCGCTGCTGATGATGTTCGGCTACTTCCAGCCGCTGATGGACTCGGTGCACCTTTCCTACTGGCGGCAAAACCCCGCCGTGTTCGCGGTGTACGCCTGTCTCGTCGTCGGCTTCGTCGTCGGGCTCGTCTCCTTTTCCAAACTCCTCACAAAACTGTTCGCCCGCTGCCGCGGCACCGCCTTTTTTGCCATCGTCGGCCTTTCGCTCGGCTCCGTCGTCACCATGTTTTTCAATCCCGATATCTTCGCGGTGTACACCGCCTGGGCGGACGGGGCGGCTTTCGCGCTCGACCTGTCTTTGGGGATCGCGCTCTTTTTCGTCGGCGCGGTGCTTTCCTACCTGTTTGTGCGCTACGAGCGCAAAAAAAGCGTTCCGCGCCTTTGAAAAATGCGCGTAGCCGCGCTGCCGCGCGCCCGCGCGCGGGCGCGCATCTTTAATTTATCCATTCATAAAAGCCGGTCAAAACTCCGGAAAACCGTTTCGGCGGCCCGCCTTTGCAGCGTTGCAGGGGCGGGCCGCTTTCCCTGTGCGGGCGGGCGAATATTACAAGTTTGTTACAACTTTTGCGACAGTTTTTTACAAGCGGGCGGTATACTGAAAGCACAAATTTTGAAGGAGAAAACAAAATGAAGAAGATCCTCATGGCAATTCTGAGCTTGGCTTTGGCATGCGGCATCGGTCTTGCAGCTGTCGGTTGCGGCGGCGGTGACACCATCGTGGTGTGCGGCCGCGAAGCATCCTCCGGCACGCGCGAAGCGTTCGACAAGGTTGCGGCTAACGCCGCGGGCGACACGCTGGCCGATTACAGCGAAGCCAACAACCCGGACGAAGCGGCCGAGGCTGGCTACGTACAAGGCGCGCAGTATTTCAGCAGCACGGGCACGCTCGCGACCAAGGTCGCCCAAACCAAAGGCGCGATCGGCTACATTTCCCTCAGCTCGGTCGACGAATCCGTCAAAGATCTGAAGATCGACGGCGTAGAAGCCTCCGAGGCGACCGTTCTCGACGGCACATATAAGATCCAGCGTCCTTTCGTGTTCATGTGGAGCAAAACAGTGACGCTGACCCCTGTGGCGCAGGACTTCCTGAACTTCTTGAAAAGCCAGACCGCGCAGGATGTCGTGAAAGAAGAGGGCGGCGTTTCCCTGACCAAGGCGGAAGACCGCAAGGATGAAGGTGTCGGCACCTACACCGCTCCTGCGGCGGCTCCCTCGGGAGATAAAAAGATCGTCGTCCGCGGCTCCACTTCGATGAACGACCTTATGGACGCGCTCATCGGCAAATACTGCCAGCTGAATGCTTCCTGGATCAAAGAGAGCGACTTCGATATGAGTTTGCAGGGTTCCTCCACCGGCCGTTCCGCCGTCGATGCAGACACCGTCGGCAACGTGATCGGTATGGCCAGTTCCGCTGAGGCGGAAGACACGCCCCGCGCCTATTTCAACGTCGCGCTCGACGCGGTCGCGGTCATCGTCAACCCTGACAACAGCCTTGACAACATCACGCTGGCGCAATTGTATGACATCTATACGGGCGCCGTCACGAAGTGGTCTGAACTGACCGGCGAAGCGGCATAATTTTATGGAACGAACCAAAGTAAAAGAACTTTCGAGCAAAGTTCTTTTCGCGGCGGCGGCGATCGTATGCATCGTCGCCGTTATCGCGATTTTTGTATTCATCGTCATTCGCAGCATCCCTGCGCTGAGCAAGATCGGCTTTTTCAACTTCGTCTTCGGCGACGTATGGAACCCTAACCGCTACGACGAGTACATTACCGATCCGCTGGTGGGGCGCTACGGCATCCTCACGATGATCGTCGGCTCCATCTTTTCCACGGTGGGAGCGCTGATCATCGGCGGCATCCTCGGATTTTTCACAGCGGTATTCCTTGCTCGCTTCTGCGGTCCGCGCGTCAAGCGCGTGTTTGGCGCGGTCATCAACCTGCTGGCCGGCATTCCCTCTGTCATCTACGGCTTTTTTGGCATGGCAGTCATCATTCCGCTGTTTGCCAACATCTCGCCCACCGGCGATGGCGCCGGGCTTTTGGTCACCTCTTTGGTGCTCGGCATCATGATCTTGCCCACCGTGGTGGCGCTGTCCAAAAACGGGATGGAGGCGGTGCCGCAGGAGCTGTACGAGGGCGCGCGCGCCTTGGGCGCCACCCACGAGCAGGCCGTGTTCAGGACGATTGTGCCCGCCGCAAAGTCGTCCATCACCGCATCTCTCATCCTCGGCGTCGGCCGCGCCATCGGCGAAACGATGGCCGTCATCATGATTGCCGGCAACAGCCCCGAGATCCTGGGCGGTCTGTTCGGCTCTTTCCGCACCATGACGGCCAACATCGTTCTAGAAATGGGTTACGCGGGCGAGGTGCAGATGGGCGCACTGCTTGCCACGGGCGTCATCCTGCTCATCTTCATCGCCATCATCAATCTGCTGTTCGGTCTGGTTGTATCGGGCGGAAAAAAGAACAAAGGGGGCAAAAAATTCTCTCTCGGCGTCGCGCTGCCCAAATGGCTGAACTTTTCGGCCGTCGGCAAGGTCATCAGCTGGGCGTGCGCGGTGTTTGTGGCGATTTTTCTGGCCTTGATCATCGGCTACATCGCCGTTCGCGGCCTGCCGCACATCACTCCCGGCCTGCTGTTCAGCAATTACCATTACGGTGGCGAGCCGGCGCTGCTGCCGGCCATCGTGTCCACGCTGCTGCTCATCGTCGTCAGCATCGTCATTTCGGTGCCGCTGGGCATCGCCACAGCCATCTTCCTCAACGAATACACCAAAAAAGGAAGCAAGTTCGTGCGCGTCATCCGCAGCTCTATCGACGTTCTCAGCGGCATCCCGTCCATCGTCTACGGTCTGTTCGGCATGCTGACCTTCGTCGTCTGGTTCGGCGGCAGTTCGTCTATCCTCGCGGGCGGCTTCACCATCAGCATCATGCTGTTGCCCACCGTCATCCGCTCCACCGAAGAGAGTTTGAAATCGGTGCCGGATATGTTTCGTGAAGGATCTTTCGCCCTCGGGGCCGGCAAAGTTCGCACCATCTTCAAAATCGTTCTGCCGTCGGCGCTGCCGGGAATCCTGTCGGCGGTCATCCTGGCCATCGGCCGGGTAGTCAGCGAAACGGCTCCGCTCATGTATACGATGGGATCAGTATTGCAGCCGATGCCCAACGGCTTTTTGGGCAGCGGCGCTACTCTCGCCGTCGCCTTGTACGCGCTTGCGGGTGAGTACAAATACATGGACGAAGCCTATGCCACGGCCTGCGTGTTGATGGTGCTTGTACTGGTCTTGAATTTCCTTGCCGGGTTTGTTGGCAAACGTTTAGGGAAAAAATTCCAAGGAGAGAACAATGCTGTTCGGAAAACGAAAAAGCAAAGACAACAGCCGTCCGGAGACTGAGTCGGCAGGAGCTGCCGTTGCCGGGGCGGTGGAAGAGGCCGCCGCGGAAGGACTTTCGTACGGCGGCGGCATCACCGTCAAAGAAGCCAACCTGCACTACGGTGATTTCCACGCCCTGAAAAATATCAGCATCGACATCCCCGAGCATCACATTACGGCCTTCATCGGCCCTTCGGGCTGCGGCAAATCCACCTTTTTGAAGTGTTTCAACCGCATGAACGACCTGGTGCCCGGCTGCAAAGTCGAGGGCGAGTTCACCATCGGCAACGTCAACATTTACGGCAGTATCGACGTGAACGAGCTGCGCAAAAACGTGGGCATGGTGTTCCAAAAGCCCAATCCCTTCCCCATGAGCGTGTACGACAACATCGCCTACGGTCCGCGTACGTTCGGCATTAAAAAGCGTTCCGTCCTCGACGAGATCGTCGAGAGGTCACTAAAGCAGGCGGCGATGTGGGACGAGCTGAAAGACCGCCTCAACAAGTCCGCACTCGGGCTTTCGGGCGGGCAGCAGCAGCGCCTTTGCATCGCGCGCGCGCTGGCCGTCGATCCCAAGATTATTCTTATGGACGAGCCGACGAGCGCGCTCGATCCCATCTCCACTGGTAAGATCGAGGATCTGTGTCTGGAACTGAAAAACGACGTTACCGTCGTCATCGTCACCCACAACATGCAGCAGGCGGCGCGTATCTCCGACAAGACGGCCTTCTTCCTTTTAGGCGACCTCATCGAATACGGAGACACCAGCCAGATTTTTGAACGCCCGAAGGACAAAAAGACGGAAGAATACATCACAGGGAGGTTTGGTTGATATGACGCGCAAATTATTCGACGAACAGCTTGCCCAGCTGAAAGAGCTTCTCATCAAAATGGGCGAACTCAACTGCGAGGCCATTGCCGACGCGGTGGGGGCATTGGAAAAACAGGACGTCGACCTCGCCGGCAAGACCAAGGCGGTCGAGCGCCAGGTCGACGAAAAGGAACAGCAGATCGAGCGTCTGTGCCTGAAGATCATCCTCAAACAGCAGCCCGTCGCCAGCGACCTGCTGTTCGTGACCAGCGCCATGAAGATGATCACCGACATGGAGCGCATCGCCGACCAGGCGGTCGATATCTCCGACCTCGTCGTCAAGATGAGCAAACTGCCGTACGCCGACGCCGTCAAAGAGATCCCCGACATGGCCGACCGCGTGCAGGAAATGGTCAAAAACGCGGCCAAATCCTTTGTCGAGCGCGACGGCGAGCTGGCCAAGGCGGTCTGCCGCGCCGACGACGCGGTCGACGACCTGTTCGACCTCGTCAAGAAAAAGCTCACCACCATCGTGCACAAGGACATCGACGAAGACGACAACGGCGAACAGGCCCTGGATATGCTCATGATCGCCAAATACCTCGAAAAGATCGGCGACCACGCCTCGAACATTGCCGAGTGGGTGCTGTTCATGCTCACCGGCGAACATAAAAAACTCAACTGATCCGGCAGCGCCCGCCGCTTCTGCGGCGGGCGCGCTGTTCGCCCGGGCAGTTTCTTCCGGCCGCTTGCGTATTTGCCGCGGTTGTGGTATACTGTTCGCAGCGAACCAAAGGCAGGTTATGATTACATTGGAAAAAAGGGTCTACGTTCTGGAAGACGACAAGAGCATCGGCGAGCTCGTCACGTGCGCGCTCGACATGTCCGGCATCACGGTCGAATGCTACGGCACCGTCGCCGAATTTCTCGCCGCGGTCGAATCGCAGCCCCCGGCGGCCGCTTTGCTCGACATCATGCTGCCCGACGGCAACGGGCTCGACGTTCTCGCCCGCCTCAAACAGAAGTACCCCACGATGGGCGTCATCATGCTCTCCGCGCTGGGGCAGGAGACGGACAAGGTCAAGGGCCTCAACCTCGGCGCCGACGACTACATCTCCAAGCCCTTCGGCGTGCTGGAGCTGGCGGCGCGCGTCAACGCGGTGCTGCGCCGTTCGGGCGGCAACGCCTCCCTCGTGCGCGGCAACCTCACCCTGGACGAAGACACGATGACGGCCACCCTGCGCGGCGTCAAGCTCGAACTCAACAACAAAGAGTTCAACCTCCTCAAATACCTTATGCAGAAGGAGGGCAAGGCCCTCACGCGCGAAAACATCCTCAACGCCGTCTGGGGGTACGACGAAGGCGAAACGCGCACCGTCGACAACCATGTGGCGCGCCTGCGCAAACTCGGCATCGACTACATCGAAACGGTGTTCGGCGTCGGCTATAAATTTGTCTACCGCGAATAAAACCACGCGATCGCCCGCGGCGGCCCCGGCCGCCGCGGGCGGCTTTCGGGAACTGCCATGCGCAAACGCATCCTTCTCGTTTCGCTCTCGGTCACGATCATCGGGATCCTGCTCTTTACGCTGCTCATCAGCGATATCTTTTACCGCGACATCGTGCGCCAGGCCAACGAACAGCTGAAAATTTACGCCGGGTTTTTCGACCCGGAAGAACTGGCCTTCGACGAGCCTTCCGCGCTCGCCTTTTCGCAGCGCCTCGGCGGCGCGCGCGTCACCTTTATGGACGCGCAGGCCACCATTCTGGCCGACAGTTTCGGCGATCTGTCCGAACAGTCGCGCGGCGACCGCGAAGAGGTCGTTTCCGCCCTGCTCGACGGCGAGGGCTTCGCCGTGCGCCGCAGCGCCACGGTGGGGCAGAGCATGATGTATTACTGCGTCCGCCTTTCGCAGCCCGTGAACGTCGGCGGCGCGCTCGCCGAAAACTGCCTGCTCCGCATCGGCATCGAGTCTTCCTCGCAGACGGGCGTGTTCATCGACGCGCTCCCCACCATGGCGTGGTTCCTGCTGCTCGATATCCTGTGCTGCCTCATCTTCGCCTGGATCGCCACCAACGCCGTGCTCCGCCCCGTCGAACTTCTCACCAAAGAAGTGGCCCTCAGCGGCGGCAGGCCGGTCTCGAGCAGGTACGCCGAGCTGCAGCCCCTCGTCAAGATGATGAACGACATGACCGCCGAGATCGCCGAAAAGGTCGCCCACGTCGAAGAAGAGCGCCGCATGGAAAAACTCATCCTCGACAGCATGGAGCACGGCATCGTCATCTTCCGCGACCCGAACGACGTCATCCTCATCAACAAGACGGCCTCGACCCTGCTCGGCTGCGACCCGAACGAACCCATCGACCTGTTCGCTTCCGACCATGAGATCGCCGACATCCTCACCGCCGGAGAGGCGGCGTCCGTCTACCGCAAGATCGAGGGGCGCGACTACAATTTCCGCTTCACCTTCCGCCCCGATTCCTGCGTCCTGCTCATCACCGACGTCACCGAATCGATGGCGGCGATGCGCTCCAAGAACGATTTTATCGCCAACGTCACCCACGAAATGAACACGCCGCTCACCAGCATCAAGGGCTTTGCCGAACTCATCGAGACGGGCGCGGCCCCGCCCGAGCGCGTGCAGGGCATGGCGCGGACCATCATCAAACAGAGCGACCGCCTCGCCAACCTCATCCGCTCCATCATCAATTTTTCCGCCATCGACAGCGACGAGCTCCCCGATTACGAGGTGAATGTTTCCGAACTCATCGCCGAACTCATCGGCAGTTTCGAACCCAAGCTCCGCAAAAAGAACATCGCCCTGCAGATGGACATCGAGCAGGGGGTCGTGGTGCTGTCCCGCCGCGAGCGCCTGGTCGAGATCCTCAACAACCTCATCACCAACGGCATCCGCTACAACAAGGACGGCGGCCGGCTGGAAATATCCCTCACCGGCGGCGCCCGCCCCGAACTCACCGTCCGCGATACCGGCATCGGCCTGTCCGAAGAGGACAAAGAGCGCATCTTCGACCGCTTCTACACCGTCGACAAATCGCACAACGGCGGGGGCGGCGGCTTCGGTCTGGGGCTGGCCATCGTCAAAAAGCTGTGCCGCCGCGCCGGCTGGGAGCTCTCCGTCGAGAGCACGCTGGGCGAAGGCACCGCCTTCTCCATCCGCTTTTGCCCCAAACCGGAAAAATAAGCGCGCTCCGGTGCGCCCGGCGCGCGGAATGCGGCGGAACGCCGCCGAACGGCAGACCGGACGGATGCGTGCATCCGTCCGGCCGTTTTTTTGATTTTCCCGACGGCGTTTTTGCCGTTTTTGCCCGAAAAAGGCGCCGCGCAGTGTCTGCGCGGCGCCTTTTGTCCGTTACAGGCTTTCCAGGTAGAGCGAGGCGTTCGTCGCGGCGATCGCCCCGTCGGAAACGGCGGTGGAGACCTGCCGCACCGCCTTCGTGCGGCAGTCGCCCGCCACGAACACGCCGGGCGTACGCGTCTTGCAGCTTTCGTCCGCCGCGATATAGCCGGCGGCGTCCAGGTCGGCGACGCTCGCAAACGCCGCGTTGTCCGGTTCCTGCCCGATCGCCACGAACACCGCGGGGATGTCCTGGCGGCAGAGGTTGCCGTCCTTGTCGGTGTATTCGATGCCTTCCAGTGCGCCTTCGCCGATGAAATCGACGACGCTCGTGTTGGGCCGCACTTCCACGTTTTCTTTGGCGCGCAGCGCCTTCACCAGGCTCGCGTCTCCGAAAAATTTGTCGAACAGGGTGTAGACATACACCTTTTTGCAGTAGCCGGAAAGGAGCAGCGCGTATTGCAGGGCGGTGTTCGCGTCGCCGATGACGGCGACTTCTTTCCCTTTATAAAACGGGCCGTCGCACACGGCGCAGTAGTAAACGCCCTTGCCCTCGAGGTCCTCGCGGCCGTGCCTGGTTTTCAGGTGCTTGTGCTTCACGCCTGCGGCGATGATCACGCTTCTGCCCGCGTATTCGCCGAATTCGGTGCGCACCGCAAAGTCGCCTTCGCCCCGTTTTTCGATGCCCGTCGCCCGGTCGATCTCCACCTCCGCCCCGAGGTCGGTGATCTGTTCGAACAGGTTGTCGGCAAATTCTTCGCCGCTGATGGATTTGACGGAGGGAAAGTTTTCCAGCCGGGGCGACGTGGCGATCTGCCCGCCCAGGCTCTCGCCTTCCAGCACCAGCACTTTTTTTCCGTTCCGCAAAGCGTAGAGCGCGGCGGTCATGCCTGCCGCGCCCCCGCCGATCACGATGATGTCGTACATATCAGCCGATGCTCTCGATGTATTTGCGGATCTCGCTGGCGTTGTCGTACGTCCTGAACCCGTCGCCGTCGGGCACCAGCAGGGAAGGCGCCTTCTTCACGCCGTATTGGCGGGTCATATCAGCCTCCTGTTCGGCGTTGACCAAGCGGTATTTCACCCCCGCCTTGTCCAGCATCAGTTTGCTGGTCTTGCAGTTGGGGCAGCCGCTGCGCGTGAACAGCACCGGCCCGTCCAGCGCCGGCGCCGCGCCCGCGCTCTGGCAGGCGGCGTGCACCGCGTGCGAATGTTTGAGGATGGAATGGCTGACGTCGTACACCTTGCGGTCCTTGAACTCCTGCGCCTTGCCGTCGTTCCAGTTCTGCACGGGCCGGTAATACCCGGTGATGCGGCTGTACACTTCGGTCTTGCCGCCGCAGTGCGGGCAGGTGTACTGTTCGCCCGCCAGATACCCGTGGTCCTTGCACACCGAATAGGTGGGGGAAAGGGTATAGTAGGGCAGTTTGTAGTTGTCGGCGATCTTCTTCACCAGCGAGGCCGCGGCCTTCCAGTCGGGCAGTTTTTCGCCGAGGAAGGCGTGGAACACCGTGCCGGAGGTGTACAGCGTCTGCAAATCGTCCTGGATGTCCAGCGCGTCGAAGATGTCTTCGGTGTAGCCGACGGGCAGGTGCGAGCTGTTGGTGTAGTAGGGTTTGCCGTTCTCGTTGGCGGTGATGATGTCGGGGAACTGCTCTTTGTCGTGCTTGGCAAAGCGGTACGTCGTCGATTCGGCGGGCGTCGCTTCGAGGTTGAAGAGATCCCCGTACTGTTCCTGGTAGTCGGAGAGCCGCTCGCGCATGTGGTTGAGCACCCGTTTGGTGAATTCCTGCGCCTCGGCGTGCGTCATGTCGCAGCCGATCCACTTGGCGTTGAGCGCGGCCTCGTTCATGCCCACCAGCCCGATGGTCGAAAAGTGGTTGGCAAAAGTGCCCAGGTAGCGCTTGGTGTAGGGGTACAGCCCTTCGTCCAGCAGTTTGGTGATCACCCGGCGCTTGGTGTTGAGCGAGCGCGCCGCAATGTCCATCAGCTTGTCGAGGCGGCGCATGAACTCCGCTTCGTCCCGGCTCTGGTAGGCGATGCGCGGCATGTTGATGGTCACCACGCCGATCGAGCCGGTGCTCTCGCCGCTGCCGAAGAACCCGCCCGACTTTTTGCGCAGTTCGCGCAGATCCAGGCGCAGGCGGCAGCACATGCTGCGGATGTCGCTCGGCTCCATGTCCGAGTTGATGTAGTTGGAAAAATAGGGGGTGCCGTATTTGCTGGTCATCTCGAACAGCAGGCGGTTGTTCTCGGTGTCCGACCAGTCAAAATCTTTGGTGATGGAGTAGGTGGGGATGGGGTACTGGAACCCGCGCCCGTTCGCGTCGCCCTCGATCATGATCTCGATGAACGCCTTGTTCACCATGTCCATCTCTTTCTGGCAGTCTTTGTACTTGAAGTCCTGGTCCTTGCCGCCGACGATCGCGGGCAGCTCGGCCAGGTCGCCCGGCACCGTCCAGTCCAGCGTGATGTTCGAGAACGGCGCCTGCGTGCCCCAGCGGCTGGGGGTGTTCACGCCGTAGATAAAGCTCTCGATGCACTTTTTCACCTGGTCGTAGGTGAGGTTGTCCTTCTTGACGAAGGGCGCCAGGTAGGTGTCGAAAGAGCTGAACGCCTGCGCGCCCGCCCATTCGTTCTGCATGATGCCGAGGAAGTTCACCATCTGGTTGCACAGCGTCGCCAGGTGGCTCGCCGGGGCCGAGGTGATCTTGCCGGGGATGCCGCCCAGGCCTTCGCGGATGAGCTGTTTGAGCGACCACCCCGCGCAGTACCCCGTCAGCATCGAAAGGTCGTGCAGATGGATGTCCGCATTGCGGTGGGCGTTGGCCACCTCTTCGTCGTAAATTTCCGACAGCCAGTAGTTGGCGGTGATGGCGCCGCTGTTGGAAAGGATCAGCCCGCCCACCGAATAGGTCACGGTCGAATTTTCCTTCACGCGCCAGTCCGTCGCCTTCACGTAGCTGTTCACCAGCTCTTTGTAGTCGAGGATGGTCGACTTCATGTTGCGGATCTTCTCGCGCTGCTTGCGGTAAAGGATGTAGCATTTGGCCACGTCCGCGTAACCCGCTTCCGAAAGCACGCTTTCCACGCTGTCCTGAATGTCTTCGACGGCGACGGTTTCGTTTTTGATCTTCGGTTCGAAATCCGCCGTCACCTTCAGCGCCAGCAGGTCGATCACGCCGGGGTGGTACTGCCGCCCCTTGGCCTCGAACGCCTTGGTGATCGCCTTCGCGATCTTCTGAATGTCGAATTCGACGGTCTGCCCGTCGCGTTTGATCACGCGGTACATAGTTCTCTCTCTTCCTCCTCTTATCCGGTCGTTTCCCGATCGTCGGTAGGGTTTCATTATACCACCCTGCCGCGGCGTTGTCAATATCTTGTGTCGATAAATTTCAAAAAAATACAAGATATTGTGTTGCCGTGTATTTCATTCCGATTATGCGGTTTTTCGCGCATCGGCTTGCCGCGCGGCCGTTTTTCTGGTATAATGGGGCCGTACGGGAGAAAAGGTCTATGAAAGGAAAAATCGGAAAAAAGGGCGCGGTCGCGCTCGCGGCGGCCGGGCTGGCCGTCGTTGCCCTGGCGGTGTTTCTGCTGGTCTGGTATTTCGGCGCGCGGTACCCGCAGTTCGAATCGGTCGCGCGCGAAGAGTTCGCCATTCCCGGGCTGGACGAGGGCGCCTGCCCGCAGGGCCTGTGCGCCCTGCCCGAAAACGCCGCGGGGTACGACTTCGCCGTCAGCGCCTATTTCGGCGGCGGGCCCTCGCGCATTTACCTCGTCGACGAAGAGGACGAAGCGAAAACGCGCTCCTTTACCGTGCTGAACGGGACGGAGGCGGACGCCTCGCATTTCGGCGGGGTCGCTTGTTCGGAAGAATATCTGTACGTGGCCAGCGGCGCGCGCGTCGGGTGCCTGCCCCTGCAGGACGTGTTCGCCGTGCCCGAAAACGGCGCCGTCGCGGCGGAGTATTTCGGCGTCGGGCTGAACGCCGCCTGCCTGCATTATGCGCAGAACCGGCTGTACGTCGGCGAATTTTACCGTCCGGGCAACTTCGAAACGGATCCTTCGCACCGTCTGGCGACGCCGTCGGGGGAGACCAACCCCGCCCTCGTGTACGTCTACGCCGCGGGGCAGGGGACGGGCGGGATCGACGCGTCCGCGCCCGTCGCCGCGCTCTCCGTGCGCG
>CALVHP010000109.1 GCA_944328405.1 uncultured Clostridia bacterium
ACGCGCCGGAAGACGCGAAGCTCATCCGCTCGAAGCTGCCCGCCCGCCACGCCATCCGCATCGGCGCGAGCAGCATGAAGGTCAAGCCCTTCCGCCTGTTCTTTACGGTGCTGCTCTCCTTCATCGCTTTTACCCTCTTCGGGCTCTTTTCCACGCTGACCTTCTACAACGAAAAGGACGTGATGTACGAGACCTACCTCGATTCTGGGTACAGCACCGTCAACGTGGCCAAACGGTACCACTACGAAAATGTGAACTACGTCGACGGCGTCGAGGAAGACCGCTGGGAGCCTTACCGCCCCGGCGTGACCCGCTTCACGCCCGACGAGCTCGCCGCCTGGCGCGAAGACTACGGCGACGCCCTCGGCCTGTTCTCTTACGTCGGGAACGAATATTCTTCGCAGAGCTTCCGCATCGACAACGCAGGCCAGCTCTCTTCGAGTTATTATTCCACCACCCTGCGCGCGTTCGGCGCGGTGGATCCCGCGTCTTCGTACTGGCAGGGCAAACTGCTGACCGACACCGACCTTTCCGCGCTGGGCGAGGACGACGTGGTGATCTCTTTGTATATGTTCGACAGCCTCAAAGAGGCGGGGCTGGAAGACGCGGACGGCAACCGCGTGACCCTCGAAACCGCCAACGACATCGTCGGGAAAACGCTCATCATCCCGAGCGACCGGAGTTCGAGCGTGCCGCTGACCGTGCGCGGGGTGTTTGAAGAGGCCCTGCCCACCGAACTGGACAAACTGAAAGAGCAGACCTCCGCACAGGCCGACACGGAAGCCCTGACCGAACGCCTGCAGCAGGAGCTGACCTACGGATTGTACTGCGTGGCGCTCGTTTCGGACGCGTTCTACGACGCCCACGAAAGCGAATTTTACATAGAACCAAACGACGAATACGTCGACTACGGCTTTGCCAGCCTGCAGGAATCCGTCTGGATGTATTATACCGATACCGATCCGGACGGCGGACTGGTGGTCAAAGGTGAAATCAACAGCTGGGACGTTGCGGCCTACTCCGATTCCATGCGCAACCGCCCGGAGGAAGTGTACTTTTTCGACGGCCCCAAAACCGCCCTCGCACCCGGGGAGATCCTCGTGCCGTTTGAATTGCTGTCCAATGTTTTATGGAACATCCGGAGCTACGAGGAGACCGTCTTTTCTTCCGACGAACATACGGCCGAGGAAGAAGAGGCTTTCCGGCAGTACCTCGACTCCATCCAGGTCGCTATGGATCTGCTGCGCTACGGCCGCTATCAAAATTCTGACGGGAAGTACGTTTCCGCCTCAGACGAAGAGATCGCGGACGCGCTCGACCTCGCGACGGGGCTGTTTGAAAAGTATGAAGGCTTTGTCGACGAAGAATACGGCTACGGCAGCCAGCTGAGCCTTCCTTCCGAGATCTCGCTGCGGCTGGAAAGCAGCGCCCCCGAAAACCCTTACGACACGTACACCCTGGCCGGCTTTTACTACGGCAAGATGGGAGAGCAAAACGGAGGCCCCTTCCTTTCGCAGGAGGACTTCGACGCCCTCGTTCAATATGCCGGGTATCCCGAAGAAATCGAACGAGGATACAGCGAAACCGTCGAAGAGACCAGATACGTCGAACCGGAGCAGGCGCGCTACAACGAGATCGTTTTCCCCTTCCCCGGAGGCGCGGCCCTGCGCGCGCTGATCGACGGCTCGGAGATCCGGGCCGAAGACGACTCGTTCTACGCCATGATCTCTCCCATCGCCGACCAGCTGTTCGCCGTCAACAGAACCATTCAGACCCTCGAACAGGTGTTTTTGTGGGTGGGCGTGGTGATGGCCGTGTTCTCGATGCTGCTGCTGTTCAACTTTATTTCGGTGTCCATCACCAACAAAAAGAAGGAGATCGGCATCCTGCGCGCCGTCGGCGCGCGCAGCGCGGACGTGTTCAAGATCTTTTTCTCGGAATCGGCGATCATCTCCGCCATCTGCTTCGCGCTCGCCATGGTCGCCTCGTTCGTCGTGTGCGGCATCCTCAACAACAGCCTGGCGGGCACGCTCGGCGCGTCGATCTTCGTGTTCGGGCCGCTGTCGTGGCTGGTGATGCTGGGCATCGCCGTCGTCACCTCGGTCATCGCGACCTTCCTGCCCGTGTACGGCATCGCCAAAAAACGGCCCGTGGAGAGCATCCGCGCGCTCTGAGTTCTGCCCCTCCGGCAGAGCGCGGCGCCGCGCGGCGGCGCCGGAGCGGGGACGCCGCAGCGAAACGTCCGCAGGCAGAGCGAGGAAGTTTCCGCACAAAAAAACGAACCCTTTGCGCCGCGGTCTGCAACGCGGCAAAAGAGCGGGGCGCCCGTACGGGCGCCCCGCTCCTCTCTTTTTCTTTTTGCCTGCCGCGCGTTCCGTTCCGCCGCGCTTTGCCGGCGGAGCGCGCACGGCGCTTCATTCCGCCGCATTTTGTTCCGCGGCGCCCCGTTCCGGCGCGTCCGCTACATCGCGGGGCCGGTCGCCGAAGGGGTGTAAACGCGGGCGGCCAGCTCCTGGTTGAGCATGTACAGCCCCTTGGCGTCGCCGCCGAACAGCTCGAACTTTTTCACGAGTTCGTCGGCCGTCTTTTCCTCTTCGCCCTGCTCCTTCACGAACCAATCCAGAAACTGCATGGTCTTGTAGTCCTTCTCTTCGAAGGCGGCGGCATAGATCGCCGAGATGAGCGACGTGACGTAGCGCTCGTGCTTCAACCCCTCGGCAAGCGCGTCGCCGTGGCCCTTGTAGGTCAGTTTGGGCGCGGCGATCGCTCCCAGCGAAACGCGGCAGCCGTTGTCGAGCAGGTAGCGGCGCATCATCAGCGCGTGGTCGCGCTCTTCCTGGGCCTGCACCTCGTACCAATGCGCAAAGCCGTCCAGCCCGGCTTCGGCATAATAATCGGCAAAATCGAGGTAGAGATAGGCGGAATACAGTTCTTTGTTGACCTGGTCGTTGATCAGGCCCGCAACTTTTTCAGACAGCATACAAAAACACCTCCCTGATTGTCCATTCCAGTATAGCCCAATCGGCGGCAAAACACAACCGAAACGGGCGGGCGCGCCGCAAAAAAAGGGAGCGTTTTTTCGCTCCCTTTCCGACAATGCCGCCGTTACAGCACCTTGGACAAAAATTCGCGCAGGCGCTCGTTTTTCGGGGCGCCGAAGATCTGTTCGGGCGGGCCTTCTTCGCAGATCTTGCCGCCGTCCATGAACATGACGCGCGTTGCCACCTCTCGCGCGAAGCCCATCTCGTGCGTGACGATGACCATCGTCATGCCGTCGTCCGCCAGCTTTTTGATCAGTTCGAGCACCTCGCCGACCATTTCGGGGTCGAGCGCGCTGGTCGGCTCGTCGAAGAGCATGACTTCCGGCTTCATCGCCAGCGCCCGCACGATGGCGATGCGCTGGCGCTGCCCGCCCGACAGCGTGGACGGGTACGCGCTCGCCTTGTCGGCCAGGCCGATCAGCTCGAGCAGCTCAAAGGCGTGGTCTTTGGCCTCTTTTTCGAGCTGCGCCAGGCTCGGTCCCGTTTCGATCTGCCGGTCTCTGTCTTTTCCGAAAAACTGCCGTATTTTCAGGCGGCGGGCCGCCGCCCTGCGCTTTTTTAAGCGGGCTTTGCCGATCTTGACGGGGGCGAACATGATATTTTCCAGCACGGTGAGATTGTTGAACAGATTGAAATGCTGGAAGACCATGCCCATCTTCTGACGGCATTCGTTGATCTTTTTCGTCGTGACGATGTCTTCCCCGTGCAGGAGAACGGCGCCGGCCGTTGGCTCTTCGAGCCGGTTCAGGCAGCGCAGAAAGGTACTTTTGCCGCTGCCCGAAGGGCCGATGACGGCGATTTTTTCTCCGCGATATATCGTGGTATCGATGCCGCGCAGCACCTCGTTTTTGCCGAAGTGCTTCGTCAGCCCCGATACTTCCAACAAAACTTCACGATCCTGTCCGTTCATGCCGATTTTCTCCGCAACTGCTCTTTCTGATAATTTGCTTCGATGGCCTTCATGCGTTTTTCCATCCGGACGCGGCACTTTTCCGCCTTCTTCTCGTCGATATGCTGTTCGCTCTGCTTCATCTTGCGTTCAATGGCGCGCACCGCAAAGATCAGCAGATAGACGACGGCCAGATAAAAAATCGCGGCGACCACCATCGGGGCGAGGTAGGTAGCCATCTCATTCCCCGCGCCGATGATCTTGGCGGCGTTGGTCAGATCGACGATGCCGACCATGCTGACGATCGACGTTTCTTTCAACAGCGCGATCAGTTCGTTGCCGATGGCGGGGATCACGTTTTTGATGGCCTGCGGGATGACGATGGAAAACATGCTCTGCGCTTCGCTCAGGCCGAGAGAACGCGCCGCCTCCGTCTGCCCGAGGTCGACCGACTGAATGCCGGCGCGCAGGCTTTCCGCCACGTATGCGCCCGAATTGATGCCGAACGTCAAAATGGCCGTCAGCTCCAGAGGGAAGCCGCGGATAGCCAGAATGGCGAACGCCATGATGAACAGCTGCAGCGCGACCGGGGTACCGCGGATGACGGAAACATAGAGATTGCAGATGAATTCCGGAATGCGGAGCAGAACGCTGCGCCGGTTTCTCTGCGCGGCGATCTTCACGACCGAGACGAGCGTGCCGAGCACCAGCCCGAGGACGGACGCCCCCACCGCGATGATCAGCGTCGTTTTGAATCCTTCCAAAAAGAGCAGAATGTATTTCTGGGTAGAAATCGCCTGCCAGATCTGCTGAAAAAACAACATTCTGATTTCCTCATGAACGGGCCGGGGCAGGGCCTTCGCCCTGCCCCAGCCTTGTCTTGTTCTTCGTTCCGAACGCCCTTATTCCAAACCGAGATGCTTGGAAACGAGGGCATTGATCTCGTTGTTTGCGATCATTTCGGTGAGCACTTCGTTGATCGCGTTCAGCAGCTCCGTGTTGCCGGGCGTGACGCAGATCGCATACTGTTCTTCGGTCGCGGTGTTTTCATCGTAATACAGCGCCGCGCAGCGAAGCTGACGGTTCTTCGTGTTCTGCACAAGGTACTGCGCGGGCAGTTCGTCGACCACCACGCAGTCGAGCGCGTCCGATCCGTCCATCGCCGTGACGGCGAGCTGCGCGCTGTCGTACGTTTTGCATTCGGCGCCGCTGCCGTAGAGCACGCCGTCGTATCCCTCGTCTTTATTGATCTCGCCGCTGACGTAAAGGTTGCCCGTCGTGTCGAGCTGCACGCCGATCTTTTTGCCCTGAAGATTTTCCCACAGGACGATATCGGTCGTGCCGTCCGCCGCCTTTCGGGTCACGAAATCGGGGTTCGCCTCGTCCCAGATCACGTACTGCACGGACGTGTAATACGGGATGGAGAAATCGACCAGCTCTTCCCGGGCGGGCGTGATGGTGATGCCGGCCGCGCCCGCGTCCGCCGTGCGGCCCTGGCGGACCGTGTCGATGATGATGGCAAAGTCGCCGTCGCGGAATTCTACCTTTTTGCCCATCCTTTCGCCGACTTTGTTCATGATGTCCACGTCGACGCCGACGATCTCCGTTCCGTCATAATACTCGAACGGCGCAAAGTATGCGTTGGTCTGCACGATGATCGTATCGTTTGCGCAAGCCACGGCCGCCGTGCCGACGCAAAACAGCGAAGCCAGCGCAAGCAGGATCCCTAATACCTTCTTCATAAAACGCTCCTTCCTCTACAGAAATTTGTTTCTGCCTGTGAAACATATGGATTGATTATATACCTTCACGCCCGCTTTGTCAACAAATTCCGCCGCCCGCGGGGCAAATCCTCCCCGCTTTATACACAAAAACCCGCCGCGGAACGCATAGTTATACCGTTCATGCACCCGAACGATTTTTTTTTATGCAAAAAAAGGAGCCTCCCGCGGGAAGCCCCTGTTCTGCTGCTCGAAAACCGCGCGTGGCTCAGCCCTCGACGCGGATGACGCTGTCGACGCTTTCGACGCCGTCGAGCGCGGCGATCTTTCCGACGGCGCTGCGCACCGAAAGCTCGGTCGTTTCGTGCGTGATGAGGATGACGGGAACGCTTTCGGCGTCCTCCCCTTTCTGCACGAGTTCGGCGATGCTGATGCTGTATTTGCCGAGGATGCCCGCCACCTTGGCCAGCACGCCGGCGCGGTCTTTGGCGGTAAAGCGGATGTAATAGCGGCTGCGGAAATCGGTGACGAACTTCACCCCCACTTCCGCCTTTTCGGTGTTTTTGAAGCTGGCGTACTTCGCCTCGCCGTGGGTGGCGGCATAGATGACGTCGGACACGATGGCGCTGCCCGTGGGGAGCGCGCCCGCGCCGCGGCCGTAGAGCATGATGTCCCCCACGCTGTCGCCCTGCAGGTAGACGGCGTTGAAGCTGTCGTTCACGGCGGCGAGAGGATGGTCTTTGCGCACAAAGGCGGGATGCACGCGCGCCTCGATGGAGCGGTTGCCGTCGAACTTGCCGATGGCCAGCAGTTTGAGCACGTAGCCGAGCTCGTCGCCGTAGGCGATGTCCTGCCCCGAGATCTGCGCGATGCCCTCGCGGTACACCTTTTCGAGCGGGACTTTGGTATGGAAGGCGAGGCTGGCCAGGATGGACAGTTTATACGCCGCGTCGTAGCCGTCGACGTCGGCGGAGGGGTTGGCTTCGGCATAGCCGAGCGCCTGCGCGTCTTTGAGAACTTCTTGGTAGCCGGAGCCTTCGCGCGTCATGCGGGTGAGGATGTAGTTGGTCGTGCCGTTGATGATGCCCGTCAGCGAATGGATGACGTTGGCCTGCATGCCGTCGACGAGGGTGCGGATGATGGGAACGCCGCCCACGCAGCTCGCCTCGAAATACAGCCCCGCGTTGGTGCGCCTGGCCGCGGTTTCCAGCTCGTGCCAGTATTTACAGAACAGCTCTTTGTTGGACGTGACCACCGTTTTTCCGCTGTGCAGCGCGGCGAGCACGAACGATTTGGCCGGTTCGACGCCGCCGATGACTTCGACGACGATGTCGACCGCGGGGTTGGAAACGACCTCCGCGATGTTGTCGTAGATGCGGCCCTCTTCGATGCCGAGATCGAGCGCCTTCTGCTTGTTGATCTCCAGAACGCACTCCACCGTCAGGTCGATGCCCTGCGTGCGGCGATAAAATTCTTTATGGTCGCGCAAAATTTTGTACGTACCGCTCCCGACGACGCCAAGGCCGAGGATCGCAACGCCGACTGGTTTCATTTTCGCACCTCCGCATTCAGATCGTATACGTATTTGAGTCCCTGCAATGTGAGCAGTTTATCCACATGATCGATGCACGAGATCTCTTTGGCGATAATCTCGCTGAATCCGCCCGTGGCGACGACGCGCATGTCGGGCCGCTTCATCTCGCGCTTGATCTTCTTCACGAGATAATCGACCAGCCCTGCAAAGCCGAACACGATGCCGGCCTGCATGTTGGTGACCGTGTTTTTGCCGATCGCGCTTTTGGGTGTTTCGATCTCGACGCGCGGCAGCTTCGCCGTGCCCGAAACGAGGGAATCCATCGACCCGCGGATGCCGGGGGCGACCGCGCCGCCGATAAATTCTTTCTGCTCGTTCACGACGTTGAAGGTGGTCGCCGTGCCGAAATCGATGACGATGAGGGGCGCGCCGTATTTGCGGATGGCCGCCACGTCGTTGACGATGCGGTCCGCCCCCACCTCGCGCGCGTCGTCCACGCGCAGGTTGTGCCCGGTTTTCAGCCCCGCGCCGACCATCAGCGGTTCGACGCCGAGGTAATAGGCGCACATGTGCGAGATCGTATAATTGAGCGACGGCACGACGGAGGAGATGATCGCCCCGCGGATGTCCGACGGCGCGATCCCCTTGACGGCGAGCATGTCGATGATCGCCGTGCCGTACTGGTCGCTCGTGCGGTTGAGCTCGGTCGCCACGCGGAAGCTGACGACCAGCTCGTCGCCGGCGAACAGGCCGTATTTGATGTTGGTGTTGCCGACATCGATGCACAAAATCATGATTGAAAGTCCTTGTTGGGGCGCGCCGGAGCGGGATCGGCGGGACGGACCTCTCCGAACTCCCCTTCTCCTTCGGCCGGTTCAGACGGAAGGGCCGCCTGCGCGGACGCCTTCCTGCGTTTTTTGACGAACAGCCTGCTGACCGTGTAGATGGCCGGCGAGGCGACGGCGTTGATGGCGAATTCGATGAGGAAATTCACGCCCGCCAGACCGATGATCACATAATAGACGAGGGAGACGCCGCCGCTGTCGGTCGCGGCCATCACGTTCTCGATGGCGCCGCTCATGGCGAACGCGCCCGCCACAAAGATGCCCGTATTGACGACGGGCGCCGCCAGCGAGGCGACGATGACGCCCGCGTACGGATTTTTGCGCGCGACCCACAGGTTCAGAAGCCCCGCCGCGCCGCCCGCGGCCGTTCCCTTGACCAGGCAGAGCACGACCGTCCAGACCGGCTCTTCGGAAAAGAGCAGAAAGGTCCAGCCGTCGAAACCGGTGACGCCGCATACGGCCGTGACGAGGCCGAACACAAAGCCGAGCAGCAGGCCCGCGAGCGGGCCGAGCATGACGGCGCCGAGCACGACCGGGATGAGCACGAGGCTCAGCGGCGTGCCGCCGAGGCGGCCGATTAGCGTGCTGAGCGTCTGCAAGACGACGACCAGCGCCACCAGCACCGCCAGAAAGGCAATGTTGCGGGAAGTGAAAAAACTCTTCCTGTTCATAAAAACCTCCATCGGATCTCCCACTGCGGAGTATCCGTGAAAAAAATGTATTTATGCGCACATCGGGGTCGGCCCCTTGCGGTCTCCGCCCCGCGCATATCGCACCGATCGCTCCCGCACGGCGGGAAGCGGCGACAGAAAAAACCTGTCACGGTTTCTTATTATAGCAAAAAACGGCGCCGAACGCAACTAAATTGCACGCCCCTGCGCGCGCGGGGTGCGGCCGCTTGCGAAAAAACCGCGGGCGGCGGCCGCAAAAGCCCGCACAGCCGCCCGATTGCGGCAAAACGGCCCGGAGCAAACGGGCCGGTACAAAACGGGCCGGAGCAAACGGGCCGGAGCAAACGGGCCGGTGCGGGCAAAAGGCGGAACATTTTCCGGCGCCGGCGCGTACATATGAGTATAGAGGCAACCGAAAATACTGCAGGCGAAGGCGCTGCCCCCGCCTGTTCGGTTGCCGGTCATGCCGCGGCGCGCTCCGACTGTACATACCGCCTGCGGCAATCGGGAGGAAACTATCAAATGAACGGTTGTTTCGGAAACTTCGGCGGCAACAACGGCTGCCTGTGGATTCTCATTCTGTTGCTGATCCTCTGCTGCTCGCAGAGCGGGATCCTCAGCGGGATCCTGGACAGCTGCTATCTGCCCGTCATCCTCGCGGCCGCGTACTGCGTCTGCAAGAACGGCGGATTGTGCAACATGTTCCGTTCGGGCTGCGGCTGCAAGTAAACCGCATCCCCGCCCCTGCCAAAAGACGCGCCCGCGGCGGATGCCGCGGGCGATTTTTGGCTGTAAGGTCTTTATTTTGAAGGAACGTACCCGCATTTTGCAGGCGCGTCCGTTTTGCGGCCACGCCGGCCGTTTGCCGGTACGCCGATTTTTGCGGGCGCGTCAGCCTTCTCCGCGCAGCAGGCTCTGCACGGCGACGATGGTCTTCGCGTCGCGGATCTGCCCGCGGCCGATCATGTCCAGCACCTCTTCGACGGGGTAAAACGCGGCGCTGACGAATTCGTCTTCGTCCGGATGCGCCGCGCCCGCGCGGACGCCGTGCGCGCGGTAGATATAAATTTTTTCGTTGGTGTAGCCGGGCGTGGGATAGAGGGTGAACAGGTGTTCGACGCGTTCGGGCACCCAGCCCGTCTCCTCTTCCAGTTCGCGCGCGGCGGTGACGGCCGGGTCTTCGCCCGGGTTGAGCTTGCCGGCAGGGATCTCGAGCGTCTCTTCCCCGTACGCGTAGCGGAACTGGCGCACGAGGAGGACCTTGCCGCCTCGCACATACAGAACGCTGGCCCCGCCGGGATGTTCGACCAGTTCGCGGATGCACGGCTTTCCGTCGGGCAAAAGCGCGTCGTCGACGCGGAAATTGACGATCTTGCCGCGGTAAATGTAATGTTTCCGGACGGTTTTTTCGGTCAGGTCCATGGTCAGAGGGCCTCCTTGATGGAATCAAAGGCGGCGCGCATGGCCGCAACGTGCTTGCCGCGGCGGCCGCACGCGTCGGCGAAATACAGATAACCGCACAGCGCGCCCGCCAGCCGGGCCGGCTCGCGCCCGCCGGCGCAGTCTTCCAGGGCGTTGAGCAGCAACAGCGCGTCGACCTTGCGCGGATCCGGCAGGGAGGAAAGGACGACCTCGTCGCGTTCGGCGGCGACGGCGCCCGCCAGCGCGTCAGGCCCGGCCGCGGGGCGGGAAAGGTGCGGCACGCCGTCTTTGAACATCGCCTTGATGGCGCCGCGGAAGGGCTTGATCACCTGGTTGCAGAAGGCGTAAAAGCTCTCGTAGATGCTGCCGTCCCCGTAAAAATATTCCTGCAAAAAGGCGCTCAGGTCGAGGGTCTTGTTGTCAAAATCGACGAGGAGGCAGAAGATGAAGGCCAGTTTTTCGACCGGGTCTTCGGGGAAAAGCAGCTTTTTGCGACCCCCTTCCGCCGCGGCCATGCAGCGCCGGCACGCCGCGGGATAATCGAAACCGCGCGTGATCTCGCGGAAAAACGCGTAGAGAAGATCGGACGCGGCGATGGCTTTGAGCAGCTCGCCGATCTTGGTGTCCGCCAGGATAAAGCCGGAGGCCGTGACCTCGTCGCATTTTTTCAGAAAAAGGTCGATCTGTTCCTTCGCTGCCTGCATAGCGCCCTCCCCGGAAATTGTGCAAAAGGTATAACATTTGCAACCCGACTGTCATTATAGCACAAAAATTTTATTTTATTAAGTTATTTTTGGGAAATATCTTGATTTTCCCAAAATTTTTATGTATAATATAGAAAACCAACCCGGAGGTATCTTTATGAAATCCGTCAAAATTTCTTTGCAGATGGCGCAGAAAGTCAAAGACTTTGTCCGCATCGTGCAGGACTATCCGTACGAGATCGACCTCAAGAGCGACAAGTACGTCGTCGACGCGAAATCCATCCTCGGAATTTTCAGCCTTGATCTGTCCAAGCCCCTGGTCGTGGAGATCCATTCCGACAACTGCGACGATCTGATCGAAGCGCTGAAACAGTTCGCATAAATTTCGGCGAAATATACACCGGACGAAACCAATCCGCTTTTTGCGATAAAAAGCGGATTTTTTGTCCGTAGGGCGATTTTTTACGGCGGGAATGACGCATGCAGATCCAAGGCGAAACGTTTGTAAACAAGTTAATCCTTCTTTTCGTCTTCGATAAAATGGAGAGCGCGCTTTCCGAGCGGACGATCATCGACATGTGTTCGACCAGCAACGACTGGATCAATTACATGGACTGCGTGATGATCATCTCGCAGCTGCTGGAAGACGGCTTTATCTGCACGGTGGATATCAACGACGATACCCTCTACACCATCACGCCGGACGGACGGAGCTGCCTGGCAAATTTTTACATCAATATCCCCAAGAGCACGCGCGAAGAAATTTCCGTCTTCGTCAAAAACAACAGCGCCCGCTACCGCAACCGACAGGAATGCAAGTCGGACTATTACCAGAACAAAGACGGCACGTATACCGTTTTTCTGCGCATCCTCGCCCCCGCACAGCCCATGCTGGAACTGAAGTTCGTCGTGCCCGACCGCAAGACGGCGCAGAACATCTACAAAAAATGGGAACTCAAAGCGGCGGACGTATATGCCGTGATCTACGAAAATCTCGTTGACTGATCGGAGGAAATCGATCGTATGTTTACTTACAACACAAAGGGAACCTGCTCGCGCCAGATCATTTTCGATGTGGACGGCGAGGGCTGCATCCACAACGTCAAATTCATCGGCGGCTGCAGCGGAAACCTGCAGGGCATCTCGCGCCTGGTCGAGGGCAAAAAACTGGCCGAAGTGAGCGAAACGCTCAAGGGCATCAAGTGCCGCAACAACACCTCCTGCCCCGACCAGCTCGCCAACGCCGTGCGCGCCTACCTCGAGCGCGAAACGAAAGTCACCGCGCCGTAAACGCGCGG
>CALVHP010000110.1 GCA_944328405.1 uncultured Clostridia bacterium
ACGCCGTAGCGGAAGAGCGCGAGGTCCGCCTCCGCCGTCCGGTCGAGCGCGGCGCGCACGGCCGCAAGGTCGGTGCCGGGCCGCTCCTGCGCCAGCGCGCGCCTGGTGCACGGCAGCACCGCAAAGCACGCCGCCGCGGCGAGAATTTTATTGAGTTCCAGCTTTTCCAAAGTCAACGGATCCAACGCGGCCGCCTCCTCCAATTATGCAAGATCTGATTGTTTTGTTTTTTGTCCGCCGCGCCGCAGGCGGCGCAGAGCTGTCTGCGCACCCCTGCCGGAAACGCGCGGCCGAGGGCGCGGCGCGGGCGCCGAAATCGTGTGCGGCATGCTCAATGCACGCCGCTTTTCCAGGCGCCGGACGTACGCCCGGGAAGGGCCGACGCCGCGGCGCCGCCGGCAAGAAGGGCCGCCTTCTCCGCGCCCGAAAGAGCGGAAAAATCGAACACGCGATCGCCCGCCGCGCCCGTCACGAGCACGTCGCAGTTGCACAGGATGAAGCGGCAGGCCGCAAGCTCGCGGCGCAGCAGCGGAAAGCGCCGCCCCGCCTCGTCGGTCAGCGTGTACCGCGCGCGGCGGTCGCAGGAAGAACAGGTCCTGCCGAAGGGACAGTGTCCCAGCTCCATGGCGCGCACGCGCCCGCCGGCAAAGACGAAAGCCCCCTCCGCCCGCAGCCGCCCGCACTCGGCGGCGGTGAGCTCCTTGGAAAGGACAAAGCGCTCCACGCCCTCTTCGCGCAACGCCGCGACGCTCGCGGCGTTGAAGAGGTTGAAACCCGTGCCCGCAAACAGCGGCACGCCGCGTTCGCGGCAGTATTCGAGCGCGAACACGCCTTCGGCATAGACGCCGTCGAAACGAGACAGATACGGTTCGAGCACTCTGAGGTCCGCATCCAGCATAAATGCCGGGAAATAGAGTAGTTTATGCCACGCATAATACTCTGAAATTTGCAAAAACCGTTGAATTTCCTGCTCGTTTTTGCCGTCGAGTGGCTGAAACACGGCGCAGTCGATCTTCGCGCCGCGATAGGCCTCCGACGAAAAATCGCTGTCGATCACGGCGATCCTGTCCCCGTTTTCGACCTGCGGACAGGGCGAAGAACCGCGCGCGGCGGGCGGAAAAACTTCGCGCTCCGGCAGCGGCGCGCGCGGGCGGGAGAGCTGTTCGTACAGGCGCGCGTAGATGGCACGGCGGAACGCGTTGAGCTGCGACTTGGCGGCGAAGCATTCCCCCGCCAGGCGCACCGAAGCGACGGTGACGGCAAAGGGGTATTCGTCCGTCTTCTGCAGGCAGGCGACGACATCGCCCTCCCCGATCGGCCGGCCCGTGGCGGGCGGCAGGACAAAATCGGACGCGAAGGAAAGTTCTCCGAACGCGCCGCGCAGCGTGACGCGGAGCGGCCGGCCCGGAGCGCCTTCCGCTTCCGCCGTGACCGGCACGCGGCGCTCGCGCGCGGAGACCCGTTCCGCCAGCGCGCCTTCCGACGTCAGGCAGACGATATCGCCGGGGCGCAGCTCCTCCGTTTTCGGCAGCGCGAACCCGTCCGCACCGGCGGGAAAGGACGCGCGCCAGACGGCGCCGCCAACCTCGCGCAAACGCTCCCCTTCCGCGCGCAGCAACTTGAACCCGTCGCCTTCGCGCGGGCGGTAAGAGGAACGAACATATGCGAATTTATCATTTCTCGGACAGCGCGCGACGGTGCCGACGCGCTCGCCGACGTGGCCCTGCACGTCCGTCGAGAGAAAGCCCGCCTCTTGCCCGAAGGCCAGGCCGCGGGTGTAACCGCCGCGGTTGAAGGCGCGCTTCAGATCAGAAAAATCGCGCGAAAGGCGCGCGGCGTCTTTTCCTGCAAGCAGGTCTTTGTAATAGGCCGTCGCCGCGCCGACGTACGCCGCCGAGCGCATGCGGCCCTCGATCTTCAAGGAAGAGACGCCCGCCCCGAGCAGGCGGAACACGTCTTCCCCCACACACAGGTCGGAGGGCGAGAGCGCGTAAGAAAAATCCTGTGCGCCGCGGTCGACGCGGTAGCGCTTGCGGCAGGGCTGTTTGCACAGGCCGCGGTTCCCGGAATTGCCGCCGACGAGCGAAGAGAGATAGCACTGCCCCGAAAAACAGGTGCACAGCGCGCCCTGCACGAAGACTTCCGTTTCGATCTCCCGCGCGATGGCGGCGATGTCTGCCAGGGGCGTTTCCCGCGCGAGGATGACGCGCGAAAAGCCGAAGCGCTTTGCCAGGCGCGCGCCGTACACGTTGCACACGCCCGCCTGGGTGGAAAGGTGCAGTTCCATTTCGGGATAGGCGCGCTTGAGGAGCTTGCCCAAAAACACGTCCTGCAGAATGAGTGCGTCGGCGCCCGCGTTCCATGCCCCGCGCGCGCAGGCGAAAAAGGCCGCAAGCTCGCCGTCTTTGACGAGCGTGTTGAGGGCGACGTACACCTTTGCGCCGAGCACGTGCGCCCGCGCGGTGTATTCATGCAGATTTTCCAGCGAAAAATTGACGGCGC
>CALVHP010000111.1 GCA_944328405.1 uncultured Clostridia bacterium
CGGATGAGCATTCTGAATACAGACCTGAAATATTCCCACGGAATGGCCTATGAAAAGGTCCCCTTTTCCGTCGGCACGCACACGCACCCGTATTACGAAATCGTTTACTATCTGCGCGGTACGGGGAAAAGCATCATCGCCGGAAAGGAATATGACTACGGCCCGGCAACCTTTGCCTTTATCCCCAAAAACATGCCGCATTCGGAAATCGCCGAAACGCCGAGCGAACATTTTCTGATCGGACTGACCTTTAACGAAGAAGTCCCGTCTGTGCCGCCCGGCGTATATTCGGACGACGCTCAGCATTCATATCATGCCCTGATGCAGCAGATCCGGCAGGAATACGAAGAGGGCCGTCCTTACCATCGGGCGCGCATGGATATCCTGGCAGAAGATTTTCTGATCAGACTTCTGCGCCGGTTTTCCCCCAAGCGCTCTCCCGCGGCCGACCGGCTGGAGCTTGCCATCCATTATATCAACAGCTACTACACGCAAGAGATCGACCTCAAAGAAATTGCGGCGATCACTCATTACAGTTACGACCGCTTCCGCCATCTCTTTACGCAGTACATCGGCGTTTCGCCACAAAAATACGTGGCGATGCTCCGCCTGTCGAAAGCGAAAAAACTGTTGGAAGACACCGCCTTGCCCATCAAAAAGATCGCCGCCGAATCCGGATACAACTCCCCTTCCGCGCTGATCATCGATTTCAAGAATATTTACGGCGTCACACCGGTCCAATACCGCAAGCAGCCGCTGTACGAACAGGACTGCACCTACTTTGACGAAAAAGGGAACGTCATTCTGACAATGTCGCCAGCCAAAAAACAGGCTTGATTTTTTTGTCTTCGACGCGGTATTCCTGCCGCAGTTCCGGCCCGCAGGACGCCGAACCGACACCGCTCATACGGCTGTCGAGATGTAAACACACACCTTCTGGCCGGGGCAACTCAAAATCGTGCCTTGTCTTTTCCAGCGTTGCCGTTTCATACGGCAGCGCCGAAAAGGAAAACGGCGCATCGGAAACGATCGTTATCCCGGCAGCTTCGGCTGCCTTTTCCTTTGTTCTGCCCGGGCTGAATTTTGCATACAGCGAATGAAACCTCGCCCCGCACTCCTGGGGACGGATGTAGCTCTGAAAATCGCGGTATACATCGAACTTCCGCAACCCGAGCGAACCGGAACGGTGTTTGTCGATATACGTATCCGCGTCATACCCCACATACTCGCAGCGGGAGAGCGATCGATCGATCCGCGCGGAAAAGCCCAGCCGGGGAAGATACGGAACTTTGTCTTTTACATCGCAATCCAGCTTCACCTGCAAAACGCCGTTAGCGAACAGACGATACGTCAGCGTAAAATCCAGTATCTTGCAGCGGCCGTTGGCTCCCATCGTTCCGCGGAAGACGACGCCGTCCTTTTGCACCTCTGTCGTACGCACGCGCGGCAAGGCCGTATCGTAACCGAATTCTTTCCAACGTCTGGCAGCGTTGACGTCATTGTCCGTCGGCGCCCGCCATATGCACAGCGCAAAAGGCTTTTCCAATACCTCGCGTCCCCGGCTGCTGAACGAAATCAGCGCCGCCGAATCCGCATCGAAAACAGCCGACGATTCGCCGCATTGCAGGCGCAGCAGCGGCGCCTGTCTGCCGCCGTCCATAAAACCTGACAGCACCTTTCCCGGCTCACAGACGACGGAAGGAAGACAGATCTGCACGGGTAGGCACAGGCGCGAAACGACGAATTCTCCCGTTTCCGGGCGGAGATCGCACACCTCGATCTCGACGGCGCGGAAAACGCGGCTCCGTTTTTCGGGCGCCCGGCCGAAGTCAAACACCCGGCTCTCTCCAGGCTGAACGCCATCCAGCGCGACCTCCCGCCGCAGGGTCCGTCGCCGGTCCGCGATGTCGTATACGCGGCAGACAAACCCGTCCAGCGGGAGGAAAAAGAAGGCGTTGCGCACCGTTATGCGCGAAGGCGTTGCGCCCTCGATCCTGACCGGCGCGATCGCTGCGGCCAATTCGAGAAGGCCGCGTTTCGGCCGGCGGTCCGGCGTAACCAGGCCGTCCAGGCAAAAGTTACCGTCCGGGTATTCCTCTCCGAAATCGCCCCCGTACAAAAATCCATGCGGCCCACGGATGCCGTGGTCGCACCACTCCCACACAAACGCGCCGCACAGCCGGTCAGAGGCGTCGATCGCCTTCCAGTAGTCGGCGTAGTCGCCCGCGCCGTTCCCCATAGAATGGCTGTACTCACACAGCAACAGCGGGGCCGTAAACCGTTCGTCCTGTTCGTATGTCTGCGTCATGTATTCGATTTCCGGATACATGCGCGAAACAAAGTCGAGGTCTGCCCCGTAAAAATCCTCCGTCTCCCGGCGGGCCCATATCCCCTCGTAATGCACCGGTCGCGCGTCGGCCGCGTGCAAAAACGCCGAAGCCGCCGCAAAGTTGCATCCCCAGCCGCTCTCGTTTCCGAGCGACCAAACGGCGACGCACGGGCGGTTCTTGTCACGCTCGTACAATTTGCAAATCCGGGTCGTATACAGCGCCTGCCACTCCGCCGAATCGGAAAGCAGATCGAATTTTTTCTCGTCATAGCCCCCGTAAAGATAGACCATGCCGTGGCATTCGATATCTGACTCATCGATGACGTAAATGCCGAAGCGATCGCACAGCGAATAAAAATACGGCGCATTCGGGTAATGGGACGTGCGCACGGCGTTGATGTTGTGCCGTTTCATCAGGCGCACATCCTCTTCCATTTCCTCTTCAGTCACGGCAAAACCGTGATCGGGCGAAAAATCGTGGCGGTTTACGCCTTTGAGTTTGATTTTTTTGCCGTTGAAAAAATACTTCTTTCCGCGGCGCCGGCTCTCGCAGAAGCCGACACGCTCACCGATGAATTCGTCGCCTGTATGCAGGACAAGTTCGTACAGCGCGGGCGATTCGGCGCTCCAGAGCGCAGGTTCCTTTACCCGGAATTCCGCGCTTCCTCCCGTCGGGACCGTACGGCTTTCGCCGAGAAATTCCGCCTGAAATTCCGCGCCGCGCAGGTTTTTTACGACGAGCCGCCCCGTAACATCCGTTTCAATCTTATAATCGCCGATGTGCCCGGCAGGGCGTTCCAGCAGATAGACGCTGCGGAAAATACCGCTCATGCGCCATTTATCCTGCGCTTCGAGATAGGTGCCTTTGCACCACTTCGCCACGACGGCGTCGATCGCGTTCTCTCCTGCGCAAAGAAAACCGGTAATATCGTATTCCTTTGTGGAATGACTGATCTCGCCGTACCCGACAAAACGCCCGTTTATAAACAGATACAGAGCCGAATCGACGCCCTCGAAATTCAGGTAATACCTCCACCCTTTTTTCGGCGCGATGGAGAACGTTCTGCGGTAACGGAAGGCGGGATTCTGCAGAGGCACCCGGGGCATATCCATCGGGATGGGATAGCGCGCACCGGAATACAGATGCCTGTCGTACCCGTACATCTGCACGCAGGAAGGCACCGGGATCGTATCCGGGCAGGGATCGCGCAGATCCACGTCGCACAGCCGCGCATAATCGGCGAACTGCCATTCCCCGTCCAGCATCGTTACGCGGGCGCTGTGCTTCCGATGGAGAAAAACGTTTTCGCGCGATTCAAAGGGAATGTAATAACTGCGGGGCGGCTCTTCGCCGCGCTGTACCGTACCGAGATCTTCCAAAAGAGAAAGGTCGGCATATGTTTCAAAAGGATAATGCATAACGTTCTTCTCCGCGGGCGCACGGGCACCCGCACTTTTTCTTACATCAGGGAAACGAGCTCATCCCACCAGCCGAGTTCTTTCATGGCCGCTTCTGCGCGATCCCGCAGCAAATTCAGGCTGCCCGTCGCCCCGGTCATCTGCTGGTAAGCGACCGCCGCGGGTTTGGGCGTGCCGGGGACGACGCATTTTCCGGTGGCGGGATCCGTTTCGCGAAGATTTTCTTCGCTGCCCTTGAAGATCTCCCAGTTGGCGTCGTAAAACAGGCCGTACGCCCCCATACTGCTCTCGCCCGCCCAGTTGTAGTCGCGCACGTCGTTGAATGCGCGGAACACCTGCACGGACTCGACATAAGGCATCCGTTCCTTGACCGTCTGGTACATGTCCGTGAGCCAGACGGCGATGGTCTCCTGCACGGTCTTTCCCGGAAGCGCCTGCACGACCATTTTGTCGGACCACCCGATCTCGGTGAAAAAGACCTTTTTGTCTTTGCCTTCGCGTTCTTTGATCAAATCGTAAACGCGCTGGTTTTCTTCCACAAAATAATCGGCGTCCCAATCGTGAAATACGTACGGATGCCAGGCTACAGCCTGAAAATAGTCGTCCGTGTACATACTCGGCCAGGCTCCGCTCGCGATATTGTCGTAAATGCGCGTCAAAAACGTGATGTAAGCATCGTTGACGCTGGTTCCGAGTTTGACAAATTCAGCCAGCCCGCCCATAATCGAAACGGCATTTTTATTTGCCGCATGTATGCCGCTCGACGCCGCGTACAGCATGTCGGTATAGATATCCGCCTTTTCCAGCATATCGTAATTGCCGGAGCCGTCCAGATAGGCGCCGCCCTGGTTCGTCTCGTTGCCGATCTCGAAGTAAGTCAGTTCCGAAAATTCGGCGACGACGGTTTGCCAGTTGCGCTGGTAGGTCGAAAGCCAGGCCTGGTATTCGCTTCCTTCGCGGTCGTTGCGCGGCATGGGGACGTTTTCTCCCTGGAAGCCCATCCCTTCGACCCAATTGGGGTTGACGCAGCCGATCACCAACATGCCGGCATCCTGCATCGCCGCGATGATGGAATGCACTTTGGCGATCTCCGTTTCGTTGCGCTCGACGCGCGCGGCCGACATGGTGGGGAAGCATTCCTGCGCAAACAGATCGAGGCGGATGCTCTGTACGCCCATATTTTTCAAAGTCTGGACGCCGAGTTCGTACGGCAAATTGTTCCACCGGTCCATCTCGTAGGCGATGTACATGGCGCCGTAAAAATGAGAGCGGTCGACCTGCGAAAGTTCGGGCCGGTAATTTTCTCCGTAATATTTCGTTTCCGGTTCCTGATCCTGCGCACAGCCGGCAACAGCGGCTAACGTCAGCACGGCACCCAATGCAAGCGCCGCAATTTTTCGGACTTTCATTTTTTCCGCCTCCTCACTGAACATACCCGAATTCACGTGCCGAAGCCAATATCCCCTGCTGCGCCGCCGCCCAGCCGAGGTCGCTGCACGCGGCGATCATCTCATTCCAGCGGGCATCGATGTCCGCTTCGCTGTACTGGATGACGGCCGGAAGATAAAATTCCTGCGCGCGGGCTTTGATCTTATCGACGAGCAATGTCGTTGCACTGTCAAAGATCAGCGTTTCCGGCAGGGCGTCGTAATACGGCACGTTCAGTTCGGCGGCGTCTTCGATCAGATCCTGGAACTGATAATCGAGCACGGCCGGATCGTTGGAAACGATGACGCGCTTTTCGGTTTCAAACTTGCTCCAATCCATCACGCCGCCCTGCTGGTTGAAGCCGATCAGATAGCAGCCGTTGTAGGCGCGGACGCCGTCTTTCCCGATGGATTCGGAAAAACAGCGGTCGCCGCGCTTGCCGCGCTCCTCGTCGTTGGTGATGATGCGGCCGTTTTCATCTTCCGTATAATGAATGCCTTCCACGCCGTAGCGGTTGACCTTGGAGCCTTCCGGCGAGATCAGATAATTCAGGTAGCGCATGGCCGCTTCCGGCTCTTCACAGGTCTTGGCAATGGAGAACCCGCCCCACCAGCTGCCGCGGGTGGAACTGCCCTGCAGCCCCTCGACGCTCCCGTTGGTCCCGTCGCCCAAAAGCGGGGCGCCCATCACGATGGTCTGCGAAACTTCGCTGCTTTCGTTGACGGCTTCGGGCATTTCGCTCAGGACCCACTTGACGTGCTGTTCGACGTCCGTGATCAGGATGCCGACCGTTCCCTTTTTGAAAAGGTCGCGGTCTTTCACGCCCGAGTTCGTGTTGAACTGCGGTTCGATCCATCCCGCCTTGTACATGGAGTTCATCCATTTGAGAAAGGTCTTGTACTCGTCCTGCATATAGCTGTATACGACATTGCCGTTTTCGTCGAGCGAAAAATCTTCCACGACGCCGAACGCATGGTACAGAAGATTCATTGCAAACGGTTCCTGGTGCGGAGACATGCCGTATGTCTTTGTTCCGGGATTGAGATCGTAGGAAGGGTCGGAAAATTTTTGCATGACGTCGGCAAATTCGGAGATGGTTTTCGGCGCCACCGGGATCAGCCGGCCTTTTTCATCATGGACGGGATTCCCCTGTTCGTCTTTTTCGTAATAGCCGATTTTGGCGAGCCAATCGCCGCGGTAGTAGATCCCGTAAATATTGTTGGTCGTCAGCCAGGGCACCATGGTATGGGCGCCCTCCCAGGAAAGGCTTTTGTACAGATCGGTCTGGAAGAGCATCTCGATGTACGGGTATTCGCCGGGATTCATGGCGAGCAGCGTATCCATATTATAGAAAAGCCCCTCTTTGACCCAATCGGAATAGCCCGTGCCCGTTTGCTCCGGCTGCATCCAGATGATGTCGACCTCCGACCGACCGCGGGCGATATCCATCATCGTGCCGACGAGCGGCTGTGCGTGGTATTCGGCCGTCGGACCTTCAAAAGAAGTCTGCACGCCCGTATCCTCTTCAATTTTCAGCCAGACGCGGTTGGGCTCCGTCACGCCCGAATACTGGTTACCCTGCTGCATATAGATATCGAGGGGCACCTTCCCTTCTTCGACGGCGCGGCCCGAATCACAACCGGCGAACAGAGAGGCCGCCGCCAGCAGCACGAACAGAAAGATGCTGATCAGACGCAGTTTTTTCTTCATGATGATCTCCTTTTTCAGCGATACGAAAATACCGTACTCATAAAATCGTCCAAAGCGCGCTTTTCATCGACGAACCGCGCCGCGCGGATACGCGCCGCCGGAACGAGATGTTCGCTCGCCTCGTTGAAAGTATCCAGATTCACCGTCATGCCGGCGGTGTACTCCCCCTTGGTCTCCACAACGGCATAGACCCGCTGCATCGACAGAATTTCCGGATGAACAAGATACTGGAACACGAGCGGATCGTGCAGGATCGGCGCCCGCCAGGACTGCCGGCTCCACAGCCGCAGAAGCTCCGCAAGATCCCCGCAAAGCCCGCCGGCGGGCTGTTCCAGAATGTAGCGGTACTGCCGGTAACACAGCTGTACCCGCTTGGTGACGTCAAACCCGACGCATTCCAGAGGCAGGCCGCTTTCAAAGAGAATTTTTGTCGCCGCCTTGTCGCAAAGCGCATTCCATTCCAAATGCTGTTCAAAAAACGTTCCGCCCATTACAATGATCCGCGCGGCTTTGCGGACCGACTCCGGATACTTTTGCACGGCTTCGGCCAGATTCGTAAACGGGCCGATCCCCGCAAGAACGAGCTCGCCCGGATACCGGTCACACATCTGCGCGATAAATTCGGCACTGCCGCCGATCGCATCCGGCTCGTACTTTCCGCACAGCAGATCGTCGGAAAACTGAATGAGTTCCGTCGCCTCGTAGGGACAATCCAGGCCGTTCCGGTTGCCGGCAACGACGGGAACGCCGTCCGCCCCTGCAGAAACAAGCAGCTTTTTGGCGACCCTCGCCCGCATGACCGTATCGCGGAACACCGTCGTAATGCCGACCAAATCGAACGCGCCGCTTTTGCAGATGTACCCGAGCGCCATTGCATCATCGATATCGTCGCCGATGTCGGTATCCAATAAAAGCCTGATCTTTTTTTTCATAGTTTTAACCTTTGACCGATCCGAGGATCGTTCCTTTTACAAAATGTTTCTGTACGAACGGATACGCGATAAAGATCGGAAGCGTAACGATGACGATGTTGGCCATGATCACGGCCTCGTCGTTGTTCAGCAGCCCCGGATTTTGCGTTTCGTTCGAGCGCGAAGTAACCAACAGGTCGCGCAAGTGGTTCTGGATCAGGTACAGATCGTGATCGCTGATATACATCAAACCGGTCATGTAATCGTTCCATTTGCCGACGGCGACCCACAGCGTGATCGTGGCGATGATGGGAAGTGACAGGGGCATAAATACCGAAAACAAGATCCTGTAATTACCGGCGCCGTCAATTTTTGCGGCCTCTTCCAGCGATTCAGGGATCCCCTGCAAAAAATTTTTGGCCACGATGATGTTGAAACTGCCCATCAGTTGCGGCAGAATGTACACCAGGATGTTGTCCTTCAGCCCGAGCGAATCGATGAGCAGGTAATTCGGGACCATACCGGCCGAAAACAGCATCGGGAATACGATGAACAGGATAATGACGTTTTTTCCGCGGAGATGGGATTTGGAGAGCGGATAGGCGGTCAGAATGGTCAGAAACACATTGATCGCCGTTCCGACCGCCACGACCGCCACCGTGCGGAGGAACGTCCAGACAATGGACAGGTCGCCGAGCACCGTTTTGTAGGCGGAAAACGTATAAACTTCGACCATGACACCCGACGTGACGTCGTACCCCTCAAACGACTTTACAATGACATACAGGAACGGCAGGGCCATCGTGAGCGTAACAAGCAGGAAGATAAAATACACCACGCATGAAAACGCTCTCTCCCCCGCTGTGGCCCCGAACAACCGCGTGAACAGGCTCTTTTTGCGGATCTCTACCATATGCCGTTCCCCCCGATGCGCTTGATAAAGAAGTTTGCCAACAGGATCAGCGCGAGCGAAACGGCCGAATTGAACATGCCGAGCGCCGTGGTCAGCGCGATGGTATAGTTGGACTGCCGGGAAATCCCGTAACGGTAAATATATGTTTCGAGGATGTCGGCCGTGGAATACAGCACGCTGTTTTCCCCCATCATGTTGAACACCTGGTCAAACCCGCCGTACACGATTCCGCTGACCGAAAAGATCAGGTTGATGGAAATAGCCGGCAGCATCCCGGGAAGGATGATATGCCAGATCCGGCGGAAACGGCTGGCCCCGTCGATGCGGGCGGCTTCTTCGATCGACGGATCGATGGAAGAGATTGCCGCCAGGTAGATGATGGTCGACCAGCCCGCCTCTTTCCAGATATCCGTCACGATCAAGAGTCCCAAAAAAGTGTTCGGATCGTTGAAAAAGAAGATCGTATGCCCGAAAACCGCCGTAAAAGCCTGCTGCAAAACGCTGCCCTCGGCCGTCAGCTGAAAGAATATGCCCGAAATGACGACCCAAGAAATAAAGTGCGGCAGATACATGAGCGTCTGCGTCGTCTTTTTGAACCCGGACCACCGCATTTCGTTCATGAAGATCACGATCAGAATGGGGACGGGAAACCCGCAGACGATGCGCAGCGAGGCAAGCCGTACGGTATTGAGCATTTTGGACAGGATCTCGGCGTCCGTAAAAATGATCCTGAAATATTTGAAGGGATCGAGCGCGCCCGCGTCGTTGACCGCCCAGCTGCTGTTCCAGATGCCTCCCGTCATCGTATAATCTTTGAAGGCCACCTGCAGCCCCAGAAGCGGCACGTAGCTGAACGTGATAAAAAACGCGACGGCCGGGATCAGCATCGAATACAGCGTCCAGTTTCGTTTGAAATAACCCGGCAACGTTGTTTTTTTCCGTGAAATCTGCTGCGACAATTTTTCACCTCTGAATGTCAGGACCGCGGCTGCACCCTTTCGGAGCGCAGCCGCGCCCTTTTCGTTTCAACGCTGTTTTCTGCGCAACAGGACGAGCACTGCCGCCGCAGCGACGAAAGCCGACGAACAGCCGAGCAGCCCGACTGCGTGGAGCCCGCCCGAACAACCCGAGCATCCGCCGGATGTGCCGCCGTCTTTTTCCACCGATTCGAGGACTGTTTTGGCCGCCTCGAATTGCGTATCGACGCGCGACTGCGTCGTGGCATTGCGGATGAGCGTCAGACCGTTTTCGTATGCGGTCCGGATCTTGGCCCAGTTCTCTTCGGAATAATCGCCTTCGTTCAGCCCCTCGAACAGCGCCGTCAGTTCCGCTTCTTTCTGCGCTTTGTACGTGTTGAGCGCAGCTTCCTGCTCTTCGGTCGTCTGGTATGCGTCAAGAGCGGCAATGGTTCCGTCTCTCTGCGCCACGATCTCTTCTTCGGTCAGCAAATCGCCCATGATAACGACGGCCTGATGAACGAGACGCGTCATTTCCATCCAGTCGTAAGCGCTGTAATCTTCTTCCGCAAAATTTGCAAAATGCCCTTCGATGTCGGCAATTGCCTGTTCACGAAGCGGATCCAGCAACTTGACGGAAGCAAAATCGGGGCGCTTTGTTTCGTCGTAACCGGCCGTTTCTACATGGAACGTCGGATTGATGTTCATTTCGCTGGAGGAAGTCGTTTCCGAATAATAGACAAAGTACAGCGTATCGCCTGCCGCCAAATGGATGCCGGAAAGCCCGTACTGGTCGGCTGCATACCGCGAATCGGTCAATTCGGATTGCAGGATCTTTTTATTCAGCAGGGTAACGCGCGTGCCTTCCGCATCTTCTGCGACGATCTTGATGCCGCGCGTATCGAACGCCCAGACATCGAACCCCGCCGCCGGATGCGTTATGGACACGACGCTGTTCTGCTTGACCGTAAACTTTACGATGGCGTCGTAATCCATGTGCGCGGCCATGCGCAGGCTGAAATCGCCGCTTTCGGTAACGAGGCGCATGCTCGCAAAGGCATCCTGCCCGACCAGGACGTCAAAGTCGCGGTTGTTTTCGTACTCGCGGGTGACGGACGGATCGTTGACCTTGCCGTTGAGGAGATCGAAGGAAGCCAGAACGGTATCTTTACCGCTCGCCTGCGGCAGATAGATGCGGCTGTACATTTCCGCCGCGTCGATGCTTTCGCTCGCAACGGAATCGTGTTTCGTATAATCGTAAGCGTTCGCGTCGAACCGGACGACGATCGGAGCAATGCGCGAAAGGCTCGACGAATTGAGGACAAATTCCACCACGTCTCCCGCCGCCGCATGGACGACGGTCCCGCTGACCGCCTCACCGTTGCGGTAGGCCAGAATCGACAGGCCCGCGGTCTGCTCGTCGATGCGGACGCAAACGTTCTGTTTCGCCGTCAGCCGGATGACGGCGTCCGAATCGGCGGAAAGGGCGATCCCGTCATCGGCAAAGGTATCGGTGTTGGCCTGCAACTGCGAAGGATAGTCGCCTTCCAGCAATTCGACTTCGGCAAAGGGATTCGTTTCACCCGCGACCATTTCGCTCGTTTCGATGTCTCGCGAACGGTCAAAGGCGGAAAGATCGACCCCGAACACGGCCGTGACGTTCAGCCACAGCTCTGCATAGTTGCCGATGCTCGTGACATAGTACGAAACATACAGCTCGTCCCCTTCATTCAAAATGAGATCGTCCGGCAGATCGGAAAAATAATAGTCTGCGGGAACGCTGCCCATCAGCGTCGTTTTATCGGACAGCTGCGTCAGAGATGTTTCTCCGCTGCGGCGAACGGAAACTTTGATACCGGAATAGCCGCCGCCCCAGTTCCACTTGCCGATGGCCCCGTGACTCAGACGGACGCGCACCCCGTCCTGCTTGGCGGTGTACTGCATGATCGCGTCGTTTCCGTAGAAGGAAAACACTTTGGAAGGAGAAATGCGTGCGGAATACCAGGGGCTTTCTCCCTCGCTGCCCTTGCGGTAGCTCGCGTTGCTTTCGGTCGTGTCTTCGTTGGCTTCGGTTTTATTGAAGACGTTGAAATTGTTCCGGATCCCGGCGTCTGCATTGCCGCTGTAATAATGGACGTCTACCAATTCAGACAGCTGCGTGACGGGAGCTCCGTCAGAGGCGGCCAAATACGAGAGGACCTCGCTCTGCGTGATCGTTTCCGCCAGATCGGTGCGGACCTGACCGAATGTGAATACCGGGTTGAACATATCGATGCAGACCGGCCAGGGCTCGTTGTCGGGCGTATAAACGCTGACGTATACGACATCGCCCGCCCGCACATTGCCCACCGCTGCGGTGAGGCTGTTCGCTTCCTGCAATTCGGAGGTCAGGCTACTCCCGCTGCGCGAAGCGCGCTGTTTGTCAGACTTCGTGATATAGATCGTTTCGTCACCGACGGTGCGCTGCAAAACGATCTTCACGCGGTTGTAGGCATAATACTGGCTGCCGGCAAACGCTTCGTGCGTGATATCGAGGTAAGCGTCTTTTTCGATTTCGATTTTATAAATGAATTCATAATCGTGGCTTTCGCTGAACAGTTCCTGCCCGAAGGCATACGGACCGGAGGTCTGCTGCGTTGTGCCTGTTCTGAGCGCCTGCACATACATGGTATCGTGGATATCCGTATTCCATGCAAAGGGAGTATCGAACGCGTCAAAGGCGATCGGATCTTCGACGGTGCCCGTCAGAAACTGCGCGGATCCGTATGCAAAGGCTGTTTTCTGCCCTCCGTTCAGCTTGGTATCGAGCATGATGACATTGGCGTCGACATCCGGCTGCGCACTGTTTTCTACGACCGGCCCGAATTTGAAAGAAGGTACCGGAATGGCGCCGTTGCCGTATTTGGCCGTCGAATAGACAAAATAAACTTCGTCCCCTTCCTGCAGATTGAATGTACCCGGCACAAACTCGTTCGCGGCCGCATCGCGGAACATTGACCTGTATTGAGAAGTATATGTTTTATAGACCGAGCCGGACTTCACGACTACGTCGATACGGAGATCTTTATAATCCTCCGTCACTTTGGCGATCGCGTCCTGCGCGATGGTCAGCGAGCAATCCAACCGGGCCGTCAGCACGATCATGACCTTTTGAGAAGAATTTTCGACGCGCATCTCCCAAGGTGTGATATAAAACTCACCGTCCCAGGTACTGACGTCCGCACTTTGATCCCCGACCTTCTGCGAAGAAAACTGCGCAAACGGTTCGTTGGAAAGGATGGTTCCGATCGCAAAACGGTAATCCGCGTAATACGAGGTGCCTCCGCGGTTTTCGTTGATCGCATTTGCCGACAGCATTGCGTCCGCTTTCAGTTCCTGCTCAAATTCTTCATTTACTTCTGCAAACGTAAACGTCGGATCGTATTGCGAATAATTTTTATAACCGTTTGTCCTGTATAAAATATTGACCACATCGCCGGCGGAGAGATTGCCGCATTCCACAGCCAAAGCATCCTGCGAAAAGCTGACATTGGAATCAGCTTCCGGATTTTCGGCAAATTGGCGGAGGTCTTTAAACGTCCTGTCAAGTCTGACGTCAGCCAACCCGTCTTTTTCGATCCATATCCGCAAAGACGAATCGAGGTGCCCGGTATGAATGAACGCCTCGTTCCCGATGGTGAGCGAACCGTCTTCGGTCATCGTCGCGCGGATCAGGATGCCGCGGTTGGGACCGATGGCCATTTCGCCCTTGGAACCGTCGTACATCACATAATCGCCGGGGCCGGCGGACCAATCCGCATCCCCCGTATAGCCATCGGCATCGGTATTGTCGTGACGCGCCCAGATCCCGTTGGGGCGCGCGATCAGATAGCGGGGAACGCCGCCATTGTAATCGGCCACTTCGATCACGGCCTTATCTGCCAGAACGGCATAACCCGCCCCTTCCGTGATTACCTGGCCGAACGAACTTCCGTTCTGCAGCGCTTTCAGATCGTCTCCGGAAACGGGATCGGAAATGGTAAACGCAAATTCAATGTTATAATAGCACGTATACTCGTTGGAGGACGTGAATGCAACAAACACGCGATCCCCCGCCAAAACGTTGAAAGAATCCGCGTAATAATCCGCGGCATAGTTCTGTTGATCCGCAGCTTTGCGCGCCGCCAGAATATATGCGCCGCCGCGCTCTACGATGTAGTAAAAATAGCCGTGCAGGCCGGTCGGGTCAGAGGTCCCGGCCTCGTGCCCGATCGAAAAATTGGCATCGCGGGTAATGTCGAACCCAAGCATCGCCATCGTATGCGATTTGGCAAACATGTTCCAGGCTTCCTGCGATTCCTTATACCCTTTTTCGACTGCAAAATTCACGTTAAAGCCGTTGCCTTTCACATACGCATTCTCGTTGGCGCTGTTCCAGACAAACATCCCCTCTTCGTTGTCGTTATCAACCGTCATCGGCTGAATCTCCATGGCGCCCGGTATTCCGTAATAGGCGCGATAGGTTCCGCCGTCGAAAGCCTGTGCCTGACCGTTTGCCGCCTGCAAAGCTGCAACCATGTCAGCCTGCGACAGAGTCACAGACTGCGCCGACGCGGTCAACAGCGCCAGCCCCACGATCAGCGAAAGCGCAAATGTCATCGCCAGGATCAAACAGATCCGTCGTTTGAGTCTCATCAGATTTTACCTCCCCTGAAATCGCATTTATTATAAATGGCGCCCGTTCAATCTGTCAATAGCAAATGAAAATATCAGCCAAAAGACAAAACTATCGTCAAACTTTCAGCCATATTTTTAATTTTGAAAAAAGAAAAATGCTTTAACGATACTGATTTTTCGACGCATTCTTAGAATAATTCATTAAATTGTATGTAAATTTCAGACAAACAAAAAAGAAAATTGACTTTTCTTTTCTAAAATGTAGCCAACATTCTTCTTTTTCAGAAGCATATATATTTTTTGATATTCCGGCGTTTGACCATGGTTTTATTTCAAGAAATGCTCTCCATCACAAAATGTCAACGTGTGAGCCGTCAACAGACCCATGTGGCGCCATAAACGCCCTGATTTACGCTTATTATGCCAGATATAGTACATTCTGTATTTCGGATTTTTAGGATGTTTATCGTTATTTGGAAACTTGTGCGTCGGCACTCGCTGATTGACTGCGTGCATCGGCCGGGCGCGGGGCCGTCGTTTTCGGCGCGGCAGTGCCCTTCCCCAAACGGCAAAACGCGTCACCTCGAAGCAGGCTCTGACAGTCCGGCTGCGCGGCGATCGGATCCACGCCTGCAAGAAACAGGGCGTTCATTTCGCACCCGAAGAAAAAAATATGCGGCGCAAAAAGCCGGAATGGCTTTCTGCGCCGCACATCTGTATTTCTTTGCTGAACAATGGAGCTGCCGTTCGCCCCTGCATTGCCAACTAAAAATTTCGGTGCATTTTCCACTTTCTCTCTGCTTGCCGCACCCGGTCGGGGACAACTTTTTTCCGTGCTTTCCGACTTCTTTCCTGTCCATTCCGGAACAGCACAGCGCCGGGGAAAAGCCGTTCCATAAAAACGGCTGCGCGGGCCGTGGCGGCGTTTCCGCCTGCAAGCCCGCTCACGCCTGCCCGAGGGCATTTGTGACCAACCGCTCGAATTCGAGCGTGTGCGGCGCGCCGGCGCCGCCGAACGAACGCGAATTGTGCAGATAGACCGCCGCGACGCCGCCCGCGGGATCGACCCAGAAATGCGTGCCGTAGGCGCCGC
>CALVHP010000112.1 GCA_944328405.1 uncultured Clostridia bacterium
TGCAGTATGCGGACCTTCAGCGACACGCAGCCCAAGGCCGCGTTTGACGAAACGACCGATTCGTATAAGATAGACAAAGCGGTCATGAACGGAAACGTATTATACGCCGACGAAAGCAGCTACACCCATTATAACAGGACGACCGATCTGCTGATACAGGACCTGGAGATCAAATTCGACAACGGCAAATGTCTTTCTCTGTCGTACGACGCATACGAACTGGCCGACGATCAGCGGGCATTTTCGGTGGAAGCCGTGCGCAATACCGACTTCGTAACATTGCCCGACGGCGGGCACGGCCAAGGCCTGGCATATGCCGATAGGGCCGAGGCGATGGACAGCCCCGCAGCTGTCATTAACAACGCCATACAGCCCACCAATTTCACCAAAACGGTTTTCGTGACCCCCGATAAAAACGACCCGGTTACGGTGTCTGAAAGCAATACGTTCAAAGTGACGGAAACGGCCATAAATATTTCCAGCCGCGTGTATACAGGCGAGGTGAAAGCCGGCAGCGAATACGACAGCGGTTCGTGGACAGAGAGCAATACGTACAACAGCAAAGAGAGCGGCGTGATCTACTATTACAGCCAGGAGAACGGCAGCTGGAAAAAACAACCCGACGCCGGCCTGGGTTCCGGCAATGCGGACGACTATTGGAAAGAAATACAGGAAACGTGGTACGTCTCCATGGGCACAATGGACGACGTAACGCCTGCGGCGCCTTCCGACCTGGTATACGACGCGGAAAACGACGTTTATTGGAGCCCGTCCGGCCACTGCATCCGGGTGGGAGAGCATGCCATGTGGTCGTATCTGTCCCATGACTCCAAGATCATCGACTGGAGAAGCTATTATATATTCGTCGGCTGGTCTATAACCGATATAGGCAGCACCGAAGTAACTTTGCCGCAGACAGACTGACAGGCTGTAAAACGATCGTGTCCAAGGCATGAAGATACGGCAAGGCCGGCTTTTTGACAAGCCGGCCTTTTTGTTTTATGCCGGGAACGCCGGCGCCGCGCCCCGTCCCGCCCGTCCCGCCGCGCCCGGCGGCTTGCTTCCGTCCGGAAAAATCAAAACAGCCCGCCGCATGCCGGAAAATCTTCCGCGCGCCGGGCCGCCGGAAGCCTCCTCGGCGGCGTAAGCGGGCGCCCGGAAAGCCTCGGCGCCCCGCGCCTAAACCCCGGGTTCCGCGGCGCTGCGCGCAAAGGAAAAATTCTCCGCCGGAAAAATTCAAAAGGGGGTTGACAAATCCGGATCTTGATGTATAATAATTGATATATAACAAACGCTATGCAACGTCGGCGCGCCGGCGCACGCAGGGCAGGGGAGAGCCATGCCGCCCAAACCGAAGGTGACCAAAGAACAGATCGAGTCCGCCGCGCTCGAACTTGTGCGCGCGGGCGGAGAGGCCGCCCTGACCGCCAAGGCGCTCGCCGCGCGGCTGGGCTGCTCCACGCAGCCCGTCTTCTGGCATTTCCGCACGATGGAAGAGTTGCGCGGCGCCGTGTTCGGGCGGTCGCTCGCCGTCTTCGGCGGGGCGCTGCGGCGCGCCGTGCCGGGCGTTTCGCCCTACCTGGCAGTGGGGCTCAATTACATCCGCTTCGCCGCGGAAGAGCCGGCGCTGTTCCGCCTGCTGTTCATGAGCGATTTCGGCAAGACGGACATGGTGGGCGCGAAAGTGGAGATGGATTACATTTTAAGCGTCATCGAAGAGAGCGATCGCGTCACCGGCGCGGCGGCGCAGGCGCTCTACCGCGAGATGTGGCTGTTTTCGCACGGCATCGCCGCGATGGTCGCCACGGGCACGGCCTCTTTTTCCGAAAGCGAAGTGCGCCGCATGCTCGGCGACGTGCACCGCGCCCTCATCAACGAACTGGAACGGAACGATTCCGAAAAATAATTTCAGCAAAAGGAGTGGAACCATGAAACAATACGATGCCGTCGTGATCGGCGCCGGAAACGGCGGGCTGGTCGCGGCGATCCGCCTGTTGCAGGGCGGGGCCAGGACGCTGCTCGTCGAAAAGCACAACCTGCCCGGCGGGTTCGCCACGAGCTTCCGCCGCGGCCGGTTCGAGTTCGAAGCCTCCCTGCACGAGCTCAACGACTTCGGCCCGGCAGACAACGCCGGCGACGTCCGCGACCTGTTCGACGCCCTCGGCGTGACCGACAAGATCGACTGGCTGCAGATCCCCGAGGCCTACCGCGTGCTCTCGCGCGCCGAAAAGCTGGACGCGACCATGCCCTTCGGCGTGCAGGCCTTCATCGACAAGATGGAGCAATACGTCCCCGGCAGCCGCCCTTCGATGACGAAGTTTTTCGACCTCGCCGAAGAGGTGCGCCTGGCGCAGGCGTACAGCTCCGCGGTCAACGGGAACACCGATTCCAAAGTGATGGTCGGCAAGTACGGCAACTTCGTGCGCGCCGGTTCGTATTCGGTCAACGAAGTCCTCGCCGCGCTGAAAATGCCGAAAAAGGCGCGCGACATCCTCAACGCCTACTGGTGCTACCTCGGCGCGCACTGCGACGACCTGAGCTTCGTGCACTACGCGAGCATGGTCAACCGCTACATCAAGCGCGGCGCGAGCATGCCCAAGATGCGCTCGCACGAAATTTCTCTCGCCCTCACCGAACGCATCCGCGAACTGGGCGGAGACGTCCTCTTCAACACCGAAGCGGTGAAGATCCTCACCGACGAGCGTGACGGCGGCGTGGCGGGCGTCGTGCTCGACGACGGCACGCAGATCGCGACGCGCCACGTCGTGGCAAACTGCGCGCCCCACCTCGTGTTCGGCAAAATGATGGACCGTGTGCCCGAATCGGAGATCCGCGCGACCAACGCGCGCAAGTTCTCCGGCAGGGGATTTACGATGTTTCTGGGCCTGGACGCCGACGCGGACGAGCTGGGCGTCCAAAACCATAACTACTTCCTGTACGATACGATGGACACCGCCGCGCAGTACGACCGGATGCGCACGATCCGCGACAACTCCGTGCAGGCGACCGTCTGCCTCAACCGCGCCTATCCCGAATGCTCGCCGAAGGGCACCTGCATGATGTATTTCACCACGCTGTACATGTCCGACGACTGGGGCAACGTAACGGCGGAAGACTATTTCAAGACCAAAGACTATGTGGCGAACAAGATGATCGACCGCTTCGAGCAGGACACGGGCGCCAGGCTGCGCGGCCACATCGAAGAGATCTCCGTCGCCACGCCGATGACCTACGCGCGCTACTGCGGTCACCCCGAAGGCGTCATCTACGGCTACGAATCGCAGTATTGGGACGGCCTGATGCCCCGCCTGCAGATGATGGCCGAAGACCACAAGGTGCGCGGCCTGCGCTTTGCGGGCGGCTACGCGATGCGCCTTTCGGGCTATTCCAGCGCCTATTTCTCGGGCGACATTTCCGGCCGGCAGACCGTCGGCGACATCAAGAAGGAGGGTTGAACCATGGCTTTCACGTTCAAAAAACAGATCTTCGGCTTTCTGGATCTTCTCCGCTTCAAAAAGATGGTGCCCAGGCGCCGCGCCAAACTGGCGGAAGGCTCGCCCGCCCCGCTGCCCTCGACCTACCGCGTCAACGAAACGGCCGGGGTCCTGCACCCCGGCTTCCAGAGCGCGAAGCTGATCGCCGTCGTGCAGAATACCGCCGATACCAAGACGTATACTTTCGAGACAGAGCGGCCCTTCTATTTCCGCGCGGGGCAGTACGTCACGCTCGGCTGCAAGGTGGAAGGCAGCGCCGTTTCCCGCCCGTACGCGATCTCTTCCGCGCCCAAAGCGGCCCTTTCGAAGCGCGTCTCCCTCACCGTCAAAAAGTGCGGGTTTTTCAGCGGATACCTGTTCGACAACGCCAAAGAGGGCGACCTCTTCACGCTGGGCGACCCTTCGGGCGATTTCTGCTATGAACCGGTCAAGGACGCGCGCCACGTCGCGGCGCTGGCGGGCGGCAGCGGCATCACGCCCTTTTACAGCATGGCGCAGGCCGTCGCCGACGGCACCGAAGACCATGCGCTGACCATTTTCTACGGCGCCCGGACGGAGCGGGACCTCATCTTCCGCAAAGAGCTCGACGCGCTCGTTTCCGACAAGATCAAGGTCGTGTACGTGCTCAGCGACGAACAGAAGGAGGGGTTTGAACACGGTTTTATCGGTGCGGATCTGCTGCAGAAATACGTTTCGGGCGAATACACCGTGATGATGTGCGGCCCGGCGGCGATGTACGCGTTTGCCGACAAAGAGCTGGCAAAGCTCGGCCTGCCCCTGCGCCGCGTCAAAAAAGAGGCGAACTGCACCGGCGTGCGCGACGTCGCCGCGGCGACGCATACGCTCACCGTGCACATCGGCTTCGACACGTACACCGTTCCCGCCGACGCGCGCGAGACCGTCCTCACGGCGCTGGAGCGCGCGGGGCTGAACGTTCCCGCCAAATGCCGCGCGGGCGGCTGCGGCTTCTGCCACAGCAAGCTCGTTTCCGGCCGCTTTACGATCGCCGGGGCGGACAAGCGCAGGCTGGCGGACGCCAAATTCGGCTACTTCCATCCCTGCTGTTCCTATCCCGATTCCGATCTGGAACTGATCGTGCCCAAGGCCTGACGGCGCAGCGAGGCCGGCTTTTTGACAAGCCGGCCTTTTTGTCCGCAAATTACGCATACTGGTAAGGCAAACAGCCGCAAGGAGGGAAAAAACCGTGCAAATTCTGACCGACGCATCCGTCGCCGCCCTGCTGGAAAAGCAGAGGGCCTTTTTCGGGGAGGGGAACACATTGCCGCGCGCCTTCCGCCTGGCGCAGCTGAAAAAACTGCGGTCGGCGCTGCTGGAACATACCGCCGCGCTGGAAGAGGCGCTCGCGCTCGATCTGGGCAAAAGCCGCACCGAGTGCTGGACCACCGAGATCGGCTTCGTGCTGGCGGGCATTTCGCACGCCGAAAAGCATCTCCGCCGCTGGATGAAGCCCGTCCGCGTGCCTTCGCCCGCCGCCGTGTTCCCCGCCCGGAGCTATGTGCGGAAAGAGCCTCTCGGCAGCGCCCTGATCGTCGGGCCGTTCAACTACCCGGTGCAGCTGCTGCTCGAGCCGCTCACGGCGGCGATCGCCGCCGGCAACTGCGCCGTGCTCAGCCCTTCCGAACTCACGCCGCACGTGGCGGAGGCTCTGCGCCGTATGCTCGCGGGGGCGTTCGGCGAAGAATACGTTGCCTGCGTGGAGGGCGGCGTCGGAAACAACACCGTTCTGTTCCGCGCGCGGTTCGATACCGTCTTTTTTACGGGCAGTGCGAACGTCGGGCGCATCGTGCTGCGCGCCGCGGCGGAAAACCTCGTGCCCGTCACCCTCGAACTGGGCGGGAAGAGCCCCGTCATCGTCGACGGCACGGCCGACCTGCGCGCCGCCTGCGAGCGCATCGCCTGGGGCAAGTGCCTCAACGCGGGGCAGACGTGCGTCGCGCCCGACTATGTGTTCGTCGAGCGCCGCCTGTTCGTGCCCTTCGTGGAGGGGATGAAGGACGCCGTCCGCCGCTTTTACGGCGAAGACGCCCGCCGCAGCCCCGACTACGGCCGCATCGTAAACGCGCGCCACATGGCCCGCCTGCGCTCGATCCTCGAGGCGGACGCTTCTTCCGTCGTGTACGGCGGCGAAATCGACGAAGAAGCCCGCTTTATCGGCCCGACCATTCTCTGCCCCGACGGCCCGGCGGGGGCGGCCTGCATGCAGGAAGAGATCTTCGGCCCGCTTCTGCCCGTGTTCGCCTACGATTCGCCCGCAGAGCCGCTCGCCTATATCCGCGCGCACGAAAAGCCGCTCGCCCTGTACCTGTTCAGCCGCGACCGCCGTTTTATCGGATCCGTTTTGCGCGCGACTGTCTCCGGCGGGGTCTGCATCAACGATACGGTCAGCCACATCGTCAACCACGCGCTGCCCTTCGGCGGGGTCGGCGCCTCGGGCATGGGGCGCTACCACGGCGAAGCCGGGTTTCTCACCTTCTCGCACCAGCGCGCCGTGCTGCAGCGCTCGACGCGCGTCCGCCTGACGCTCGCCTATCCGCCTTTTACCGCCCGAAAATACCGCCTTTTGCGCCGTTTTATGAAGTAAAAGGGAAGTTTCAGCCCCGCCGGGCGCCCGGCGGGGGCAGAAACGCCGACCTCCGGCGTGTCAGAAACGGACAAAAAAGTGAAAAAAGTTTGAAAAAGGGGTTGACAAGCGAAAAAAAGCGTGATATTATAAAAATGCGATAACGATATCACATGTCGTTACCGCTTTCTCTTGCCTCATTATGATATCGATATCATAATGTCGCAAAGATCATTCGGTAAGGAGGGTACAATGCACAAGACTTTTGCAAAGTCCGGTTTGCTGTCCGTGCTGGCGCTGGCTATGGCCGCGTGTCTGCTGTTCGGCATCCTCGGGCTGATGCCGGGCGCGTCTGCAGAGGAGGGGACGCAGCGCCTGGGGCCGGAGATCCTGATCGAAGAGGACTTCGAAAACGCGTCCGTTTCCGCAGGGGAAGACGGGTTTTCCGTCCTTTCGGAGCATGTTTCGGGCGGCCCCGGCAACAGTTACGAGATCGTAACGGACAACGCGGGCAACAAATCGCTCAAAATGATGTACCGGGAAGACCCGGAAGATCGCGCTTACTCCAATGACGAGCGCGCGCTGGTCGTGCGCGCCGAAAACATGGTGCCGTACCAGAACTACCTCGTTTCCTTCTATGCCAAGCGCGCCACGAACATCTGGATCGCCATGGAACTGCGTTCGGGCATGCCCAGCAAAAATTACGGCGAATACCGCACCATGAGCACCGTCGGCAACGAGGCGTTTTCCGAGCTGAGGGCGGACAAGGGCGTTCTGGTCTACCAGATCATCCCCGCCGACCCGTCCGGGCTGTTCGAATTTACGATCAACCCCCGCAAGG
>CALVHP010000113.1 GCA_944328405.1 uncultured Clostridia bacterium
TTGAGAATATTCGCCGCGTCCATGCTGTTTTCCGAACTCGACCCCGCGCCGACGATGTTGTGGATCTCGTCGATGAACAGGATGACGTTGCCGTTTTTCTGCACCGCGTCGATGGTCTCTTTGAGGCGTTCTTCAAAATCGCCGCGGTACTTGGCCCCCGCGAGCATGCCCGGAAGGTCGAGCGCGAACACCGTTTTGCCGAGCAGCAGGTCGGGCACTTCGCCCGCGACGATGGCCTGCGCCAGCCCCTCGACCACGGCGCTCTTGCCCACGCCCGGCTCGCCGATGAGCACGGGGTTGTTTTTGGTGCGCCGCGAGAGCACCTGGATGATCTTGTCGATCTCCTTTTTGCGGCCGATGACGGGATCGATCCTGCCTTCGCGCGCCTTTTGGGTGAGGTCGGCGCCGTAGCGGAAGCCCGCCGCGGGCGCCTTGCGCTGCTGCTCGAAGGACGCGTTCTCTTTCGGATGCAGGTGCAGCGCGTCTTCGATGCCCTGCGGCTCTTCCGGCAAGTCGTCGCCCATCAGTTCGCCCAACTCGGCCAGGATCCCCTCGATGTTCGTGCCCAGCATGCGCAGAAGGCGCACCGCCACCGACTCGTCGTCCATCAGAATGGCGAGCAGCATGTATTCGCTGCCGACGCTGGCGCGCGGCCCGTCGTGCTCGACGGCGCATTCGAGCGCCTTTTCGAACATGTTTTTGGTGCGCGGGGTAAAGCCGCTGATCTTCACGCGCTTATCCAGCGTGCGCACGAACACGCTGCGGTACGCCGGTTCGCTGACGCCCGCCGCCAGCAGCAGTTTGCCCGCGCGGCATTCGGGCACGTTCAGGATGCCGAACAGGATGTGCTCGCTGCCGACGTATTCGCTCCCGTAATATTTTGCCGCGTCGAGCGCCAGTTTGATCGCCTTTTGCAGGTTCATGGAAAAACGATTGAAATCGTACATAATCTTCGCTTGTTCTCCGTCAATGGTAAAAATTTCAGCCTTCGGGCGCCAGCCGCACCCCGACCATCGCCTTCCGGCAGGCCGCGGCGCGGCGCACGTCGCGCGCGTCCGCGTCCGAAGCGCCGTCAAAGCGCAGGTCGATGTTCGCCGGGCGCACCGCGGCGCTCAGCTCGTCGAACGCCGCAAAATCGGCCGTGCGCAGGAATCCGAGCGCGACGCCCAGCTTCACGTCGGAAATGCGCTGCAAAAATTCGGAATACGAGATACGGTAGCACGTTTTCAGGACGCCCAGGGCGCGGCAGCACTCGTCACGCACGCCGTCGTCGCCGCGGAACGCCTTGCGCGCCTGCGCCTCGAGATTGACGATCTCCAGAACGGCGCGCTGCACTTCGGCGAGGATGTATTCTTCGTCCACGCCGAGGGTGACCTCGTTGCTGACCTGGTACATGTTGCCCTCGGCCGCGCTCCCCTCGCCGTACACCCCGCGCACGGTGTGCCCCAGGCGCGAGATCTCGCGGATGAGCCGCTCCATCTTGTTCAGCCGCGTAAGGCCGGGCAGAAACAGCATCACCGAGGCGCGCATGCCCGTGCCGAGGTTGGTCGGGCAGGCGGTCAGGTACCCCCAGTGCGCGTCGTACGCAAAGCGCAGCGAGCGAGATAGCTCGTCGTCGACGGCGGAGATGCGCCGGTACGCCGGCTGCAGGTTGAGCCCCTGCACGATGTACTGCTCGCGCAGATGGTCTTCCTCGTTGATCATGATGGAAAACTTCCCGCGGGGCGGCTCGCTCTCCTCTTCGTCGATGAGCGCGGCGCCGCAGGCGCGGTTGCGCACGAGTTCGGCGCTGATCAGGTGATCGTCGCAGATCGCCTGCGCGACCACTTCGGAGATCTCGTCCATGCGGAAGAGTTTGAACCCGCCCAGCCCGCTGGCCGCCGAATCGACCGCCTCGATGATCTCGCGGCCCTGCGCGGCGTCTTTGAGTTTGTTGGGGAAGGGATAATCTGCAAGGTTGCGCGCCAGACGGATGCGCGAGGATACGACGGTTGTCTCGATGTTGTTGAGCGTCCGCAAGGCTACTCCTCCCCGCCGAAGTCGTCGTAATAGAGCATGCGGCTGATGTCGCGGATGTCGCGGTTGAGCCGCTCGGCGTCCTTCATTCTCTTTTCGCGCACGGCCCGTTCCAGCTCGCCGCGCAGCCGCTTGCGCTCGTCGAGCAGTTCGTACAGCTTTCCGTCGCCGAGCGGGTGTTTGCCCGTGTGGATGGTTTTGCCGTGGATGCGCCGCACGGTCGGCCGGAGCTGTTCGCGGAAGGTCTCGTAACAGGCCGCGCAGCCCAGAAGCCCGGTGCGCGCGTAATCCGCCAGCGCCGTGCCGCAGACGGGGCACGCATGCCCCTCGTCTTCCTTCGGCTGCAGAAACGTGACCAGAAACCCCGGGTCGCTCCCGAAATATCCCGCGGCGGCTCCCAGGCGTTCAAAACATTCGTCGCACAGCGAGAGGGGCTTGCCGCCCTCGTCTTCCAGCGTATGCGTCGCCTCGTTTTTTTGGCAGTGTGAACACAGCATCGGTCCTTTGTGGTCCCCTTTTTTCCGGATCCTCCGGCGGACGGCCTGTCCTGCCGGCGCGCCGCACCGGCCGCCGCGGAAACAAAAAGCGCTCTGCCGCACGGGCAAAGCGCCTGTTTCCCTGCTCCTGCCCGTCCATCCCCGGATAACGTTTTGTCAATCTTATTATAACACGCGAACCGCCCGTTGTAAACACTTTTTCGGAAAATGCCTGCACACGAACCGCGCCGGGCGTGCGAACTGCCGCCCTGCCGCGGCGGAGACGGGCGTCCGGCCGACCGCGGCGGGGCGCGGCGCCGGGCTGCGCGGCGGCGTGCCGGCGGCGAAGGCGCGCATGCCTCAGATATAGTCGCCCCGGTCCATCCGCGCGCGCACCTTTTCGACGGCGCGCTTTTCGATGCGCGAGATGTACGAGCGCGAGATCTTCAGAAAGGCCGCCACCTCGCGCTGGGGCATGGGCGCGCCGCCCTTGAGCCCGTAGCGCAGGCACAGCACGGTGTATTCGCGTTCGGTGAGCGCCTCTTCCAGCACGCGCATGAACCGCTCTTTGACCATGTTCGACTCCACCGTTTTGAACACGCCGTCTTCCTTTTCGAACAGCAGGTCCATCAGGGTGAGTTCGTTTCCCTCCTTATCCACGCCGACGGGGTCGGAAAGGTACACCGTGTTGCGGTGTTTTTTGTTGCTGCGGATGAGCATGAGAATCTCGTTTTCGATGCAGCGGGCCGTATAGGTCGCCAGCTGGGTGCCCCGCCCCTCGCGGTAGGTGTTGATCGCCTTGATCAGCCCGATGCTGCCCACCGAGATCAAGTCGTCCGTTTCCGCCGCGCCGCTGTATTTTTTGACGATGTGCGCCACCAGCCGCATGTTGTGCCGGATGAGTTTGTCTTTGGCCTCCTTGTCGCCCTCGCGCGCGAGGCGCAGACAGCGCGCCTCTTCTTCGGGCGGGAGCGGTTTGGGGAAGGAACCCTTGCCGCCCACCGCCGACGTGAAAAACAGGAGCTTGCCGAACACGGCGCACAAAAAATCGAAGATCATCGGATACCTCGTTGTTTTGGGATACCCTTAATGTATGTGGACCGCGGCTTGTACCATGCACCCCGCCCCGCA
>CALVHP010000114.1 GCA_944328405.1 uncultured Clostridia bacterium
TCCGATTGTTGTATAAGTGTCGACGACAAAATCCATGCTGAATCAAAAGGAGAAAACCACCATGAAAAAACTGCTTCTGACACTGACGATCATCGCGGCGCTGGCGCTCGGTCTCTTCGGGCTGACGGCCTGCGGCACAAACGGAACGGGCGCCGGCGGCGCCAACGGCACGGGCAATTCGGCAGCGGCGCAGGCCGCGGAAGAGGCGTACGGCTTCAGCGCGGCGTCGGCGGGGGCCATCCTCTCTTCCATGAACGCGAACGCGGCCCTTTCGGCGCGCAGCACCGCAGCGGACGCAGCCGCGGACGCGGGCGCCGCTGACGACGCGGCGGCGGAGATCGACGAACTGAACGGCTACATGCTCCTCGTCGAGGGGCTGCTCGAAGACGGCGCCTTCGGCGCCTCGGCAGAAACGTCGGACCGCGAAGGGTACGCCGTGAAAATGACGGTCTCGTACAAAGATCTCGAAGGCGACACCATCGAATATGTTCTCTATTACAACGAGACGCTCGTCCGCGAAGAGTATGACCGCGACGACGACGATGACGAGGTCGAACAGATCTACCGCCTGGAAGGCGTCATGCTCCTCGGCGGCAGCGAATACTCCATCGAAGGCCGCCGCAACGTGGAAAGCGAGCGCGGCGAGAGCGAATCCGAAGAACAGTTCCGCGTGAACATGGGCGACGGCCGCTCCATGCTCGTCGAGCACGAAGCGGAAAGCGAGCGCGGCGAAAGCGAACAGGAATACGTGTACAGCATCTACGACGGCTCCGGCCTCGTCGAACGCAGCTCGTTCGAATATGAGGAAGAGCGCGGCGACGTCGAGATCGAATTCCGTCTGACCAAAGACGGGAACACGAAAGTCTTTTACTTCGAACAGGAAAACGGCCGCATCGAGATCAAGGTCGGCGACCGCAACTCCGCGGCGCGCTACTTCGTGACCATCGACGAGACGGGCAACTACGTCTACACGGTGGCCGGCGGCGGCAGCTACAACATGCACCGCTTCGACTTCGACGACTAAACCGCATCCCCTGCCGCCGGGCTGCCCGGCAAAGCATATGGCAGCGCCCGTCCTCCGCGCTTGCGCGGAGGACGGGCGTTCGCTTTCCGGCGGGCCGACTTTTCAAAGTTCTCCCCCAAAAAGCTGCCGTTTTTTCTGCGCATGTCGCATTTTTCGGGGGGACGTCCGGCAAATACCGGTACAATTTGCAAAACGCGCCCCGCGACCGACTGCCGCGGGGCGCCCTTTCTGTCTGTCCGATTATTTCTGCGCCGCGTCCTTTTCCTTGGTGTTGAACAGGCGGAAAAATTCCTTGACGGCGTACGAAAGCGGCTGGTTTTTGGGGAAGGCGATGCCCACCCCGCGCACGGGCAGTGGCGGGTCGGTGCGGATCTCGAACAGCGAGCCTTCGGCCAGTTCGCGCGTGACGTACTCGCGCGGGGCGCAGGCGATGCCCGCGCCGCTCTTGGCGAGATTGATCATCAGCTCCAGGCTGCCGCACTCGATCTCGGGGTGCAGATGCACGCCGATGGAATGCGCAAACTGAATGATCGCCTTGCGGGTGACGGTGTTTGCGTCCAGCATCAGCAGCGGATAATCGTGCATGGTGCGCAGCGGCTGCACGTCCTCCGCCAGCGGCGCGTAGCGCGCGTTGGCGATGAAGATGTCGTTGAGGGGCATGACCGTGCTCGAAAGTTCGAAGTCCTTGTCGTCGACGGGCAGGTTCATAAAGGCGATGTCGCACTTTCCGTTTTTGAGCAGGTCGATCGTCTCGGTCGTGATGCAGTTAATCAGGTGCAGCTTGACCTCGGGATACATGTCGTGGTAGGTGGCGATCTTGTCGATGAGCGCGTAGTTGAAGATGGTGTCCGACGCGCTGATGCGCAGCGTGCCCGTGGCGGTGGTCTTGATCTCTTTGAGGCGGTTTTCGGCCTCGTCCAGCTCGGCGAGGGCGCGCGCCACCGTATCGAAGATCTGCTTGCCGCCCTGCTCGGAAAGTTCCATGCCTCGGTGGGTGCGGTTGAACAACGGCATGCCCAGCTGGCCTTCGAGCTGTTTGATCGCCTGCGAGATCGCCGGCTGGCTGATGTACAGCTCTTCGGACGCGCGCGTGAGGCTGCCGCACTTGGCGACGGTGTAAAACACGCGGTATAATTCAAGATTGACCATAAAACCGTTGACTCCTTATCGTGCGGCGCCGCCGCCTTTTTTCTGCGCCCGCCGGCGACGGGCGCGCGTATTTCCTGTGTGCGAAAAGACGTTTCCGCCCCCTTTCCGGAGCAGCGGATCCTATTTCCCGACGCAGAATTTGGAAAAGATCTCGTCGATGATGCGCTCGTTCGCCGTTTCTCCCGTGATCTCTCCCAGCGCTTCCCACGCGGCGCGCAGGTGCACGCCCAAAAGGTCGGGCGGCACGCTCCCGCACAGCGAACGCGCCGCGCGCAGCTCTTCCGCCGCCCGCACGAGGGCCGCATGGTGCCGCTCTTCGATGACGAAAGCGCCGTCCGCGCGGTAGCCTTCCATACACGCGTCGAAAAGTTTTTGCCGCAGCTGCGCGATGTTTTCGCCCGTTTTGGCGGAAACGCGGATGTCGGCGGGCGGCTTTTCCCCGCCCTCTTCGCCCAGGTCCGTCTTGTTGTACACGACCAGCCGGCGCTTCCCCTCCGTGCGGGCGTACACCGCGCGGTCCTCCTCGCTCATCGCCTCGGAGGCGTCGAGGATGAACAGCACCAGGTCCGCCCCGTCGATGAGGGCGCGGGCGCGACCGATACCGATGCTTTCGGCCTCGTCCTTCCCTTCGCGGATGCCGGCGGTGTCGTACAGATCGAAGCGCACGCCGCCGATCTCGAGGCTGCCTTCCACCACGTCGCGCGTGGTGCCCGGCATCGCGGAAACGATGGCCTTGTCCGCCCCCAGCAGGGCGTTGAGCACCGAGCTCTTGCCCGTGTTCGGCTTGCCCGCCAGCACGACGGAAACGCCCTCTTTGATCTTTTTGCCCGTATCGTACCCCGCCGCGAGCGCTTCCGTCTGCGCGAGGATCGCGCCGATGCCGGCGCCGATCTCCTTCAGGTCGGTGTGCTCGATGTCCTCTTCGGGGAAGTCGATGTCCGCGTCGATGCCGGCGAGCAGTTCGGTCAGTTCCGCCTGGATGGCGCGCACGGCGCCCGTGAGGCGCTCGGCGTAGAGCATGCTGCCCGCGCGGATCTCCGCCTCGCTCTCGCCGTTGATCATGTCGGCCAGCCCCTCCGCGGAAGAAAGGGACAGCTTGCCGTTGAGGAAGGCGCGTTTGGTGAACTCGCCGCGCTCGGCGGGGCGGCAGCCGCACGCAAAGGCGCGCCGCAGCAGGGCGCGCACCACGCCCGTGCCGCCGTGGCAATGGAATTCGACCACGTCCTCCCCCGTAAAGCTGTGCGGGGCGCGGAAGTACACGCACAGGCCGAAATCCGAAAACGTGCCGCAGTCGATGCGGCCGGGGACCATTTTATAGGGTTCGAAGGCGGAAACGGGCGTTCCGCCGGCGGGCGCAAACAGTTTTCCGGCGACGGCAAGCGCCCCCGCACCGCTCACCCGCACGATCGCCACACCCCCGCGCCCGGGCGGCGTGGAGAGGGCGGCAATGGTATCGCTGATCATAGTTTTTTGTTCCCTTTTGCCTCCGATTATAGCACAAAAGCCGCTTTTTGTCAATGCCGACGGCATGCACGGTCGCCGAAACAAAGCGGGATGCTCCCCGGCGGGGAACATCCCTTTGTCTGTGTTTACGAAAAGAAACCGTCGTCCCCGTCCTTGCCGTCCGAAGAAGCGCCGTCCGACCGGCCGGGGTGGTCGCCCTTCTTTTCCGAAAAATCGCCGAACGGGTCGTCCCCGCCCGAAAATTCGCCGAAAGGATCGTCCGGAGTTTTGGCCGTGCCGCCGGGCGCGCCGGACGAAGGCCCTCCGCCGTACGGCCCGCCGTTGTTATACGGCCCGTTGTTGTACGGCCCTCCGCCGTACGGGCCGCCCTGGCCGTACTGCTGCTGCATGCGGCGCATCTGCTCGG
>CALVHP010000115.1 GCA_944328405.1 uncultured Clostridia bacterium
CATTCTGCACGCTGCATTTTTAAGCGAGGTTTTTATGCCCAACCAAATGCGAGAACTCGTCGACCGGCTCAACCGCTACGCGTACGAGTATTATGTGCTCGACGCGCCCACCGTGCCCGACGCCGAATACGACCGCCTGTACGACCGGCTGAAGGAAATGGAGCGCGAGAGCGGCACCGTTTTATTCGATTCGCCCACGCGCCGCGTCGGCGGCGAACCCGTCAAGGCCTTCGCCCGGCACGAGCACATCGCGCGCCTGTATTCGCTGGACAAGGCGGTCACCGAGGACGAGATGAACGCCTTCTTCACCCGCGTCGAAAAGGCGGGGGAGGCGAGCTACGTCGTCGAATATAAGTTCGACGGGCTGACCATCTGCCTCACCTACGAGGACGGCCGCTTCGTGCGCGCCGCCACGCGCGGCAACGGCGTCGTCGGCGAGGACGTCACCGCGCAGGCGCTCACCATCAAGAGCTTTCCGCTCACCATCTCCTACAAAGGCACCCTCGAAGTGCGCGGCGAGACGGTCATCCGCCTTTCCGTGCTCGAAGAATACAACAAGACGGCCGCCGAGCCCCTCAAAAACGCGCGCAACGCCGCCGCGGGCGCGGTGCGCAACCTCGACCCCGCCGTCACCGCTTCCCGCCGGCCCGAGATCCTCTTTTATGACGTGAACTTCATGTCCGACGGGATCCTCTCTTCGCAGGAAGAGGCCATCGCCTTTTTGCAGAAGGAAGGGTTCAAGACCTTCGGCAAAACCTGGCACTGCCGCACCCCCGAAGAGGTGTTCGACGCCATCGCCGCCATCGACGTGCAGCGCAAGAGCATCGACGTGCTCACCGACGGCGCCGTCGTCAAGGTCAACGAGTTTGCCGTGCGCGAGAAGATGGGGTACACCGACAAATTTCCGCGCTGGGCGATCGCCTTTAAGTTCGAGGCGGAAGAGGCCGTCACCACAGTGCGCAGGGTCGTGTGGCAGGTGGGGCGCACGGGCAAGCTCACGCCCCTGGCCGAGGTGGACCCCGTCGAACTGGCGGGCGCCACGGTGCGCAAGGCCACCCTCAACAACCTCGGCGACATCCGCCGCAAAGACGTCAAACTCGGCAGCCGCGTGCTCATCCGCCGCAGCAACGAGGTCATTCCCGAAATTCTGGGCGCCGTCGAGCACACGGGCACGAGCGTCGACATCGCCCCGCCCGCCGTGTGCCCGTACTGCGGCACGCCCGTGCGCGAAGAGGGGGCCAACCTTTTCTGCCCCAACCGCCGCTGCCGCCCGCGCATCGCGGCGCAGCTTTCCAACTTTGCGAGCAAGGGCGCGATGGACATCGAGGGCTTTTCGGAGATGACCGCCTGTCAGCTCATCGACGAACTGGGCGTGACGCGCTGTTCCGACCTGTACTTTCTCGACGCCGCGTCGCTCTCCGCGCTCGAAGGGTTCGGGAAAAAGAAGGTCTCGAACCTGCTTTCCGCCATCGCCGCGAGCAAAAACGTGCCGCTGGACCGCTTCGTTTCCGCGCTGGGCATCGGCGGGGTGGGCAAAGTCGCCTCGCGCGATCTGGCCGAGCGTTTCGGCAGCATCGGGGCGATCGCTTCGGCCACGGCGGAGCAGCTGGTCGAAATGGAAAACATCGGCGAAAAGACGGCCGAAAACATCGTCGGCTGGTTCGCCGACGAGGAGAACGCCGCCGAGGTCGCCCGCCTGCTCTCCGCGGGGGTCAGGCCGTACGTCAAGGAAAAGACCGCGGGCGGGCCGTTCGCGGGCGAAAACGTCGTTCTGACGGGGACGCTGTCCAATTTCAAACGCAGCGAGGCGATCAAGCGCATCGAAGAACTGGGCGGCGTGTGCCAGAGCGCGGTCACGTCCAAAACCACCCTCGTCGTGGCGGGAGAGGCGGCGGGCAGCAAGCTCGCCAAGGCACAGGCCCTGGGGGTGCGCGTCATCGGGGAAGAAGAATTTGCAAAAATCCTCGCCGAAAACGCCGCGCCCGCTTCGACGGACGCAAAATAGATTGCAATTTTCCGCCGTTTCTGTTATAATGGCGGAGTTCGGAAAAGAAGTCGTTTGCATGCGCAGCGAAAAAGGCGCGCCGCCGCTTTTCGGCGGAGGCCGCGCGGCAGGGGGAGGAAGGGTTTTTCTATGTTCAGCATGACAGGGTTCGGCAAGGGCGAATTCCGCGAAGGCGGCATCGAACTTTCCGTGGAGATCAAGACGGTCAACAACCGCTATCTCGACGTCGCCGTGCGCGGGCCCAAGATCTTCGCCTTTTACGAGGACCACATCCGCGCCGCCGTGCGCGAAAAACTTTCGCGCGGGCACGCCGAAATTTATGTTTCCTGCCTCGACAAGCGCGAGACGGCCAAATCGCTGTACGTCGACGCGGCCGCGGCGCAGGGCTGGTGCGACGCCGCCGTGCGGCTCAAAGCGCTGTTCCCGTCCGTGCCGGACGATTTTACGCTCACCGCGCTGATGAAGTGCGGCGACGTCGTGCGGCAGGAAGAGGCGCAGGGCGCGGACGAGGCGCTGCTTGCGGCGCTGGATCGGGCGCTGGCGCAGGCGCTCGACCGCCTGGGCGAGATGCGCGCCCGCGAAGGGGCGCGGCTGGCCGAAGACATGCTCTCCCGCATGGACACCATCGAAAAACTGGCGCTCTCCGTCAAAGAGCGCGCGCCGCTGGTCGCGCAGAATTACCGCGCGCGGCTGGAAGAGCGGGTGCGCGAGGCGCTTTCGGGCGTCGACTTCGACGAGGCGCGCCTGCTGACCGAAGTCGCCGTGTTTGCCGACAAATCCAACATCGATGAAGAGCTGACCCGCCTCTTTTCGCACATCGCGCAGTTCCGCGCCATCTGCAAAGAAGAGCGCGTGGGCCGCAAGCTCGATTTCCTGGTGCAGGAGTTCAACCGCGAGGCGAACACCATCTGTTCCAAGAGCAACGACCTGGCCGTCACCAATGCCGGGCTAGCCCTCAAAAACGAAATCGAAAAGGTGCGCGAACAGGTGCAAAACGTCGAGTGACCCGCGCGTGCCTTCCGCAACGACATAAAAATCAATCTATTCAGAGTTAGGAGATGGAAATATGATCAACGAACCGGTAGTCGACAGGCTTGTGGAAAAACTGGGCACGGCGGAGGAACCCGCCTCCCGCTACGCGCTGTGCGTGGTCGTCGCCAAGCGCGCCCGCCAGATCATCGACCAGGAACAGAGCCAGGGCATCCACGAGCTGCCCGGCAACACCAAAGAGATCGCGCTCGCCTGCCAGGAGATCATGTCCGGCAAGCTGACGATGGTCAAAGACTGATTCCGCGCCGTTTGCACGGAACGAACCGCTCTGCCCCGGCGCCCGGGGCAGTCTGTTTATCGCGGGGCGGCGCCCGCAGAGTCGAAGGCATGACGGCTGAAGTGATCGTAGACATCGCCCACAGCGAGGTGGACAGAATATTCGAATACCGCGCCGGCGGCGGCGTCGAAGAGGGGTGCCGCGTGCGCGTGCCTTTCGGCGGGCGCACCGTCGACGGCTACGTCATGCGCCTGAAAGAGGGGAGCGATTTCGACCCCGCGAAGCTCAAGTCCGTCTCGTCGGTCATCGACCGGCCCCTGACGCGCGAGTGCCTCTCCCTCGTGCACACCGTCAGCGCGCGCTACCGCTGCGCCAAGGCGCTGACCCTGCGCCTGTTCCTGCCCGCGGAGATGCGCCGCGGCACCGTGCGCGAATTGCAGCGCAACGTCGCCGTGTACGAAAAGGAGGTCGAACTCTCCTCCCGCGCGAAGTCGCAGGCGGCGGCGCTGGCCTGGCTGCGCGGGCGGGGCCGCGCCCCGTACACCGAGTACCGCGACAAGTTCGGCGACGGCGCCGTGCGCGCCCTCATCGAACGCGGCGCCGTGCGGCTGGAAAAAGAGCGGGTGGGGCGCAAGCCGCTCAAAGACCTCGCCGCGTCCGCCGCGGTGCACGAGCTTACGCCCGCGCAGGCGGCGGCGCTGGAACGCATCGCCGCTTCGCCCCGCCGCGTGCAGCTGCTGCACGGCGTGACGGGCAGCGGCAAGACGGAAATTTACCTCACTCTGATCGCCCGCGCCCTCGCCGAGGGCCGGAGCGCGCTCTTTCTGGTGCCCGAGATCTCGCTCACGCCGCAGATGTTTTCGCAGCTGCGCGCCCGCTTCGGAGACCGGGTCGCCATCCTGCACAGCGGGCTGTCGGCGGGCGAGCGCTTCGACGAATGGCAGCGCCTGCGCTCGGGCGAGGCGACGATCGCCGTCGGCGCGCGCAGCGCCGTGTTCGCCCCCGTCGAAAACATCGGCGTCATCGTGCTCGACGAGGAGCACGACGGCAGTTACCAGAGCGAAAACAACCCGCGCTACAACGCGCGCGAGATCGCCGAAATGCGCGCCGCGTACAACGGCTGCAAGCTCGTTCTCGGCAGCGCCACGCCCTCCGTGGAGACGTACCTGAAGGCGAGCGAAGGGGAATACGAGCTGATCGAGCTGCCCGAACGCATCAACCGCCGCCCGCTGCCCGAAATGCGCATCGCCGACATGCGGCGCGAGGTGCGCCGCGGCAACGACTCCGCCTTTTCCTCCGCGCTGCGCGACGAACTCGAAGCCTGCCTCGCCGCGGGCAACCAGGCCATCCTCTTCCTCAACCGCCGCGGCTACGCGCAGAGCGTGGTCTGCCGCGACTGCGGCGCCGTGCTCAAATGCGAGCAGTGCGACGTATCGCTGACCTACCACAGCGAGGAAGGGTGCCTCAAATGCCATTACTGCGGTTCCAATTATAAGATGCCGCGCGCCTGCCCCGAATGCGGCGGCGTGCACCTCTCGTATACGGGCACGGGCACGCAGAAGGTGGTGGGGGAGCTTAAAAAACTGTACCCGTCCGCCCGGATCCTGCGCATGGACGTGGATACGACCAGCGGCAAGGAGGGGCATTACAAGATCCTGAAACGCTTTGCCGACCGCGAGGCGGACATCCTCGTCGGCACGCAGATGATCGCCAAGGGGCACGACTTCCCCTCCGTCACCCTCGTGGGCATCCTCGACGCGGACATGAGCCTGCATTTTTCCGACTACCGCAGCGGCGAACGCACCTTTCAGCTGATCACGCAGGTGGCGGGGCGCAGCGGCCGCGCGGGCGAGCAGGGGCGCGTGGTCGTGCAGACGTACGACCCCGGCAACTACATCCTGCGCTTTGCCGCCGCGTACGATTACAAGGGATTTTTCCGGCACGAGATCGCCCTGCGCAGGAGCACGGCGTTTCCGCCGTTCGCGCGCATCGTGCGCGTGATGGTCACCGCCGAACAGGACAAAGCCGCGCTCGAGGCGCTCAAAGAGGTGTATTTTTCCCTCAAAGAGGTCTACGACGCGCACGCGGGAGACTTTTTGTTCTTCAACAAGATGCACGCGCCCGTGCGCCGCATCCAGAACCGCTGCCGCTACCAGGTGCTCATGCGCCTGACCGACGACGCGCTCCTGCCCGAGATCTACGACCGCGCCCTCGCGTATAAATCGCGCGACGCGCTCGTGTACGTGGAAGAAAACCCGTCCAACCTCTCGTGAGGGCGGGGTGACCGTTCTTTTTTTCATCGATTTTCTGATTTTGAGGTACCAACCATGGCCATCCGCAACGTCGTGCAGGTCGGAGACGATGTCCTGCGCAAAAAATGTTTTGAAGTTACCGCTTTCGACGACAAGCTCGCCGCCCTTCTCGACGACATGAAAGAGACCGTCCGCAAGGAAGAGGGGGCGGGGCTGGCCGCGCCGCAGGTCGGGATCCTGCGCCGCGCGGTGGTCATCGACGTCGACGAGGGCTTTTTTGAACTCGTCAACCCCGTCATCACCGAGCAGAAAGGGGAGCAGACGGGCTGGGAAGGCTGCCTTTCGGTGCGCGGCCGCCGCGGCGTGGTCACCCGCCCGCAGGTGGTCAGGGTGGAATATTCCGACCGCACCGGCAAGCGCAAAAAGCTGGTCGCGCGCGGCTTTTTCGCCCGCGCCGTCTGCCACGAACTCGACCACCTCGACGGCGTTCTCTACATCGACCGCGCCGAGCGCGTCGAACGCACCAAAGACTGAGCGGAGGGGCCTGCATGAAACTCATCTACGCGGGCGCCCCCGCTTTTTCCGTTCCGCCCCTGCGCGCCGTTCTCGCCGCGGGGCATACGGTCGCCGCCGTCGTCACCCAGCCCGATAAGCCCGCCGGCCGCAAAGCCGTGCTCACGCCCACGCCGCTCAAGACCTTCGCGCTCGAAAACGGCATCCCGGTGCTCGATTTTGCGCGCCTGCGCGACCACGCCGCGGATCTTTCCGCGCTCGGCGCGCCCTGCATGGTCACCTGTGCCTACGGGCAGATCCTGACGGAAGAACTGCTGGCGGCCTTCCCCGCGGGCGTGTACAACGTGCACGCGTCGCTGCTGCCCCGCTGGCGGGGCGCTTCGCCCATCCAGCACGCCATCCTGGCGGGGGACGCCGAAACGGGCGTCACGATCATGCGCACAGACGTCGGCCTCGACACGGGAGACGTCCTCCTCGCGCGCTCTCTGCCCATCGGCGGAGAGGACACGGCCGCGACTCTCTCCGAAAAACTTTCCCGCCTCGGCGGGGAGTGCATCGCCGAGGCGCTCGCGCTGCTCGAAGAGGGCAGGGCCGTCTTCACCAAACAGGACGATTCGCGCGCCACGCTGTGCAAAAAGATCAAAAAGGAGGACTGCCTCGTCGATTTTTCGCGCCCGGCGAAGCAGATCTGCGACCTGATCCGCGCCATGGACCCCGCGCCGCTCGCCTACGCGTATCTGCGCGGCGGGCCCGTCAACCTCTGCGCCGCCGCGCCCTGCGAAGGCGCGGCCTTCGGCCTCGAACCCGCGGCGCCCGGCACCGTCGTGCGGGCGGACAAAGCGGGCGTCTTCGTCGCGGCGGGGGAAGGCTTCGTGCGCGTGCTCGAATTGCAGGCGGCGGGCGGCAAGCGGCTGCGCGCGGCAGACTTCGTCAACGGCCGCAAGGCCGCCGCGGGCGATGTGTTCGGCGGGGCGGCGCAATGACCAATCCGCTCTACGACGCCTACGCCGTGCTGCAGAAGGTGTACGGCGGCGGGGCGCACCTCAAACAGGCGCTCGCCGATACCCCGGTCGAGGAGCAGAACCGCGCGCGTACCGTAAAAATATGCTACGGCGTGCTCGAAAACGACCGTTGGCTGGACCTGTGCATCCGCACCTTCGCGCCCAAAAACCCCAAACTGCCCGTGCGCATCCTGCTCAAGATCGCCCTGTACATGCTGCTGTTTATGAATAAGCCCCGCTACATGGTCGCCGACAACGCCGTGTCGCTCGTCAAAAAACTGGGCAAAGGCGGGGCGGCGGGCTTCGTCAACGCTTTTCTGCGCGCCTTCGACGCCGGCCGGGTGCGGCTGCCCGCCGGCAGGACGGAAGCGCTCGCCGTGCGGTATTCGTACCCCGATTTCGCGGCGGAGCGCCTCGTGCGCGAATACGGGGAAGAGAAGGCGGAGGCGATCATGGCGCCCCGCCCCGCGCGCTCCTTCGTGCGCTTTCGCGACGGTGAGACGGCGCGCCGCTGCTGCGAGGGGAGGGAGTGCGAGCCGACGCCTTTCCCGAACGTGTACGCCTTTGCGCATTTCGTGCGGGACGCGGGGTACGAGCGCGGCGAGTATACCTTCCAGTCCGTCGGGTCGGTCGCGATCTGCGCGGCGGTGGAGCCGTGCGGAAACCTGCTCGACGCCTGCGCCGCGCCCGGCGGCAAGAGCGTGCTGCTCGCGGGCAAGTGCGCCCGCGTCACCGCCTTCGAACTGCACCCGCACCGCGCCGCGCTCATCGAGAGCTATGCCGCGCGCATGCACGTTTCCAACGTCGCGGTCGTCTGCCGCGATTCTGCCGTGTACGACGCGCAATATGCCGCCGCCTTCGACGCCGTGCTCGTCGACGCGCCCTGTTCGGGCCTGGGCGTGGCGGGGGAAAACCCCGACATCCGGCTCTTCCGCAAAGAGGAAGACCTGCCCGCCATCGAACGGACGCAGCGCGCCTTGCTGGTGACCTGCGCGCGCTACGTGCGCCCGGGCGGCTGCCTGTACTATTCGACCTGTTCGGTGCTGGAAGAGGAGAACGACGGCGCCGTGCGCGCCTTTCTGCAAGGCGGCGCGCCCTTCGTTCCCGAACCGCCCGAAAGCCCGCTCCGGCACGAAAAGACGGAGTACGGGCTGCAGTTTCTGCCGCATATATCACAGGGCGCGGGCTTTTACGTGTGCAAGCTGCGCCGCAGGGAGGGAACATGAAGCGCGTCCTGCAGGATCTTTCGTTCGAAGGGCTGCAAGAACTGTGCGCGGAATCGGGCGAACCGAAGTTCCGCGCCGACCAGCTTTATAAAGGCCTGATGCGCGGCCGGCGCATTTCGGAGATCCCCGGCGTGCCCAAGCCCTTCCGCGCCCGCCTGCTGGAGACGTTCGAGGACGAGCCGGTGCGCATCCGCGAGGTGCTTACCGCCGCCGACGGCACCGAAAAATACCTCTTCGAACTGGCGGACGGCAATATCGTCGAGGGCGTGCTCATGTCTTACAAATACGGCCGCACGCAGTGCGTTTCCACGCAGGTCGGCTGCCGTATGAACTGCGCCTTCTGCGCCTCCGGCCTGGGCGGGCTGGTGCGCGACCTGAGCGCGGGGGAGATCCTGGCGCAGGTGCTCGCCGTCAACGCGCGCGCGGGCGGCACGCCCGAAAAGCGCGCCGTCACCAACCTCGTGCTCATGGGCAGCGGCGAACCCTTCGACAATTACGGGAACACCGTGCGCTTTCTGCGGCTGGTCACCGCCGAGGGCGGCATCTGCATTTCGCCGCGCAACATCAGCCTCTCCACCTGCGGCCTCGTGCCGCGCATGCTCGACTTCGCCGAAGAGGGCATCCCCGTCAACCTCACTGTGTCGCTGCATTCGCCTTCCGACGAGGAGCGCGCCCGCATCATGCCCGTCGCCCGCGCCTACAAAATCGCCGACATCCTCCGCGCCTGCGACCGCTATTTCGAGCGCACGGGCCGCCGTTACATCTTCGAGTATTCCCTCATCGCGGGGGAAAACGCGGACAGGGCGCACGCCGAACAGCTGGTCTCGCTGCTGCGCGGCCGGCCCTGCCACGTCAACCTCATCCGCCTCAACGAGGTGAAAGAAAAGTCTCTTGCGGGCGTGTCGGAAAAGGAGGCGTACCGCTTTCTGGGCGTGCTGGAAAAGGGCGGGCTTTCGGCCACCCTGCGCCGCCAGATCGGCGCGGACATCGGCGGGGCCTGCGGACAGCTGCGCGCTTCGCGCCTGGGCGGAAATCAGCCTCCGGAAGAATAACTTCTGCCGGTGAGGGCGGCCTCGCGGGGAGCACCCTCGCAGTGCTCCGCATTTTCTTCCTTCGGGGCGTTTTCCGCGCCTTCCTCCTTGACAAACGCGCGCGCGTTTGCTATGATAAAAAGGTGTGGGAACGTTTCGCGTTCCCGGGAGGAATTATGAACCGTACACTGATCGCGCCTTCCATCCTTTCGGCCGATTTCGCCGCGATGGGGGAAGCCGTCAAGACGTTGCAGAAAAACGGCGCCGACATGATCCACTGCGACGTGATGGACGGAACGTTCGTGCCCGCCATCACGTTCGGCGCACAGATGGTTTCCGCCATCCGCCCGCACACCGATCTGCCGCTCGACGTACACCTGATGTGCGCCGACCCGCAGAACAAAATCGCCGACTTCGTGAACGCGGGCGCGGACATCGTCACCGTCCATGCCGAGGCGTGCGGCGGCGCGCTGGACGACGTGCTGCGCGGCATCCGCTCGTACGGCGTGCGCTGCGGCGTGGCCGTCAGCCCGGATACCCCGCTGCAGAAGATCGGCGGCAGCCTCGAGCGGTGCGATATGCTCCTGATCATGAGCGTGCACCCCGGCCGCGGCGGGCAGAAGCTCATCGAACGCACGCTGGCGAAGGCGGACGAAGCGCGCCGCTTTTTCGAGCGGAACGGGCTGAGCACGGACATCGAGATGGACGGCGGCATCACCGAAGAAAACGTCGCCGCGGTCAAGGCGGCGGGCGTCAACATCATCGTGGCGGGCAGCGCCGTGTTCCGCTCGGCGGACATGGGCGCCACCATCCGCGCCCTGCGCGAACGCGTCTGACCGCGCAAAACCGCGGGGCGCCGGAACGGTTTTCGGGGCGCATGAACGAGGCAACGGCATTTTGAAAGGCATTATTTTATTGAACGGCGAGCCGCCGCGCGGCGCCGTCGACGACGCGGACGCGCTCGTCGTCTGCTGCGACGGCGCCCTGCGCTGGGCGGAAGGAAAGGTCCGCGTCGACGTCAAGGCGGGCGACTTCGATTCGCTCGGCTACGTGCCCGAAGGCGCGCTCGTCTATCCCAGCGAAAAAAATTTCACCGACGGCGAGATCGCCCTCGACTATCTGTTGGAACGGGGCTGCCGCGCGATCGAACTTTACGGCGCGGGCGGCGGGAGGGAAGATCACCTCTTCGGCAACCTGCAGCTGCTGTACGCCGCCTTCGTGCGCGGCGCGCGCGCCGTCATGCACACCGCCTGCGCGGATATTTACTGCGCGTCCGGCCGGGTGGTCTGGCGCGGCCTGGCGGGGCGCACCCTTTCGCTGGCGCCCGTGGGCGATTCGGCGCACGTGGCCGAAAGCGAGGGGCTCAAATACCCGCTGCACGACCTGACCCTGTCGGCCGGTTCCTGCCGCGGGATCAGCAACGTCGTCCTTGCGGACGAAGCGCACATCCTGTGCGACGCGGGCACGCTGTTCGTATTTGAAGTGAAGTCCGAGCGCGCCTGAGCGCGCTTTTGCGTGCGGGCCGCCCCGGCGGCGGCCGTGCGCCTTTCCGGCGCGTCGGCGCAGCCCCTTGCGGGCGGAGGAGTTGTTTTATGGAAAAGATCGCCAGTTTCTGCATCGACCACGCGCGCCTGCGCCCGGGGCTGTACCGTTCGCGCGCCGACCGCAAGGACGGCTGCACGGTGACCACCTTCGACCTGCGCCTCACCGCACCGAACCGCGAAGCGCCCGTCGAGATGCCCGCGCTGCACACCCTCGAACACCTCGGCGCCACCTTTCTGCGCTCGTCGCGCGCCAAAGAGGACGTCGTCTATTTCGGCCCGATGGGCTGCCGCACGGGGCTGTACCTCGTGCTGTTCGGCGACCTGCAGCCGGCGGACATCCTCTCTCTCGTCGAGGAGATGTGCTCGTTCATCCTCGGCTACGAAGGGGAGATCCCCGGCGCGCGGCCGGAAGAATGCGGCAACTGGCGCGAACACGACCTTTCCCGCGCAAAATTCTACGCGGAGCGCTACCTGCGCGCCCTGCGCGAGGAGCGCAACCTCGAATACCCCGTATAAGGGAGAGAAACTGCGCGGCCGCCCGTTTTTGCACCGATCGCGCCGCCGGCGCATATAGATGTAGGGCAGGACCTGCGGAACCGTACGGCCGGCGTTTGCCGGCGGCGGCCCGCGGGCAGGCTCTTGTTCGCCGGGAGGGATGGAGATATGATCCGTATCATCTGCGTCAAGCCGCCCAGGGCGGTGCGGGCCGCGCTGCGCCTGATGCGGCGCACGGCGGGGAAGTGAACGGCCCGCCTCACCAAAGAAAAGAGCAAGGCGGCGCTTCAGCGCCGCCCTTTGCCGCGTTTGGAACCGGCCTGCCGTTTTTCCCTCCGGAGAGAAAAACGCGCCGAAGTCAGCCGTTTTTGCCGGCTTTTTTCGCACATTCAGCCACATATCGCAGTTTTTTTGCGCTATAATGGGGGCAGAAAGCGAAAGGAGGGACAGGTATGAAAAAGACGGCACCGGTGTTTGCGCTCCTGCTGGCGGCGCTCTTTGCCATCGCCCTGTTGGCAGGCTGCGCCGCGGACGGGGAAGACGGCCGTCCGGGCGGACAGGCTGTCGGCGGGAACGGCGGAACGGGCGGGCAGGAGGAACCGCAAGACCCGCAGACGGGCGGCGGAACGGAAACAGAAAGACCATTGGATTGGGAGGAGGACGGCGTGCTGCGCATTCTGAGCATCGGCAACAGTTTTTCGGACGACATGATGGAATACGTGTGGCAGATCGCGGACAGCCTGGGGGTGGAAGAGATCTCCCTCGGCAACCTATACATCGGCGGGTGTTCCCTCGATACGCACGCGAACAACGCCGCGACCGACGCCGCCGCGTACGAGTACCGCACCAACACGGCGGGCCGCTGGACCACCGCTTATAACGTCCGCATGGGCGAGGCGGTCGCCGCGCAGGACTGGGACTTCATTTCCTTCCAGCAGCAGAGCGGCAACAGCGGCCTCGCGGGCAGCTACGCTCGCCTCGGCGAGCTGCTCGATTATGTGCGTTCCATCGCCGGCACGGCGCAGTTCGTCTGGCACATGACGTGGGCGTACCAGCAAAACAGCACGCACGCGGAATTTTCCAACTATGGGCGCAGCCAGACCGCCATGTACGAGAGCATCGTCGCGGCGGTGCGAAGCGAGGTGCTCGCGCAGCCGGAGATCTCCGCCGTCATCCCCAGCGGCACGGCCATCCAGAACGCGCGCACGTCCTTTGTGGGGGACACGCTCACGCGCGACGGCTACCATCTGTCGCTGGGCCTCGGCCGCTATATCGCGGGGCTTACCCTCGTGCGGGCGCTCACCGGCCTTCCGGTGTCGGACGCGCCGTACCGCCCCGCAGACGTCGCGCGGGACGAAGCCGTCATGGCGGCGGAGGCGGCGGAAGCGGCCGTCGCGTCGCCCTTTGCCGTGACCCCGTCCAACTACCCCGTATAGGCGCGGGCCGGACGGAACGGCCGGCGGGGCAGGGCGCTGAAACCCGGAAAAAACCGACGAAGCGAGGGCGGCCGCCCTCGCCTCTCTTTTGCTGCCCGCCCTTCGCCTGTTGGCCGGCGCTCCGCCCGCAGGGGGGCGCATTTTGCGGGGAAAGCCGGTGGTCTGCGTAAAAAACGCGCAAAAATGCGTAACGATGTAAAAATTTTGCTATTGACTTCCGCCCGCGGGGCTGGTACCATGGGATCGTACATCCAACGGCGGGCGGTGCGCCTGCGCCCTGCGGCGCGCGCTGCGCCCGCAGACAAGGAGCAGCCCCATGGAAAGAAGTCATCGGAAGAAGCGGTTCTTCTCCGCAGCGGCGGCGCTGCTGGCGCTCTGCCTGCTGGCCGCCTGCGCGCCTGCGCAGCAAGAGGGCGGCAAGCCCGTCTCCCTGGCGGTCTCGGGCATGAAGACGGAATTTTTTCTCGAAGAGGAGTTTTCCGCCGGCGATCTGGCTGTCACGGTTACGCTGGACGACGGCACGGCGCGCGCGGCGGAACCGGGAGAATATACGGTCGATTCTTCCGCCTTCAACAGCGACTTCCTCGGCGAATACCCGATCTCCGTGCAACTCAACGGCACCGGGCTTTCGCAGAGCTATAACGTCACGGTCAGGCGGAACTGGAGGGCGGACGGCGTGTTGCGCATTTTGTGTATAGGCAACAGTTTTTCGGACGACATGATGGAATATGTGTGGCAGATCGCGGACAGCCTGGGGGTGGAGGAGATCTCCCTCGGCAACCTGTACATCGGCGGGTGCTCCCTCGACACGCACGCGGACAACGCCGCGACCAATGCCCCCGCGTACGAGTACCGCACCAATACGGCGGGGAGCTGGACCACCGCTTACAACGTCCGCATGAGCGAGGCGATCGCCGCGCAGGACTGGGACTTCATTTCCTTCCAGCAGCAGAGCGGCACCAGCGGCGTTGCGGCCAGTTACGCCCGCCTCGGCGAGCTGCTCGATTATGTGCGTTCCATCGCCGGCACGGCGCAGTTCGTCTGGCACATGACGTGGGCGTACCAAAAAAATAGCCCCAACCCCGAATTTGCCAACTACGGGCGCAGCCAGGACGCCATGTACGAGAGCATCGTCGCGGCGGTGCGAAGCGAGGTGCTCGCGCAGCCGGAGATCTCCGCCGTCATCCCCAGCGGCACGGCGATCCAGAACGCGCGCACGTCCTTTGTGGGGGACACGCTCACGCGCGACGGCTACCATCTGTCGCTGGGCCTCGGCCGCTACATCGCGGGGCTTACCCTCGTGCGGGCGCTCACCGGCCTTTCGGTAGAAAAGATCGCCTACGCTCCCTCCGGCGTGAGCGAGCGCGAAAGGGCGGTCGCCGCCGAGGCGGCGGAAACGGCGGTGGCGGAGCCATTTGCCGTCACCCAGTCCTTTGATCCGGAATGATTTTTTGAAAGACGGCGCGCGCCTTTCCCCGTGCGGGGGAAAGGCGCTTTTGCCGTGGAAAAAGGGGCGCGGACCCGTATGGCCCGGCTGTACGCGGCAGGGCGGCAGAGAGTGCGGCAGGGGCGCAAAGCGCGGATCGCGCCGGGCCCGGCCGCGGCTCCGGCAGAGGGACAAGGCCCCGGCGGACGGGACACAAAAAAAGCACCGGCGAAGCCGATGCTTTTTTGCTTTTTGAAAAAAAGATGTTGTTACGCGCGTTCCACTTTGTCGCTCTTGAGGCAGCGGGCGCACACGTAGGCGGATTCCACCTTGCCCTCTTTGACGATCTTGACCTTCTGCACGTTGGCTTTGAACGTTCTCCTCGTCTTGCGGTTGCTGTGGCTGACGTTGTTGCCCGCGTACTGCCCTTTGTTGCAGATGCTGCATACCCTCGACATATCTATCACCTCCACGGTTTTCCGATCTTTGAGAGGGGCGCAAGCCGCCCCCGCCCGAAACGAGCGTTACTACTATACCAAACCGCGCGCAAAAAAGCAATCGATTTTGCGCCGTTTCGGGAAATTTTCGCCGAAAACAAAAAAAGTGGACGGCAAAATCGCAATTTCTCTTGCAAAAGAGCGGCAAATGGGGTAGAATAAAGGTGGATCACGGGGAGCATACATTTTTATGTCTGTCAACACGAGCAACGCTTACGGCAAGATCACAATTTCAGACGCGGCGATCGCCAGGGTCGCTTCGCAGGCGGCGATGGAATGTTACGGCATCGTCGAAACCGTTTCGCGCCGTTTTACCGACAGCCTTGCCGAGCTCTTCGGGCGGCCTTCGCAGGGCCGCGGCGTCAAGGTGACCACCAACGGCGACCGGATCTATATCGACGTTTACGTCATCATCAAGTTCGGCGTTTCCATCAACGCGGTCGCCGAATCCCTCAAAGAAGGGGTCAAATACAAAGTCGAAAAATTCACGGGCATGATCGTCGACACGGTCAATGTCAATATCATAGGGGTAAAACTGTAAGGTTTACCCTTTTTTCGGTTGTAAGGAGAGAAGGTTTTTCCCATGCCAAAAACGATCGGCGGCACCGAATTCCGGAAGATGATCCAGTTCGGCGCCAGAGTCCTTGAAATAAACAGATCGAAGGTCGATTCGCTCAACGTGTTCCCCGTGCCCGACGGAGACACGGGTACGAACATGTCGCTGACCATCCAGTCGGCGGTGCGCGAACTGGGCCTTTGTACATCCAACCGCCTCCCCGAGCTGTGTGACGCCGTCTCCAAGGGCGCGCTCAAAGGCGCCCGGGGGAATTCGGGCGTCATCCTCTCGCAGCTTTTCCGCGGCATCTGTTCGGGCCTGAAAGCGGACGAACAGATCACCGTCAAGACCTTTGCCAAAGCCATGGAAAACGGCACAAAGGTCGCCTATTCCGCCGTTTCCAAACCCAAAGAGGGCACGATGCTGACCGTCGCGCGCATGATGAGCGAGCACGCCGTGCGCATCGCCTCCCGCCAGAAGGATTTCGCCGACTTTTTTGCCGACGTCATCCAGAAGGGGGAAGAGGCCCTCGCCCAGACGCCCGAACTGCTGCCCGTGCTCAAAAAAGCGGGCGTGGTCGACGCGGGCGGCATGGGGCTTTTGTGCGTCTACCGCGGCTTTCTGAGCGTGGCCAGGGGCGAAGAGCTCGACGAGTCCGCCGCCGAAGTTTCCGCCGCGCCCAAGGCGGACGAGGACGTGTTCGGCGACAATTCGGACATCATCAACCTCGACCTGGGCGAGATCGAATTCGCCTACTGCACCGAATTTTTTGTCATCAACCTGAAAAAGTCGACCACCCTGGCCGACATCGACCGCATGAAGGAAAAGCTCATGCAGATCGGCGACTGCGTGATCTGCATCGGCGACCTCGATCTGGTCAAGGTGCACGTGCACACCAACACGCCGGGCGTCGCGCTGCAATACGCGGTGGAACTGGGCGAGCTGGACCGCGTGAAGATCGAGAACATGCTCGAACAGAACCGCGCCATGCGCGCCAAGCGCGAGGCGGAAAAGAAGGAGATGGGCATGCTCGCCATCTGCACCGGCGAGGGCATCGCGGCCATCTTCAAAGATCTGCTGGTCGACGGCATCATCGAGGGCGGGCAGACCATGAACCCCAGCGCCAACGACATCGCCGCCGCCGTGCAGAAGATCAACGCCGAGCACGTGTTCGTGTTCCCCAACAACAAAAACATCATCCTCGCCGCCGAACAGGCCAAGGCGCTGGTCACGGGGCGCACCATCCACGTCATCCCCACCAAAAACATCCCGCAGGGCTTCGCGGCCGTGCTCGCCTTCAACAGCGAGGCCTCCGCCGAAGAGAACAAGACGGATATGATCCACGCGCTCGACAACGTGCGCGCCGGCCAGGTCACGCGCGCCGTGCGCTCGACCAACATCAACGGCTTCCACCTGCACGAGGGGGACATCATCGGCCTGGACGATAAAAAGATCCTCGCCAAGGGCGACAACGTCGACGACACCGTTCTCACCCTTCTGACCAAGCTCAAGGACAACTCGCACGAGATCATCACCCTGTATTACGGGGAAGACGTCGCCGAAGAAGAGGCCGAGGCGCTCGCCGCCCGCGTGAGCGAAAAGTTCCCCGACTGCGACGTCGATTTCCACTTCGGCGGCCAGCCGATCTATTATTATATCGTATCGCTCGAATGAGGGCGGAAGCGAAGGCGGCGGGCTCGGACCCGCCGTTTTTTGGTTTCGGAAAACAGAAAGGCGGGAAACGGCGCCCGTTTTCCGGGGGCGCGGATCCGGGCGGCGGCCCTTTTTTCAGGGATCAGAAAAGAAAGCGGCGCGCGGTTTCGGGCGCGGCAGAGAAAACGGACGGGGAGGCGCGGCTTTGCGGCTGAGCGAACTGAAAGGCATCTCCGAAAAGCGGGAGAAAGACCTCAACAAACTGAATATCCGCACGGCCGAGGACCTGGTGCGCTGTTTTCCGCGCAGCTATCTGGACATGACGCACCCCGTCTCCGTGGCGGACTGCTACCACAACGACGTGGCGCTCGTCGCCTGCCGCGTCATGGGTCAGCCGCAGATCGCGTACGGCCGGCGGCCTTTCGTCAAGGTGTGGTGCGACCAGAACGGCGCGCGTTTTTCGGCCGTCTGGTTCAACGCGCCCTACGTGCGCTCGCAGCTGAAGGCGGGAGAAGAATACTTCTTTTACGGCCGCGTCTCCAACAAGTGGGGGGCGGGCGCGCCGTCCATGATCAACCCGTCCTTTGAATTGCAGGAAAAGAATTTCCGCCTCAAGGGCATCGTGCCCGTTTACAGCCTGAGCGGGGGGCTGACCCAGCGCGTGATGCGCGACGCGATCGCCCAGGCGCTGCGGCTGTGCCCGCCGCGCACCGTGGTGCCGCCCGCGCTCGCCCAAAAATACGCGCTCTCTCCGCTGGAAGAGGCGTACCGCGCCGTGCACCGGCCCCGCTCCTTCGAAGAGCAGGAGCGCGCCGCCGCGCGCATCGCGCTCGAAGAGTATTTCATCCTCATCTCCGCCTTTCGCTTCATCAAAGGGGACAAAAACGACGTGCGCACGGGCACCTATTCATGCACCGCGGCGGACGTCGAGGGGTTTATTTCCCGCTTTCCCTTCGCCTTTACGGACGGCCAGCGCGCCGCCGTGCGCGCCGTGTCCGAAGACCTGCATTCGCCCGCGCGCATGAACCGGCTGCTGCAGGGAGACGTGGGCAGCGGCAAGACGGCCGTGGCGCTGTGCGCCGTCTTCATGGCCGCCAAAAGCGGCAGGCAGGCCGCGATGATCGCCCCGACCGAGGTGCTCGCCGCGCAGAACTTCGCGCTCGCGCAGCGCTATCTGCCCGAATACCGCGTCGCCTTCCTCGCCGGCTCCACCCCCGCCAAAGAAAAACGCGAGATCAAGCGCGCCCTGGCCGCGGGGGAGATCGACGTCGTCTGCGGCACGCACGCCGTGTTGCAGGAGGACGTCGCCTTTGCCGACCTCGCGCTGTGCGTGTGCGACGAGCAGCAGCGTTTCGGCGTCGCCCAGCGCAGCGCCCTGGGGGAAAAGGGGCAGGGCGCGGATATGCTCGTCATGTCCGCCACGCCCATCCCGCGCACCATCTCGCTCATCTTTTACGGCGACCTCGACGTCACCGAGATCCGCGATAAGCCCCGCGCCCGCGCCGAAACGGTCACCGCGATCGTCTCCGCGCGCAAGTACGAGGCCATGCTCGATTATATCGGCGCCGAGGCGGAAAAGGGCAACCAGAGCTACTTTGTCTGCCCCCGCATCGAGGGAGACGAAGAGGGTTCGCTCATCAGCGCGCGGGAACTGTACGAAGAGCTCTCCGCCCGCCTGCCGCGCGTGCGTTTCGCCCTCCTGCACGGGAAGATGAAGGAGAAGGAAAAGGCGGACGTCATGGCGGATTTCAAGGCCAAAAAGTACGACTGCCTCGTATCGACCACCGTCATCGAGGTAGGCGTCGACGTGCCGGACGCGACCATCATGGTCATCTACAACGCCGAGCGGTTCGGCCTTTCGCAGCTGCACCAGCTGCGCGGCAGGGTGGGGCGCGGCACCAAAAAGAGCTACTGCTTTCTGCTGCTGGGCGCCGATTCGGAAGAGGCGCGCGCCCGCCTGGCCGCCGTCAAAAACAACGCCGACGGGTTCAAAATTGCCGAGATCGACCTCGAAATGCGGGGCGGCGGAGACTTTTTGGGCACCCGCCAGAGCGGGCACCTGCTGGGCGACGTGGAGCGGCTGCGCTACCCGAAGTCGGTCATCTTCACCGCCAAAAAACTGGCGGACGAGGCCCTCGCCGCGGGCGATACCGCACCCCTGCGCGCCGCCGCCATGCAAAAGTACGAAAAGCTGAAAGAAGTGGTGCTGAACTGAACCGGCGGGCGGGGAAATTTTGCGAAACGGCCGCCCGCCGCCCGTTTTATTGACAAGCGCGCCGCCCGCGTGGTACAATGGCGGCAGCACAAGAGAGAAGACAGGGAGAATACACATGAGCATCGTAGCGGCAAAATGTACGGCCTGCGGCGCCCCGCTCGAAGTCAACGACGAGCACAAGGAGGGCTATTGCCCCTTCTGCGGCACCAAGTACGTCGCGCAGGACGTCATTCAGAACACCGTCAACAACCATTACGTCACCAACAACATCGAAAGCGCCGTGATCCAGGGCGGCGACACCGTCGAAACGCTGTACGGCCGGTTCGACGCCTTCTGCCGCATCGGCGACAACGCGTCGGCGTCCGACGTGGCGCAGACGATGTGCAAAAAGTACCCGCAGAGGGCGGTCTCGTGGTACTGCGCCGCGGTGGTCGACCGCGCCGCGGACCTCGGAAGGATCGCCGCCGCCGGCGAACAGATCGACGCGCTGCCCCTGCGCATGCAGCTGCCCGCGCCCGCCTCGCTGATCGAGCGCGCGAAGGGACTGCCCGTCCGGGAGGCCCGCCAGGTCATCCGGACGGCGCACGACGACGTTTTGCGCAACGGGGGCAACAATACGCAGCTGCCGCAGTTTGCCGTGCGGGACGCCGCGCCGGAGGCCGTCCGCAAAGATCTCGCCAATGCGAAGAAATTTCTGACCGACGCCGACCGCGCCGCCTATGCCGACCTCATCCGGAAGGCGGAAGAGGGGCTGGAAGAATGCGAATGGAGGTACGGCTCCCTCGAAGAGCATGCCGCGGCCGCCGCGCGCGAGATGCAGGCCAGGATCGACGCGTGGGAAGCCGACTTCAACAAACTCGCGGGCCGCAAAAACAAGCGCCTGACCGCGAAAAACGTGGTGCGGACGGTGTTCGTCGTGCTCGTCGCCGCCGTCGTCGTCTACATCGTGCTCGGCGTCATCCTGAGTTTTTGAGCCTGCCCTGCCGCTTTGCGGCGGCCGGCCGTGCCTGCAACCGGATTCCAAAAAGCGCCCCGAAAAACGGCGGCGCTTTTTTCATATCATTGACAGCGGGCGGGCAAACGTGATAAAATAACAGGGAATCGGAAGAGATTTTGCCGCCGGCGCCCCGGTCAGCGCGCCGCGGAAGGATCTTGGCCGGATTTTGCATAAATATACAGAAAAGAGAATCGCTATGCAATACTTCAAATTGCCTGCGGGCGTGCGGGACGTTCTGCCCGACGAATGCGAGCGGCTGGACAGGGCCGAAGCGGTCCTGCGCGAAAAGTTCAGCGGCGCGGGGTTCCGCGCGGTGCGCACCGCCGGCCTCGAATATTACGACACGTTCGCGTCCATCCGCAGCGCCGTCGAACAGTCGAAGATGTTCAAGATGACGGACAAGGACGGCAACCTCATCGTCCTGCGGCCGGATATGACCCTCGCCTGCGCGCGCATCGCCGCCACCAAGCTGGGGCAGGAGCATGCGCGGCTGTGCTATTTTTCCAACATCTACGATTTTTCCGCCTCCGGCCACAGCGACCGCGAAGTGATCCAGGCGGGCGTCGAGGCGTTCGGCGAAGAGGGCGCGTCTTCGGACGCGGAGATCATCGCCTTCGCCGTCGAGTGCCTGCGCGCCGTCGGGCTGGACGAATTCATCGTCGACATCGGCCACGTCGGGTTTTACAAAGGGCTGCTCGAAGGCAGCGGCCTGTCCGAGGCGGCCGCCGAAGAGGTGCGCGCCTGCATCAACGCCAAAGATTCGGTCGGCACCGAGCTGGCCCTGCGCCGCCACGGCGCAAAAGAACAGGCCCGGCGCGCCATCCTCGCGTTGCCCTCGCTGTTCGGCGGGGCCGAGGTGCTGCGCGCGGCGAAACGGCTCACCGACAGCCCGCTCGCGCGGCGCTCCCTCGAACACCTCGAAGCGGTGTACGCCGATCTGCAGAGGCTGGGGGTCGGGAAGTACGTTTCCTTCGACCTGGGCACCGTCAAGAGCCTCGCGTACTATTCGGGCATCGTGTTCACCGGGCTCGCCGAGGGCGTGGGCGCGCCCGTCCTTTCGGGCGGGCGGTACGACGGCCTGTGCGCCCAGTTCGGCAAAAACCTGGCGGCGGTCGGGTTCGCCGTGGGCATGAACCGCGCCCTGCGCGCCGTGCGGGCAAAGGAGGGGAAGGGATGCTGAACGTTGCTCTGGCCAAGGGCCGCCTCGCCGATTCCTGCGCCGAACTTTTCATCCGCTGCGGCATCCGCGCCGGGATCCTCAAAGAGGAGACGCGCAAACTCGTTCTGGAAACGCCGGACGGGAAGTTCCGCTTTTTCTTCGTCAAACCCGCCGACGTGCCCACCTACGTCGAGTACGGCATCGCCGACATCGGCATCGTGGGGAAGGACACCCTGCTCGAAGCGGGCGCCGACCTGTACGAGATGCTCGACCTGGGCTTTGAAAAGTGCAAGCTGTGCGTGGCGGGCTTTGCCGGCCGCGCGCCCTCCCGCCCGCTGCGGGTGGCGACCAAATACGTGAACACGGCGCGGCGGCTGTACGCATCGCGCGGGGAGGACGCCGAGATCATCAAGCTCAACGGCTCCATCGAACTGGCCCCGCTCACCGGGCTTTCGGACGTCATTTTCGACATCGTGCAGTCGGGCGGCACCCTGCGCGCCAACGGCCTTTCGGTGCTGGAAGAGGTGTTCGACATCTCCGCCCGCCTCATCGCCAACAAAGTCAGCCTCAAAACCAAGGCCGCCGAGATCCTGCCGCTGATCTCGGCCATGAAACAATACATCGGTGAATGAAATGAACCTGAAAATTTACCAGAACGCGAAGGAAGCGGCGGACATCCTCGCCCGCCGCGGGCTGGAAGACGAGGCCGTCGCCGAGAGCGTGCGCGCCATCGTGCGCGCCGTGCGCGACGGGGGAGACAAGGCGCTCTTTTCCTATTGTAAGCAGTTCGACGGCACGGATCTGACCCCCGACACGCTGTTCGTGAGCGAAGAGGAGA
>CALVHP010000116.1 GCA_944328405.1 uncultured Clostridia bacterium
CGATCTCGGTGCCGATGACGTCGTTGCCGTAATAAAAGCGGATGAGCTCGCTCTTGAAGTCGTCCGCCAGCGCCTTTTTGAGGGCGACGTTGCTGCTGTCGATGACCATGCAGTTGGGGATGCCCGCCGTGAAATCCTGGATGTGGCCGGGGCCGACCCAGACGGCGATGCGCTCGCGGGGGACGCCCTCCTCTTCGCAGATCTGCGAGAGGCGCTTGCCCGTTTCCGCCTCGATGCCCTTCATACACAGCACAAAGAGCTTGCTTTTGGCGCCGCGGCAGGCGAGCACTTTGCGGATGAAACCGCGCAGCCCCTGCGAGCTGATGGAGATGATGACGATTTCCGCCCGCCCGACCGCCGCTTCCAGATCGCAGGTGAGCGTGATGGACGGATCGAGTGCGACGTATTCGTTTTTGCCCGTGTTTTTGAGGACTTCGTAGGCGTAATCCCCTTCCGGCCCCCAGGACCAGACCTGCTTGCCCTTGCGCACCGCAAGGTACCACGCGATGAACGAGCCCCAGCGCCCGCAGCCCAAGACAGAAATGCGCTCCAAATGAAAACCTCCCGGCGGATGCCCCTTTTTCCTGTGCGGCGGCGCGCGGCGCCTTCCGTCCCCGAAAGCGCCCGGTGCCGCCCTGTGTTTTGCTCCCGTTACAGCGGTTTGCGCTCGATGAACGCGCGCGAAAGCGTCACGTCGTCGGCGTATTCGATCTCCGAACCGACGGGGATGCCGCGGCTCAGCCGCGTGACCTGCACCCCGAGCGGTTTGACCAGTTTGGCGATGTACAGCGCGGTCGCGTCGCCCTCGACGTCGGGATTGGTGGCGAGGATGACTTCTTCCACCCCGCCCTCGCCGATGCGCGCGAGCAGTTCGCGGATGCGGATGTCGTTGGGGCCGACCCCTTCCATCGGGTTGATGACGCCGTGCAGCACGTGGTACACGCCCTTGAATTCGTGCAGCTTTTCGAGCGCGATGACGTCTTTCGGCTCCTTCACGACGCAGATGACCTTGCCGTCTCTGCGGGCGCAGATGTCGCACACGTCGTTTTCGGTGAAGTTGCCGCAGATCCTGCAGTAGCGCACCTTCTTTTTGGCGTTGAGCACGGCCGCGGCGAACTCCTGCGCCTCGGTATCCGTCATGCCGATGATCTTATAGGCGTAGCGCTGGGCCGTCTTTTTGCCCACGCCCGGCAGTTTGGAAAACTCGTTGATCAGCCGGCCGATCGGTTCGATGTATACGTCCATGCGTTACAGGAGCCCTCCCATACCGCCGCCGAACGGCCCCATTTTTTCTTTATAGACCTCGTCCGCCTTTTTGTAGCCGTCGTTGATGGCGGCCATGATCAGGTCTTCGAGCATCTCGACGTCTTCGGGGTCGACCGCCTTGGGGTCGAGCTCGATGCCGTCGATGATCTTTTTCGCGTTCATGTACACGACGACGGCCTCGCCGCCGCTCGTACCCACGATCTCCCAGTCGTCGAGCAGTTTTTCGGTCTCCTGGAGCTGCTCCTGCATCTTCTGCGCCTGCTTCATGAGGTTCTGCATGTTGCCGCCGCCCATGCCGCCTTTGTATCCTGCCATGATGGTATTCTCCTTACAATGATCGCTTTGCAAAATCCTGTCCGCCGCGCCGCGCGAGGGCGGGTCAGCGGATCTCGATGTCGGTATCGGGGAAGTTCTTTTTCAGCGCCTCGAGGCTCTCGGCCGTGCGGTCGGGCGCCTCGCCCTTTTTGCGGATGTCGAAGGAAAGGATGCCGACGCTCTCGAGCGCCGCGCGGACGCTCTCGCGGTTGTCGGGGCTTTGCAGCCGTTTGTAGATGGTGTCGCTGTCGGTGACAAGCACCATCGTGTCCCCTTCCAGGCTCCATTCCAGGTCCTGGCACATCGCGAACAGCACGCCGTTGCGCGAACCCGTGCGCAGGGCGCGGATGAAATAGGCGAAGGCCTTGCCGCGGTTTTCGGGCGCGAGCGCGTTTACGCGGGCCGCCGCTTTGGGGGGCGGGGGCGCGGAAACGCGGGCCGACGCAAAAAATTCTTCGGGCGGGGCCTCCTCGTCGGCGAGGACGGGCCGCGGCTCTTGCCCGGCGGGCGCGGGATGCGGGGCCGGCCGGCGGACAGGCTCCTCGGCTGCGGGCGCGGCATGCGCGCCCCCCGCCGACAGGGCGGCCAGCTGCCGTTCGAGCGATTCGACGCGGCGCACAAGCCCCGCGGCGCCGGCGTCCGTTTCGGGCAGGCAGGCGCGCACGACGGCCGTTTCGAGCACGATGCGCGGCGAAGAGCTGTAGCGCAGGTCCGTTTCCACCCCCGCGAACAGCTCGCAGCAGCGGACGACCGCCTCCCCTTCCGCCGCGGAGGCCGCGCGCGAAACTTCGGCGTACATCTCGGCGGGGAGATTGAGCAGCTGCTCCCCGTTGCGGCAGGTCTTGGCCACGGTGCAGCGATGGAAAAAGGTCAGAAGGTCTTTGGCGAGCATGCCCGCGCTCTTGCCCGCCGCGAGCACGGCTTCGGCCTTGGCGAGGGCTTCCGCCGCGCGGCCGGCGAGGATGTCTGACCCCAGCGCCGCAATCTCGTAAAAATCGGCGGAGCCGAGCACCTCGTTCACGTCGGCATAGGTGAGCCTGTCTTTGGAATAGGAAACGCACATTTCGGCGACCGAAAGGCTGTCCCGCATGCTGCCGGCGCCGGCGCGGGCGATGGCGGCGACCGCCTCGTCGTCGTATTCTTTGCCGATCTTGCCGAAGATCTCTTTGAGGCGCGCCTCGATGTCCGCCTGCGGGATGAGTTTGAAATCGAACCGCATGCAGCGGGAGAGGATGGTCGCGGGGAGCTTCTGCGGCTCGGTGGTGGCGAGGATGAACACGGCGTGCGCGGGCGGCTCTTCCAGCGTCTTTAAGAGCGCGTTGAAGGCCGAATCGGAGAGCATGTGCACTTCGTCGACGATGTACACCTTATACCGGCCCGAGACGGGCGGGTACTGCACCTTTTCGCGCAGGTCGCGCATTTCGTTGACGCCGTTGTTGGAGGCGGCGTCGATCTCGGCGATGTCGAGGTTGGACGGGTCGGCGAGCGCGCGGCAAACCTCGCACGCGCCGCAGGGCGAGCCGCCCTGCGGGTGCAGGCAGTTGATCGCGCGGGCGAAGATCTTCGCCGTGCTGGTCTTGCCCGTGCCGCGGGGGCCGCAGAAGAGATACGCGTGGCCCACGCGGCCCGTTTCGATCTGGTTGGTCAGGATGCGGACGATGTGCTCCTGCCGCACCAGCTCGCCGAGGGTGGCGGGCCGGAAGGTGCGGTACAGTGCCTGGTATGCCATAAAGTTTCCCCTTTTTCCGCCGCGCAACGGGCGGAACAGTGCCGCAGAAACGGCGAAGCCCTGCCGCCGGGGCGGCAGGAAAAATTCTAAAAACCGAACAACGTGCCCCTGGTTTATGCGCCGGAGGCGCGGCGCCCTCTGCCGCGCGGGCCGCGGGCTACCGACCGACGAGGGCGAGCACCTTTTTTTTGGCGCGCTGGACGGCGTTTTCGGCGCTTTTGACGCTCTTGCGTTCGCGCTCGGCGATCTCGGCGATGCTCAGCCCTTCCATATACAGGCGCAGGGCGCGGTATTCGGCGGGCGAAAGCTCGCGCTCGAGCATGGAGAGAAATTCTTCGCGCTCTTCCACGCCGATCAGGGCGGATTCGGGATCGTCGGGCGAGACGAGGCCGTCGATCTCGGCGCCGAGAAGGGGCACCGAGCGGTTGAGCGGGCCGTGCTTTTTGCGCGCCGCGCTGCGCACGGCGCTGCGGATGCGCCGCGACGCGCACAGATAGGCGAAGTTTTTGAAGGACATGCCGCCGTCTGCGCGGTAATCGGTGACGGCGCCGTACAGCCCGATCATGCCCTCCTGCACAAGGTCTTCGGTTTCGCCCCCTTCGAGGAAGTAGCTGCGCGCGATGCCGCGCACCGCGTTTTTGTAGCGCTCGAGGAGGGTCTGCACCGCGTTTTTGTCGCCGCCCTGCGCGGCGCGGGCGAGGGCTTCGTCCGTCATGTGCGCTGGCGCAGCGCCTCGTACGCCGCGATGCCCAGCGCGACGGAGGCGTTGAGCGAGTTGACCTGCCCTTTCAGGGGCAGGGAAAGGAGTTTGTCGCATTTTTTGCGGGTGAGCGGCGAAACGCCGCGGTCTTCCCCGCCCACGACCAGGGCTACGTCGCCGGTGAGGTCGCAGCGGTAGAGGTTTTCCCCTTCCGCTTCGAGGCCATACACCCAGAAGCCGCTCTCTTTGAGGCGGTCGATCGCGTAATTGACGCCGGGCACGCGCGCCACGCGGACGTGGTTGGCGGCGCCTTCCGAAATGCGCACGACCGCGCCCGTGACCTGCGCGCTCTTGTTTTTGGGAATGATCACCCCGTCCGCCCCCGCGCATTCGGCCACGCGCAGGATGCTGCCGAGGTTGTGCACGTCTTCGATGCCGTCGCACACGATGACCAGGCGCGCGCCCGCCTTGGGGGCGCACAGCTCGTCCAGGCCGGCGTATTCGTAGTCGGAAACGAAGGCGATGACGCCCTGGCAGCGGCCCGTTTCGCTCTCCCGCGCGAGCGCCTTTGCGTCGGCAAACTGCACGCGCACGCCCTTTTCGCGCGCCATGGCGAAGATGCGGCCGCAGGAGGATTCCGCCCCTTTCAGCAGCAGAAGTTTGTCGACGGGGCGGTCGGTTTTCAGCAGTTCGGTGACGGCGTTTTTTCCTTCGATCTTCATACCGGCTCCTCCGCCAGCAACGCGGCGATGCGGTCGTACTCGCCGACCAGGTACAGATAGCCGATGACCGCTTCCAGCCCGGTGGAGGCGTTGTATTCGGCCACGGAAGCGTTTTTGCTGCGCGTCGGCTTTTTGGCGTTGCGGCCGCGCAGGAAAATTTCGCGCTCTTCGGGTGTGAACAGGCCTTCGGCGCGCTCCAAAAGGCGCGCCTGCCCCTTGGCAGACACGCGCTCGGACGCGAACTTTTGCAGCGTGCCCGTCTTGTAATCGGTATCGAACACGAGCTGCGCGCGCACGTATAAAGAATACGCCGCGTCCCCCACAAAGGCGAGCACGACGGGGCTGAGCCCGCGCGCGCGTTCGCGCGGCATTCGTTCTTCAAAACGGATCATAGCGCCATTATAGCACAGCGCGGGCAAAATTTCAAACGTTCGGGGGGCGATTTCGGCGGAAGGCGCGAAATGCCCGCACAAAAGGGCGCAAAACGCCCCGCCGCAGCGGGCGGGGCGCACATACGGTCAGGCAAAAAAGGACAGGACGCCGCAGAACACGGCGTAGGCGACCTGCTCGCGGTAGGACTCGGTCAGGAGCAGGCGCTCGTCTTCGGCGTTGGAGAGGAAGCCGCATTCGACGATGACGGAGGGATAATCGGTGCAGTTGAGCATGAAATAGTCGCCGCGCAGGGGCGAAAAATCGTTGCCGCCCAACGCGTTCAGCCGGCCCTGGATGCTCGACGCGAGCGATTCGCCCGCGGCATGGCCCTGCCGGAAAAAGACCTGCCCGCCGCGGCGGGAGCGGTCGGCGGGAAAGCTGTTCTGGTGCACCGAGATCACGGCGTTGGGAGACGCCGCCTCGATGATCTCTCTGCGCGCCTGCATATCCCGCTTTTTGTAGCCGTCCGTCAGGGCGCCGTACAGCCCGCCCGCGTCTTTGCGCGTCAGCACGACCGAAAAGCCCGCGCCTTCGAGGTATTCGGCCAGCCGCAGGACGATAGCGAGGTTGATCTCGCTCTCTTTGACGGCCGTCTGCACGCCGCGCACGCCCGGGTCCGCCCCGCCGTGGCCGGCGTCGAGCACGACGCAGAACCCCGCGGCGGGCGCCGTGTTTGCGGCGCCGACCGCGGAAAGGCACAAGCCCGCCAACAGCACGAGCGCCACGGCGGCGGCCGCCGCCGCGAGCGCGCTCTTTTTCAACACAAACATACGCTATCGTATGCGCATGCGGGCGGGATTATGCCCGGGCGGGATAACGGCAAAGAAGACGGGCGCCGGCCGCCCCGGCGGGATTATACCCGGGCGGGATAACGGCGAAGATGACGGGCGCGGCCGCCCGTCCCGGGCGCCGGCAGGGCGCAGCGAAAACCGCCCCGAACGCGGAGAGGCGTGCGGGGCGGGCCGAAAAGATCGTGTTTTCTCCGCTCAGGCCGGGCGCGCTTCCGACGCCCGGGAGGCCGCCAGATTCTCGCGCGCGGTGGCTGTTGGTGAAAATGGACTGGAACTTCCGCAGCTCTTCATTCCGAACTTCATTGAGTCAAGTTTATGTCAAGCTTGTAGTTTATTCCTATG
>CALVHP010000117.1 GCA_944328405.1 uncultured Clostridia bacterium
ACGAGCAGCACGTATTCTCCGCGCTTTTCTCCGGGGAGGCCGGCGGAAAGGGAAAATGGCTCGACGCTTTCGTGCACTTTGGTGATCTCGCGCACGGCGCAGGCGGCGCGCTCGCCGAGCACTTCAAACAAAAGCGAAATGTCTGCGTCGACGTCCTGCGGGGCGGAATACAGCGCCAGGGTGCCGGCAAAGTCGGCGTAGCGCTGCAAAAACGCGCGCTTTTCTGCCGGCTTCCCCCGCAGAAAGCCCAAAAAGGCGAACACGTCTGCCGGGAAGCCCGAAAGCACCAGCGCCGCCACGAAGGCGCACGCGCCCGGCGCCAGGGTGTAGGCGACGCCCCGCTCGCGCAGGGCGGAAACGAGCAGGTTGCCGGGGTCGGAGATGACGGGCGTGCCCGCGTCGGTGACCACCGCCACGCGCCGGCCCTCCTGCGCGAGGGCGACCAGCTTTTCCGCCGCGGCGCGCTCGTTGAACTTGTGGCAGGCGACGAGCGGTTTGCGGATCTGAAAATGATTCAGAAGTTTCAGGGTATGGCGGGTATCTTCGCAGAAGACAACGTCTGCCCCGCGCAGCGCGTCGAGCGCGCGCAGGGTGATGTCGCCCAGGTTGCCGATGGGCGTGGCCACAAAGGTGACCGGTGCCTGTTCTTGCATGGGGCTTTTACTCCTTCAATTGACGATGTCGGGCAAGATCTCGGTGCCCGGCCTGCCGCCCTTGACCCCCTCGGCGAGGAGAAGATAGGGCGCGGCGCCCGATCTTCCGCGCACGAACTGCACGCGCTTTGGCTCGATGCCGCACTGTTTTAAGGTGTAGAGCACCTCGGCGAGGCGGTCGGCACGGTTGCACAGCGCGAGCCTGCCGCCGAATTTCAGCGCGCGGGCGGCGGCCGCGGCGGCCTCGCCCAGGGTGACGGCGATCTCTTTGCGGCAGAGCGCCTTTTTTTCGTCCGCGTTGGCAAAGCCGCCCGTCTCGTACGGCGGGTTGCACAGCACCAGCGAAAACGCCTCGACAAATTCTCCGCCGAGATCCTGCACCCGGCCGCACACGGCGCGCACGTTGGAAAGGCCGTTGAGCGCGGCCGAACGCGCGCTCATGTCGGAGAGTTCATCCTGCAGTTCGACCAGCGTGAGCGAGCGCACGCACTGCGGATGCAGGGCGAGAAAGTGCAGCCCCACGATGCCGCTTCCGGCGCAAAAATCGGCGACCGTATCCCCGTTTTTGGCGCGCGCAAAGCGCGACAGCAGCACTGCGTCGCTGGTGAAGCGGTACAAAGACGGGTTCTGGATGATCTTCAGGCCGCCGCCGAGCTCGTCGACGGTTTCGCCCTCGTGCAGCAGTGCGGTTTGCATGCTCTCCTCCGCGCGGCGCCGAGCCGGATTCTCCTTTCAGTATACCACAACGCGCGCCGAAATTCAATCGGTTTCGCGCGGTTGACAGCGCCGCCCTTCCGCCGTATAATAAAAACAAAAAATTTCGGCCGTTCGGCCGGGGAGGGAAAGAATCATGAACGTGATCGACGCCATCCGCGCGCGCAGGAGCGTGCGGCGCTTCCAAAAGGGCGCGGCCATCCCGCGCGAAGATGTGGAGGCGCTGCTCGAAGCGGCGATGCTCGCCCCGAGCGCGGTGAACAGCCGCCCGTGGGAATTTTACTGCACGGACAGCGCGGAGCGCAAGGCGCAGCTGATGGCGGCGCACCCCGCCAGCCGCATGCTGGAAACGGCGAGCTGGGCGATCGTGGTGTGCGGGCGGCCCGATCTGCAGCCCCGCCACGGCTATTGGCCGCAGGACTGCGCCGCCGCGGTGGAAAACATTTTGCTGCGGGCGGTGGAACTGGGCTACGGCGCGTGCTGGTGCGGCTGCTACCCGAGCGAGCCGCGCACGGGCGACATCCGCGCAGTGCTCGGCTGTACGTCCGTGCCCGTGGCGATGATCGCGCTGGGCGTGCCCGACGAGGCGCCCGCCCAAAAGGGTTTTTACGACCCCGAACGCGCCACCTTCCTGTAAGGCGCCGCCCCGCCGGGGCGTTCCCCGCTCCGCGCGGCGGACACGCCGCCGGACCGCGCGCCGTCTCCGTACTGCGGAAACGGCGCGAAGCAAGCCCGCGGCCGTCTTTTACAGCCCCTTCCGCGCCCGCCTTTGGGCGCGCGCCGGTTCCCGCATGCCCGTCGTCGGAGCGCCCTCTCAGCAGGCCGCCGGCACGGCGCGGTTTGCGGCCAAAAACGGCGGCAGATGCGCAAAAAACCGCGGTACGTGCCGCGGTTTTTGTTCTTTCTGATCTCTGAGCGGTCAGTTCTCCCCTGCCGGAAACGGCCGTTTGCGCGCGCCGTTCAGCGCTCGCGCAGCGGGCGCATCTTGCCCGAAAAGGTCATTTCAAAGCGGTCGAAGGTGCCGCGTTTGAGCAGGCGGCGTTCGCAGATGACGGCGTTGGAGATGTCGTTGAAGACGATGTAATAGCAATACGACGTCTTATACACGTATTTGGCGCGGCTGACCCGCTTGGTCTTGGTGACCGTTTTGTTGGGCAGATACTGCGTAAAGGTGAGCGTATCTTCCTCGATGGTCACGCGGAACAGCCATTTGGTCTTTTCCATCGTCTTTTTGCGCGGGCCCAGGTAAAACCATGCCGCGACCAGCGCCAGGATCACCGCGCAGACGATGGGCACGACCCAGCCCATGCCTACGTCGAAAAAGGCGACGACCACGCCCACGACCAGCGCCACCAGCGCAAGCACGCCGATCCACGCCGCAAAATACCGCTTTTTCAATTTGTCCGCGCGCACTTTCGTGTAGTCGGACACTTCTCCGTAAAATTCGATCATGATTGTTTCCTCTTTCCGCCGAACAGGTCGGCGTACAATGCGATGTTGGAAGGCGAGACGGCGTACTTCCCCTCTTCGATACCGTGCACGATCTCGACCGTGCGCGCGTTGAAGGGCGCGGGCACGCCGCACGCGCCGGCGCTTCGGCACACCGCGCCGCAGATAAAGTCGATCTCGCACCGGCGGCCGTTTTGCAGATCGCGCAGCATGCCGGAAACCAGCCCCGCATGCTTTTTCATGGCCACGGGGATGAGCCGGAACGACAGGGCGCGCTTGAGAGGGCCTTTGTAATCGAGCAGCCGGTCGATGCGGTGGCCCTGCACCGGTTCGACGCGCACGCCCGAGGCTTTGGCGACGTCGATGCACTCCTTCATGATCCGCTGGGCGACGCGGCGGGAGGCCTTGTTTCCGGCGATGGCGCCGAAGGTCTGCCCCGTGGCGGCGGAAAGGCCCGAAAAGGCGCTGTTGATCAGAAGTTTGGACCAGCGCGCGCCGATAAAATTGTCGCAGACCGTGACGGCGCCCATACAGCCGAGCGCGGCCTGCGCGTCCGCAAGGCGGCCGCTTTTGCCGTAGGCGCCCAGCGAAAAGGTCAGCGCGGACGGGTCGGAAGTCAGCCGCGACACGCCCTCGCCCACGAAGGTAGCGCCCCAGGCGACGGCGCAGCCGAGGACGCGGTCCGCCCCGAGCACGGCCGCGAGCCCCGGTTCGGGCAGGCCGTTCTGGCAGGTGCAGACCGCGCCGTCCGCGCGCAGATACCCGCGCAGAAAGGCGGCGATCTGCGCGTTTTCGCGCTGTTTGGTCATGAGAAAGATCAGATCGTATTCGCCCTGCATCTGCGAAGGCAGCAGGGCGCGGACGGGCTGCACGAAGTCGACCGTGCCGACGATGTGCGCGCCGCGCGCGTTGAGCGCGGCGACGTGGCCTTCGTTGCGGCTGATCAGATCGACGGGCACGCCCGCGCGGGAAATGTACGCGCCGAGGATCGTACCCATCGCGCCCGCGCCGTAAACGGCGATCCGCATGTGAAACTCCTTTCCCCCGCCGTTCCCGCACCGGGCGGTCACTGCACGAATTTGACGGGGTTGTTTTCGTAAATTTTCCCGAGGAAGGTGCCGTTCAGCGAATCGAGGATATTCTGCACGAACGAGGTATCCTGCAAAACGCGGAAGACGGCGAACACCAGCAGCAACAGCAGGAACACCGCCGCGACCATCAGCACCATGCCGAGCAGGCGGTTGACGATGCGCACGGGCAGAATATCGGCCGAAAACAGCCCGGCGATGAGCTTGACCGCCAAAATGCGCACGACCTGCACCACAAGGAAAAATACGACGTAAAAGACGATGGTCTCCAGGTGGATGGTCTGCAAAAAGCCGCCCATCGACTGGTTGAGCGAAGTCAGCCAGTTCTGCACGGCGGGGATGCCCTGGATCATGCCGCCGAAGGTGGCGCACACGAACACGGAGATGATGAAGCCGAAAATGCCGCGCGTGAAAAACTTCAGCGTGCGGCCGAAACCCACCGCCAGGCCGAGGCCGGCGAGCACGATCGCGACGATCAGGGTTGCGGCGTCGATTCCGTTCATAGTTCCTCCCGTTTCATAACAAGTTTCTCTTTGTTGGCTCATTTTACCACATCTGTGCGGCAAACACAACCAAAAGGGCCCCCGCCGCGGCAAGATTCGGGAAGAAAGATCGCGCAAAATGCCGCGCCGCGGCCTGCTCCGTCCGGCACGTTCAGCCCGGCGAGGCGGGAACGCCCTGCCCCGCGGCGGGCGGCGCGGCGCTCCCGCGCACGACCAGCTCCGGCCCGACGAGCACGTTCCCCGCCGGGCGCAGGCCGCGCAGCTGCGCGGTCAGCTCGGCATGGATGTGTTCGGCCAGCGCGCCGACGGGCTGGCGCACCGTGGTGAGCGGCACCGCCGCCATGGCGGAAAAGGGCACGTCGTCGTACCCGACCAGCGAGAGATCCCGCGGGATGCGCAGCCCCGCTTCCGACGCGGCTTTCATGACGCCGTACGCCATCATGTCGTTGAAGGCGAACACGGCGGTCACGCCCCGTCCGAACAGCGCGCGGGCGCAGGCATACCCCGACCCGAAGGTATAGTCCCCCGCAAGAACGGTCACGTCCGCCGCCCTGCCGCTCCTTTCCAGCGCACGGCGGACGCCTTCCAGCCGCAGGCGGGAAGAGAGCGCCTCTCCGCCCGTGATGCAGCCGATGCGCGCATGCCCCAGCCCGAGCAGATAGTCCGCCGCCAGCTCGCCGCCGCGGCGGTGGTCCGCCTCGACGCGGCCGCAGCGCAGCCCCGCGCCGCACGCGTCCGCCGCAATGTGCGGAAGGCCGAGCGCGTTGAGCTCTTCGACGGCGGCGCGGTCCTCTTCCCCTTCCCCGAACGGAACGGCGAGGATGATCGCGTCGACGTTGCGCCGGCGCAGCAGTTCGATCTGCCGCCGCCGCGCGGCCGCCCGGTCGGCGCAGCACAGCAGCAGCGCATAGCCGTCCGCGGCGAACAGCCCGTCCAGCCGTTTGAACAGCCCCGCAAAGAAGGCGTTTTCGATGTCCGGCACGACGATGCCGACGGTGTCCGTTTTCTGCCGCACCAACGACACGGCCGCGCGGTTGGGCACATAGTCGAACATCCGCGCGATCGCGCGGATGTTCTCGGCGGTGGCGGCGCTGCAGCGCACCGGCTTCCCGCGCAGCACCAGCGACACGGTCGCGACCGACGTGCCCGCCCGGGCGGCGATCTGTTTCAGCGTGATCATCGCAGGCCGCCGCTTACGGCCTTGCCGGAACGGGCATGCCGTGTTCGCGCATGTACTGCTCCGTTTCGGCGCGGGCCGGCACCGAGCACTGCGCGCCCTTGCGCGTGACCGCCAGCCCCGAGGCGACCGTCGCCGCGGGGATGCAGCCGAACAGGGCCTGCCCCTCCGCCAAACCGCCGCCGAGCACGCCGATGAAGGTATCGCCCGCGGCGGTCGTATCCACCGCCTGCACGCGGATGGCCGAAAAATCGCGGACTTCGCCGCCGTCGGCGGCGCGGCTGCCGCTCTTGCCCAGCGTGACGACGACGCTGCCGGCGCCGCGCCCGCGCAGTTCGTTCATCGCCGCGGCGACGTCGTCCGTGCCCGCCGCCTGCGCCGCCTCGATCTCGTTGAGCACAAGCACGCGCACATAGCGCAGCAAAGACGCGGGCAGATCGCGCGCCGGCGCGGGGTTGAACACCGTCACCAGCCCGCGCTCGTACGCCGCGCGCAGGCCGTATTCGGTCATCTCGCGGCGGATCTCGTTCTGCGCGATCAGCACGTCTCCCGCCTCGGCCGTTGCCAGCGCGCGGTCGACGTCTTCCTTTTCCAGACGGTAATTGGCGCCCGAATAGAGCAGGATGCGGTTGTTGCCGCCGATCACCGTGATCTGCGCCGCGCCCGTCACCTCGTCCGCCACGGTGCGGATAAAGCGGGGGTCCACCCCGTACCCGCGCAGATCTTCGACCATCTTTGCGCCGAACGCGTCGCTGCCCACGCAGGCGATCATGTACGTCGGCGCGCCGTAGCGCGCGGCCGCGACCGCCTGGTTGGCACCCTTGCCGCCGCCGTTGATGAAAAACCCGTCGCCGTGCATGGTTTCGCCCTCCTGCGGCATGCGCGGCGCCGCCATGACGTAATCGACGTTGATGCTCCCCAAAACAAAGACCTTTTTCATCCGAACTCCTCTGCTCCCGCCGCCGGCACTGCCGCGGCGATGCTGTTTTTATGGCATGGTTAAACGTTTAACCATACATACTATATCACCTGATTCAACTTCTGTCAACCCCCTTTTTCGATTTTTTTGCAAAACTCTTCTGCCCGGGCTGCCGGGCGGAAGGCGAACGGACTTTGCCACGCGCAGGCATATGTATCCGCGCGCACCCGTCCCGTTCGGCCGCCTTTCCTGTCCTTAATTACAGATGAGATGCGCCGCGGCACACATGTGCCGCGGCGCTGTTCGTTCCCCACCCCGGCGGTCCTGCCGCGGGGCAGACAAAAACCGCGCGGGGCGCCGCTCGCGCCCCGCGCTCTGCATTCCGATGCCGCAGGGGGTCAGTCCTCTCCCCCGCTGAGTTTGTACAGTTTGACCGAATTTTCGATGGTCTTTTCCTTGGCGGACGCGCCGTATTTGTCGACGTCGACCACGTTTTTGGGGCCGTGGTTGAGGCAGAGCGCGCCGTTGAGGCAGCCGCCGTCGCACGCCATTCCTTCAAAAAAGTTTTCGGTGGCGCGGTTGAATTTGAGCTTGGTGAGCGCGGCGCGGCACTCGTCGATGCCGTTCATCGCCAGCGGTTTGACGCCCTCGATACCCATGCCGGCCGCCACGTCCGCCACGCCCTGGGTAATGCCGCCGCTCTTGGCGAAGATGCGGCCGTAGAAGGACGCGTTGTCGAGCGAGGTCTCTTCCAAACTGCCCACGTCGATGTGGCGGGCGTCGAGGAAGGCCTGCAGTTCTTCGAAGGAGAGCACGCAGTCGATGGCGCCCTTGGTCTTGGGCAGGCGGAATTCTGCCTTTTTGCTCGAACACGGGCCGATGAAGATGACCTTGCCGGTCGGGTCGGTGCGCTTGATGAGCATGGCCGCCTCGACCATGGGCGAAACGGAGTGCGAGATGTATTTGGCCAGTTCGGGGAAGTTCTTTTCCACAAACATCACGAAGGACGGGCAGCACGAGGTGGTCAGGATCCCCTTTTCCTGCCACTCCTTGGCCTCGTGGTAGAGGGTGATGTCCGCGCCCAGCGCCGCCTCGACGACCTGGTGAAAGCCGAGCCTGCGGATGCCCGTGACGACCTGTTCGATCTTGGCGTACTTGAACTGGCTGACGATGGAGGGCGCGATCACGGCGTAGACGTGGTATTTTTCGTTGTTTTCCGACTGTTTCAGGATGTCGATGGCGTCGAGCACGAACGATTTGTCCACCACGGCTCCGAAGGGGCACTGGTACACGCACGCGCCGCACATGATGCATTTGTCGTTGTCGATGACCGCCTTTTTGTCTTCGCCGACGGTGATGGCCTTGACCTTGCAGGAGGCGACGCACGGGCGCTTCTGCGCGATGATCGCGCCGTAGGGGCAGGCCTGGGTGCACTTGCCGCATTCGATGCACTTCGATTTATCCACCACCGCCTTGTGGTCGATGATCTGGATGGCGCCCTTGGGGCAGACTTCCTGGCAGCGGTGCACGATGCAGCCGCGGCAGGCGGGCGTCACGAAAATGCCGCCGATGGGGCATTCGTCGCAGGCGATGTCGATGACCTCGACGACGTTGGGGTTGTTTTTGTTGCCGCCTCGGGCAAGCTTGATGCGCTCCTGCACGATGGCTCGCTCTTTGAAGATGCAGCAGCGCATCGTGGCCTTGGGGCCGGGCGAGATCTCTTTGGGGATGTCGATGTAAATGTCGTCGTAGCAGTGCTCGTACTCGTTGCGGATGATCGCTTTGAGCACGTCGTATTTGAGTTTTTGCACTGCCGTATCGAAAATTCGTTTGCTTTCGGGCATATCCATATTCTCCGATGGGGTTTTTC
>CALVHP010000118.1 GCA_944328405.1 uncultured Clostridia bacterium
TTGCCCCCGCAAACACGCCCGCAAACTGCGAAGACGCGTCCGGCGCCGTCAGATCGACGGTCGTCGTCTTGGCGGGGTCGTCTTCGACGACGAGGCCCGGCCCGGAGACGGCGAACGCCGTCATCACCCCCGCCGAGACCAGCAGGCAGACCGCCAGAGCGGCGGAAAGGAACGATAGCGCGATTTTCCGTTTCATTTTCGGATCCCCTTTTTACAATTTTCAGGCAAGCAGTCCGAGCGCGCGGAACTGCTCTTTGGCTTCGGCCAGGAATTCGTCGCCGTGCAGCGATGTCTTCCACTTGGCGATATAGTTGTCGTATTCGGTCTGCGCCTTCGCGCTGTCCCAATTTTCGGTCACGTATTTGTGTTCAAAGTTCACCATGTCGGCGACCATCTCGTTGAGCAGGGTCGTATCCAGGTTGACGTAGTCGCCGACCTGCGGCAGCGAGGCCATGTTGGCGGTCTTGTTCTCGTGTTCGGCCATTTTCAGGACGAGGGCGTTGACCTCCGGCTCGTCCGCCTGGATGACGCCGTCGTTGGTGGAAGAGAACCATGCGCCCCAGTCCCAGGCGCCGTTCTGCTGTTCGCGGTAATACTTTTCGCTCTTGCCGGCGCGCTCCGAACTCGTGCAGATGTAGACCTGCTTGCTCCCTTCGATGGGCTGGTACTGCAGATCTTTTTCGATGCCGATGCCCCAGCGCAGCGCGTCGTACGCCTCGCCGCGCTCGTATTCGCCCGTCTCCTCGTTGTAGTAGCAGTACAGATCGTCGATCAGGGCGCAGATCTTTTCCATCTTGGTGCGGCTCTGCGCCGTCGCCTTGGAAACGGTGATGACCTTGCTGCACAGGCCCGAGCCGGGCATATACCCCGCGCGCGGGTTGGTCGTGCCCTCCTTGACGGGCAGCTCGTACGTCTCCCACAGATTGGTGGCGTCGATGATGTCCGTTTCCGATTTGCCTTCGGGCGGGGTCATCCCGCGGGAAGCGTAGGTGATCTTCTTGTCGTTGAACTCCGCCTGCGTATAGGATGTGATCTCGCCGGGCATCCATTCAATGGCGATCTTGCCGGCGTAGGTGCGCTGGCGCTCCGCATACTGCTGCGTGAACCACGCGGGTTCGATCAGCTCTTCCTCCACCACGATCTTGAAAAAGTCGAGGAACTCTTTATACGAGCCGTCCGTGGTGCCGAAGGCAACTTCGCCCTCGTCGGTGGGATAGAAGCCGTACGGCGCCACCGTGACCGAGCCGAACATCAGCGGCATCCAGGTGCCGAGCGTGCCCAGCGAATTGCCGCCGCCCGCCGTCGAAAAGGCGTAAACGTCCTGGAACTGCTGCACGCCGGCCTCCTTCTGCGCGTCGATCCAGCGCGCGAAGTCGAGCAGATCTTCGGGGGTCTGCGGCGCCCAGTCGGCCGCCTTTTCCGTGTCCGTGCGGTACATGGTCATCCAGTCCTCGCGGATCTTCAGCGACCACGTGGGAGGGTCGGCCGGCGTCCACAGCGCCGTCAGTTTGCCGTCTACCGTGAACGCCTCTTTCGAGGCCGCCTGCGACTCCTGGTTCAGCATGCGGGCAAAATTGGGCATGTATTCGAGGTACGGCGTCCAGTCGTCGATCAGCACGCCCTGGTCCGCAAACTTTTTGAAGCTGGTATAGCTGGGGAAGCTGATGATGTCCGGCCGGTTCGACGTCGAGTTGAACGCCATGATCGCGCTGTTTTCAAAGTCGGTGTTCGCATTCAGCTCCACGGTCATGCCGTAGTTCTCCTGAATGTAGGCGCGGTACGGGTCGTCGTCCGTCGTGGGCGTGTTGACCCAGCCCGAGAACAGGATGTTGATCTTCGTCTGCGAATCGCCGCTCCTGTCCGCACAGGCGACGATTCCGAGAGACAAAAGAACGCACAAAAGCAACGAGAGTAATTTTTTCATCTTTTCCTCCATTTTTAACCTTTGACAGCACCGAGGTACACGCCCTTGGTGAAGTATTTCTGAAAGAACGGATACACACACAGGATGGGCAGCGTGGTGATGACCGTAAGCGCCATCTTGATGGACATGTTGTCCACGTCCTGAATGCCCATGATCCCCTCCAGATTGCCCAGGTCGGCGTTGTTGATCTGGTTGAGGTTGTTCAGCGAGATCGTGGCGTAATATTGCAGCGGCCACAGTTTGGAACTGGCGGGCGAAACGTACAGCATGGCGTCGTACCAGCTGTTCCACTGGAAGACCAGCGTAAAGATGCTGATCGCCGCGATGACCGGTTTGGACATGGGCAGCACGACCCAGAGAAAATTCTGCAGATCGTTCACGCCGTCGAGCATGGCGGATTCTTCCACTTCGGCGGGGATGCCTTCCATCGACTGCTTGACGATGATCACGTTCCAGGCGTTGATGATGTTAGGAAACACGTACACCCAGATGTTGTCGAGCAGGCCGACGCCGCGGATCACCAGGTAAGTCGGGATCAGGCCGCCGTTGAAGAGGATGAGGAAGATCATCAGGTACATGAAGTATTTCTTGCCGGGGATGTTCTTGCGCGCGATGGCGTACGAGAGCATCGCGCAGACGAACACGCTCAGTACCGTGCCGACCACCGTGCGGAACACCGACACCGCGATCGCCCTGCCCAGGAACGAACTGACCGTAAAGACCTGGATGTACGCGTACAGCGATACCCGCGTCGGGATGGGGATCACGAACTGGTACAGGATATCGCTCGGGCTTGCGAACGAAACGACCAGCGTGTACAGCAGCGGATACAGGCACAGGAGCGCCACGATCAGGCACACGCCCGTACAGATCACCTGGTACAGGTTTTCATGGAATTTTGCAGAGAGATGCGGCCGCTTGGCCCTGACCGTCTTCTGTTCGGATTTTTCCATTCGTCTTGACTCCTTACCACATTCCGATGCCCGTCGTTTTCCGGGAGAGATAGTTGCAGCCAAACACCAGCAGCAGCCCGATCCCGGCCTGGAAGAACGACATCGCCGCGCCGAGCGAATATTTCAGCTCGCCGAGGCTGTCCCAATACAGCCATGTATCGATGACCAGCGCCTGCGGCCGCGTCACGGAATTGGCAAACAGCAGCAGCTGCTCGCCGCCCGCGTTTTTCAGCACCTGCCCGAGGTTCATGATCAGCAGATACATGACGATGGGCATGATGTTGGGCAGGGTGATGCGGATGACGCGCTGCCACGGCCCGGCGCCGTCCAGCTTGGCCGCCTCGTACAGTTCGGGCGGCACGGAAGAGAGAGCCGCCAGGTACAGGATCGTGCCCCACCCCAGCTCTTTCCAGATCGCCGTGATGATGACGATGGGCACGAACCAGTCCGGATCGGTGAGCGCGCTTCCGGTGGCGCCCGTCCACATGTTCAGGATGCCCTCTTCGTTCAGGAACGCGTAGGTGATGGCGTAGATGATGACCCAGCTGAAAAAGTGCGGGATGTATACGATGGTCTGCACCGCCTTGCGCGTGCGCATCATACGCATGTCATACAAAAAGATGGACAGCAGCAGCGGCGGAACGGTGCTGCCGACCAGCCGCAGCAGAGAAATGTACAGCGTGTTCCCGATCACGCGCAGCATCTCGGGGGTGGTGAAGATCTCCTTGAAGTTCTGCAGGCCCACCCAGGTACTGTTGAACACGCCTGTGCCCAGCGAATAATCCTTGAAAGAAAGGATGGTCTGCAGCACGATCGGGTACAGGTTGAACACGGCGATCAGCACGAGCGGAACGATCATGAACAGGTACGAAGGGATGTACCGTTTCAGCAGCACGACCTGCCCCGCGTCGATCTTGCGCTGGATCAGCCCGGCGACGATCGCCACGACGCCGATGATCAGCCACTGCACCGCGGGCGTGAACACCTCGTAAAATTTGGCCTGGACCGGTTCGTAATCCAGCCCGACCAGGCGCAGATAGGTCGTCGGGGCGGAAACGGTGATCAGCAGCACGTAAACGGCCACCGCAGCCAGCCCGAGGACGAACGCGGCGATGCCGCCGGCGCGGTTGAAGCGCGCCGCCGCCTCGTCGCCCTTTTTCCAGGCGACGGCCACCGTGGCGGCCTGGTACAGGAACAGCAGCAAAAACGCGGCGACCGCCAGCGCCAGCAGCACGTTCATACCCGTCGGCAGATAGGCCGTGACCGGGACGGATTCGCCGTCCACGGAATACGAAAAGCTGAGTTCGCCCCCGTTGAACAGGGCGCCGAGCACGGCGACGCCCGAAAAGGTGCCGCTCTGGCCGATGTCGGCCAGTTCCCGCCCGATCACGCCGCCCGCCAGCAAGCAGACGATACAGACCAGGCTGATCGCGGCCGCAAGGATGCTTTTCACCGTCTGCGTGGTCAGCCTCCCCTTCCGGAGCGAAGGGCCCGGCTGCATCGCTTCGGCCTCGGCAACGGCAACGGTCTGCTTCATTGTGGATTCCCCTCCTGTTTTATCCCGGCGCGTACAACGCGCGTTTGTCCCGCTTTGATCCGGAAGATCCGGTCTCCGTCTTCGTCCGCGTCCGCCGCCTCCGTATCGTACAGAGCCGGATCCAGCCGCAGCACGCCGTCCGTCTTTTCGGCAAACACCGTAAACCGCCCCTGTTCGTACGTCAGGCAGACGTCGCCCTCGTTGAGCGGCAGCGTGACAGAATATTCCGCCAGCCGCGTCAGGCAGGGGCGCAGTTCGTATGTACGGTACCCCGGCTGCGTCGGCCGCAGCCCCACCAGGTAGCGCCCGATCAGGTACAGCGGGCTCGCCCCCCAGGCGTGGCACAGGCTTTTGCCGTATTTGCGGTCGTACATCGCATATTTTTCCACGCCGGTACAGTCTTTGTCGTACAGTTCCCAGAAACTCGTCGCGCCTTCGTCGAGCATGCCGCCCCAATAGCTGAGCACCTCGCGGTAGACCGGGTCGGTCTCGCCCGCCAGGCACAGGGCGCTCAGTTCGAAAAACCGCATAAAGGGCGTCACGATCTTCTCGACTTTGTCGTTCATCAGCACGTTGCGGATCACGGCCTGTTTTTTCGCCTCGTCCAGCAGCCCGAAATACAGGGCGAAGATGTGCGGATGCCGCTTGACGTCGCGGTTCAGCTTCCCGTTCACCCGCGAATAGTAAAACACGCCGCGCGATTCGTCCCAGAACACGTCGAACACCTTCCGGCGCATCTCTTCGTATTCCTGCGCGTAGGCAGAGGCGTCTTCGCCCAGCAGGCCGCACAGTTTCGCCACCGTGTCCAGCGCTTTGAGGTAGATGATGTTCTCGGCGGACACTTCGCCGCGGTTGTCCAGGTTGGCCCAGTCGACGAACACCCAGTCGCCCTCTTTGCCTTCCAGCAAGCCGTCGGCCGTCTTGCGCGTGTGGCTGAATTCGATGATCCGCTTCGCCGTCGGCAGCATCCTGCGCAGGAAGAACAGGTCGCCCGTGTACATGTAATAGTCGTACAGCCCGATGATCCAGTAGAACGAATATTCCATGATCTGGTTCATGAAGTGCAGGACGGGCGGCTTCCCGGCCAGCGCGATCATCGTGCGCCGCGCCGTTTTCAGGTCGAAGAAGGAGTAATAATTCATCAGGAAGGCCTGGTACGCGTCCCCCGCCCACAGCCAGCGGTCGCGCTTGATCCCGTCCAGGAAAAATTCACGCGTGTTCAGCGCCAGGGTATCCAGCGCGATCGAATAGATCTTTTCCAGCCTCGGATCGGAACAGGAAAAGCGGCTCGAACGCGCCTGCGGATGAAATTCCCGCAGGATCTCCACCGCCGACAGGTCGGCGTTTTCCGCGCGCAGCAGCACGTAACGGAAGGCCTTGCTGACGTCCGGGCGGCTCTTCTGCGGAAGGATCAGCCGGTCGGTCAGCTCGCAGTTTTCCTTATCGAGCGCCTCCTCGCGGCTTTCGCCGTACCAGATGTCCACCGGGCCGCTGCCCGCGCAGTTTTCCAGGCAGATCAGCCCCATCATTTCCTTTTTGCAGTCCAGAAACAGCTCTTTGTCGTTGCGGAAGAGCACGTCGAAATCCACTTCCTGGTAACTGAACCGGAACTTCCCGGGCGGGCAGTTCGGGTCGGTCAGCCCGTCGCAGCCGGCGGGCACGTAGCGGAAATCGTTGGACGTGACCAGAAAATCCGGCCCGGAACGCACCGTTTCGCCGTCGACGAACAGCGCGGGGATCTCCGTCTCGTTGTAGACGGAAACCGTGAGCTTGTACTCCCCTTCTTCCAGATCCAGATACCCCTTATAGTTGCGGACGTAGCTGTTGAGCGGCGCGTCCGTACGGTCGACGATGATGTTGAATTTCCCGTTCGCCAGAACGCGGATGCGCTCTTTCTTTTTCAGGCGAAAAGTCTTGACAAATTTGACGTTCTTGCAAAAATCGTCGATATGCCAGAACGGAGGCACGAACACCTCGCGCTCGTAGCGCGACGTAAGGCACGCATTCAGTTGCCTGATCTCATAATCTCCGTTGTACCATATCCATTCAGCCTGCCGCTTTTCCATTCCTTCCGCTCCCTGCCTGCTCAACCAATTCTCTCAACTCCGCGAAGGCCGCCAGCGAAAATTTCGCCGCCGCGTACCCCGCCGCCGCGCCGATCGCGCAGCTGTCAAACCCGCCCGCGTTGGCGGCGTCGATCCCCGCCTGCGCGTCCTCGACCACCAGGCACACCGACGGCGCCAGCCCGAGCCGCTGCGCCGCCACCAGAAACACTTCGGGGTCGGGCTTGGAATGCCGGATGTCGTTTCCGTCGGCCACGGCGTCGAAAAAGCCGCCCAGCCCGATCTTTTCCAGAATCGTGCGCGTGTTGCGGCTGGACGAGCCAACGGCCAGTTTCAGCCCCATCGCGCGCAGCGCGTTCAGCGTCTGCCGCACCTCGTCCGAAAGGTCGGCCTCGGTCAGATTCTGCAGCAGGCGCACGTACTCCGCGTTCTTTTCCGCGGCCAACTCACGCTTCTGCTCTTCGCTGTACGAAACGTCCGATTTTTCGAGCAGGATCTCCAGGCTCTCCATCCGGCTCACGCCCCGCTGCCGCCGGTTGTCCGCGCGGTCAAAAGGGATATGCAGGCGGTCCGCCAGCTTTTTCCATGCCAGATAGTGGAACTCGTCCGTGCTGCAAAGCACCCCGTCCAGATCAAATATCACAGCTTCGTACATGGTTCACCCTCCGAAGGCGCAGAACGCCGGTTTTCCTTCCGCCACGGCGACCTCTCTGCCGCCGCAGTCCACCGCCAGGGGTTTGCCCTCCAACAGGGTGAACGTGGCGCCTTTTTGGTCCACATCGACCGCGAAGCGGCTGCCGCGGTAGCAGATCTTGAAGCGGTATCCCTTCCAGTGTTCGGGGATCGCCGGCTTGAAGTGCAGCTTTCCGTCGTGGTCGCGCATCCCGGCATAGCCGTTGACGATCATCATGTACGTGCTGCCCTGGCAGGCCGAATGCACCCCGTTGAAGGTGTTGCGGTTCACGTCGTCCAGATCCATGCGCGCGGCCTGTTTCAGGTACCCGTACGCCTCCGCCGCATAGCCGATGTCCTGCGCCACGATGCAGTGGATCCCTGCCGACAGCGAGCTGTCGTGGATGGTCTTCGGCTCGTAAAAATCGTAGATGCGGCGCTTCATCTCCTGCGTAAATTCGTGGCTGAAAAGGTACGTCAGCAGGACGATGTCCGCCTGTTTGATCACCTGGTACCGCCACAGGTTCAGCGGGTGCAGGTGCGTCAGCAGCGGCAGCTTTTCGGGCGGGATGGCGTCCACGTCGATCGGGTCTTTGTCGAGGAAGTCGTCGTCCTGCAGATAGATCCCGAGCTGTTCGTCGTACCCGATGTACATGCGGTCCGCGGCGTCCTGCCAGCGCGCGAGCTCGGCCTTGTCGACGGCGCATTTGCGGAGCATCTCCGCATAGGCGGCGGGGTCCTCCCCTTCCAGCCTCCGGAGCATCGAAAGGGTGAAGCGGAACTGATCGCGCGCCAGCCAGTTGGTATACAGGTTGTTGTTGACCACGGGGTTGTATTCGTCCGGGCCGCAGATGCCGTTGATGCAGAAGCGCCCGCCTTTATGCTCGATGAAGTTGCCGCGGTGCGAGATGCACTTGGACATCTTGGCGAGCATCTCGATGCCGTAGCGGCGCATGAAATCCCAGTCGTCCGTGGCGAGGAAATACCGCTTGATGGCGTAGGCGATGTCGCAGTTCAGATGGTACTGCGCCGTCGCCGCCTCGAACACGTGGCCGCATTCCTCGCCGTTGATGCTGTTCCAGGAATACAGCGCGCCCTCGTCTTCCATTTCCGCCGCGCGTTTTTCCGCGTTCGGCAGGATGTTGTAGCGGTATACGAGCAGCTGGCGCGCCACTTCCGGCGAAGAATACAGGAACGCCGGCGTCATGAAAATTTCGGTGTCCCAGAAGGTGTGGCCCATATAGCCCGTGCCCGTCAGTCCGTTGGCGCCGATGTTCGTCTTCCCGTCCCGGCCGGCGGAGCTCTGCAGCATGAACAGGCTGAACCGCACGCCCTGCTGCACCAGGTCGTCGCCGTCGATCCTGATGTCGGCGTTTTTCCAGAACTGCGCCCAGGCCTTCGCGGTCTGTTCCGCGCAGGCGTCAAACCCGGCGGCAGCCCCCTGCTGCGCGGCGGAAACGGCCTGTTCGGCAAACGTTTCCCCGTCGCGGTCGGTATAATAGGCGGCGAAGCGCTCCACCGTCAGCGCGTCTTGCCCCGCTTCGCCTTCGTAGACGAACACGAGGTCTTCGCCCTCGCCTTCGGTATGCAGGGCCGCGCCCCGCGCCTTTTCCGTAACGGCCGCGGCCACCCGGAAGCCGGACACCGCCGCCGTATAGCTGAGCAGACGGGTCTCGCCGCGCCGCTCGCTTTTCTCCAAGAGCAGGCGGACGCTGTTGTCGTCCCCCATCTCCTCCTTGCGCTGCCCTTCGGCCTTGCCCGGCCGGCAGAGGCGGCTCTCCACGCGGACGGCGGCCCGCTCCGGCGACTGCACGCGGACGCGGTGGCAGAGCCGGTGTACGTTCTCAAAATCGGCGAAGCGCTCGAACGTAAGGAAGACGCGCTTGCCCTGTTCGGTGAGGAATTCAAACGAACGGGTCATGACCCCGCGGGCCATATCCAGCCGGCGCACATAGTTTTCGCACCGCCCGTACGGCGTGCAGAGTTCCCCGTCCGCGTACACGCGCACCTGGAAGGGATCGGCCTGCGCAAAGATCGCGTGGTACCGCCCCGGGAAGCCCGGCCGCTGCCAGATATGATGGTACGGGTGGTATTCGTATACCCCGTTGATCAGCGCGGAGCGCTCCGACGGCGTATTTTCGGGCACGCCTTCTTCCAGATACCCGCGCACGCCCAGATAGCCGTTCCCGACCGTAAAGATCGTCTCGTTGACGATGCCTCTCCGGCGGTCAAAGCCGTATTCGCTCACCGTCCATTTTTCCGGACGGAACAGAACCGGCACGTTTTCATGAATTTTCCGCATGGTCAATCCACCTTCCCTCTCGCATTTTCAACAAATTCTATTATCTATGAAAAATACAAAAAA
>CALVHP010000119.1 GCA_944328405.1 uncultured Clostridia bacterium
TCGTGTAGCCCTCGGCGATCGCGTTGTACGCGCCGTCGGTCAGCTCCACGAACCCTTCGGGCAGGCCGTTGGCTTTGAGATGTTTGGGCAGGAGATAGCGCTTGGCGATCTCGCGCTTTTCGTCGAGGGTGTAGCCGTTGAGCTCGATCAGTTCCATGCGGTCCAACAGGGGCGCGGGAATGGTCTCCACCGTATTGGCGGTGGTGATGAACAGCACCTTCGACAAATCGTACGGAACTTCGAGGAAGCGGTCGCGGAAGGACACGTTCTGCTCGGGGTCGAGCACTTCCAGCAGGGCGCTGGCGGGGTCGCCGCGCATGTCGGAAGAGACTTTGTCGATCTCGTCCAGCAAAAACACGGGGTTGATGCTGCCGACCTGCTTCATGGCGTAAATGATGCGCCCGGGCATCGCGCCGACATAGGTGCGGCGGTGGCCGCGGATCTCGGCCTCGTCCTTAACGCCGCCCAGGCTCATGCGCACGAATTTGCGGCCGAGCGCGCGGGCGACCGACTTGGCGATAGACGTCTTGCCCACGCCCGGCGGCCCGACAAAGCACAGGATGGGCGCGTTCATGCTCTTGGTCAGCTGCAGCACCGCCAGGTATTCGGTGATGCGCGTTTTGACCTTTTCCAGCCCGTAATGGTCCTCGTCGAGCACCTTGCGCGCGTCGGCAAGGCTCTCGGTGTCCTTCGTCTCTTCCGTCCAGGGCAGGTCGATGAGCCAGTCGAGATAGTTGCGGATGACGGTGGATTCGGGCGAAGACGGGGGCATCTTGTCCATGCGGGCGATCTCTTTGAGCGCCTTGGCCTCCACCTCTTCGGGCATGTGCTTGTCCCTGATCTGCCCGGCGAGCGCGTCGCGCTCTTCCTCGTCGTCGCCCAGCTCGGAATGGATGGCCTTGAGCTGTTCGCGCAGGAAATATTCCTTCTGGTTCTTGTCGATGCTCTGGCGCACGGTGGCGCTGATCTTCTTTTCGAGGCGGGCGATCTCCAGCTCGTCGTTGAGGCAGCGCTCGAACAGTTTGAGCCGCTCGACGACGTTCGCCGTTTCCAAAATCTTCTGCTTCACGTCCTCGCGGATGTGCAGGTGCATGAGAGCCTTGGCAATGTACACGTCGGGATCGGAAAAGCCTTCCAGCGAGGCGAGCGCCTCTTTGGAAAAGCGGCCGTCGCTGGCCTGGATATCGCGCAGCACGTCCTGCGCGGTGCGGAAATAAGCCTCTTCGAGCACGGGGTCGCCGTGCACGGCCTTGAGTTCGCTCACGTCGGCGAACAGGCAGCCCTCCTCTTCGTATACCTCTTCCGCCTTGGCGCGGTACAGCCCCTCCACCGTGACGCGGAGGTTATTGGAAGGAAGTTTGGCGATCTGCTTGATGCGCACCACGGTGCCGACCCTGCAAACGTCGGCGGGGACGATGTCGTCTTTGCCCGCGTCCGCCTGCATGCTGACGAACAGCGTCATGTCGCGCTCGGAGGCGCGCGAAATGGCAGTCAGGGAAATAAGCCTGCCCGCGTCGAACGAATTCACCGTATCCGGGAAAATGACCTTGCCGCGCAGGGCGACGAGGGGATAATTGGTAACTTTTTTGCTTTTCGGCATAATTTCTCATTCCTCGCAAACGGCGGGGCGCACCCCGCACGGAGATCTTCCATCGCAGGCGGAGACGGCACGGCCGCCCTTCCGCATAAAATAAGTATACCACAACCTGCGCCGATTTACAAGCCATTTGCGGGAATTGACAGCGTGTCACAAAAAACTTGCGGGGTTTTCACGCGGCGTTCCCACAGGGCGCGGAAAAGCACGGCCGCGACAGCCCGGGCGGGAGGGAAAGCGTACGGAAAAAGCGGAGCCGGCGCGGCCCGCGGCAAAAGAGCGACAGCGGATTCGTTTGCCGAACGCGGGCATTTTGTGGTATACTTTGTGCATGCTGGAAAAGATCTTCGGAAAAAAGTCGACGGGCGTCGTCTATATCGTCTGCGCGTCCATCCTGCTGGCGCTGCTGGCGGGCTTTGTTTCCGTGTACTTTTCTTCCCCGGGCCGCATCTCGAACATACAGCTGCTGGCGTACGTCCTGTTCACCGTCCTGGAACTGGCGCTGATCAGCGCGCCGGTATTTGTGCAGAAGCGTTTCAAACTGTATATCCCGCCGGCGGTGGAGATCGGCATCTGCCTCTACGCGGCGCTCTTCTGCCTGGGGCACACCTATTACGAAGCGCGCACGCAGATCATCGTCGACCTGACGCCCGTGTTCGGCGGGTTCGTCGTGGCGATGACGGTGTTCTGCTTCCTCAATTCCGCCGCGCAGACCTATGCCGAGCGCAAAAACAGACGCGCCTTTCCCCTCGCGGTCGCCGGGGGAACGTTCGTCGTTTCGGCGGTGTTCCTGGCGCTGTTCAACCTGCTTGCCTACGCTTTTTCGGCCGTTTTTATATCGAACAGGATCACGGCGGACGCCATGCTCCCCTTTTCCGCCGCCTTCCTGGGCGGCGACTGGCTGTTCTGCCTGATCGGCGGCATCACGCTGCAATCGCACTTCGGCAAGAGGTACCGCGTGCGCAGTTTCAAAAATACGGACGCAGCCGCCGCGAGCGAAGACAAAACTTTCCGCACCGTTGCCGGAAACGTGGGGAACGACGATACCGACTACAAAAAACTGGCGCGGTCGCTCAAAGCGCGCTACTACGCCGCGCGCATCGCCTACATCGCGCTGTATGGCACGTACGTTTTGCAGACGGCGCTCTCCGCCCGCGGAAGCGCGTTCGAGATCGCGCTGTCGGCCTCGCAGATCATCGGGCTGGCGTTCACGGCGCTGCTGTACGTGTATGAATTTCGGCTGTACCGCCGCGGCGAGCGCAACCAGCGGCTGCGGCGGCTGAAAATCGCCAAGGCGGTCGCGCGGGTGTACGCCATCGCCTTTTCGCTGGCGGCGATCTTCATCGCGGACAGGGCGTCCGTCGACCTGACCGTCGTCACCTCCGTGGCCATGGCGATCTGCAACCTCTGTTCGCTGTTCTACAACCTGTTCGGCAACCCGCGCCGCTATCCTTCCGCGGCAGAACGCTCCGAAGAAGCCGCCGAACCGCCGCTGCCGGGCGCGGGGTCGCTGCTGCTTTCCTCCGGCGCCGACGCGCCGGACAAAGCGGAAAAAGAGGGAACGGAACAACCCGCGCCGGGCCACGCGGAGAAAGGCAACGCCGGCCAACCCGCGCCTGGCCCCGCGGAAGGAGACGCCGCCGCACGGGACGCCTCTCCCCCGGCAAGGCAGGAGGAGGCCCCGGGCGAAGACGGATCCGGCAGCACGGCCCCGGGCGAAGGCGAAAACGCGGCGCCCGACGGACGCTGAACCGGGCGCCGCGGCAAAACCGCCGATCCCCGGCCGTCCAAAGCAACCCAAAGCGGGAGGCAGGTTCAACCTGCCTCCCGCTTTTTGCAATTCTTTCCGTCGTTGCTCCCGGTCAGCCGGGGCAAAGCGCCCGTATCTTTCCGCGCGCAACGCCCCCGCGGAGCGCCCTCTCCCGATCAGCCGCGGGCTTTGAA
>CALVHP010000120.1 GCA_944328405.1 uncultured Clostridia bacterium
CTACTATGCGTGACATAACTGCGCGGATATTCTCTTGACAACCCACCGGACGGGGGCGGCTTACACCAAATTCAATATGCGCCGTTTTGCGCGCCGCCGTGTTTGCGAAAAATTTTGCGTAAAGACGGTGCTTCCGCCGGCAGGCAAATGGATCCTTATTCATAGACGATTCGTTTATCATCAATAAAAGAGCTGAAAATAATTTTTTTGTTCTGGAACCGGCCGCGTAACCGGTTTCAGCCAATTTTACAGATTTTTTATCCCGCCGCACTCCGGCCCCCTTCTGAAATGCCCCTATCACTGCGTAAAAGCTGTGTTTTACGCAGTGTTTTATGTCCGCCTGTGGAACCATAGGGCGCTCCCCTTCGTTTCATGGCGCAGCTCTTCTGAAAAAAATAATAATTTTACGAAGCAATCGCTTGCCTCTTTGCCCCGATTGCTCTATAATGATGGCATGAGCGAAAAAGGCTATTATCAGGATCGCAACGTAAAAAATCTGCGCCGGATCGAAGCGCTCTTGCAGGAGCTTCCTCCTTTCGTCGAAGAATATTTTATCGGGATCGAAAACCAGACCAGTACATTGACGCGGCTGAACTACGCCTACGATCTGCGTATCTTTTTTGATTTTCTTGTCTGCAAACGACGGTTTTCCGATTCCGTCCCCCACCTGACGTTGTCTGATCTGGAAAAAGTGTCTGCAACCGATATTGAAAAGTTTTTAAGTTACCTGAACCACTACGAATACAACGGTTCGCTGAACAGCTGCAACGAGCGGGCCAAGGCAAGAAAACTTTCCACCGTCCGCGCGCTGTTCAAATATTTCTTTTCCAAAGATAAGATCAGCGTCGACAACGCCGCGAAGGTATCGATGCCGAAAATTCATGAGAAAGAGATCATCCGTCTGGAGATCAACGAGGTCGTTGATCTCCTCAACTGCGCCGATTCGGGCGTCGGCATGACGAATCACCAGCGCGCTTTCCACGAAAAGACGAAAATTCGCGACGTGGCCATTCTGGTATTGTTTTTGGGCACGGGGATCCGTATCAGCGAGCTTGTAGGACTGAATAACGAGGATATCGACTTTTCGACCAACAGTTTTCGGGTAACGCGGAAAGGCGGAAATCAGACGATCCTCTACTTCTCCGAGGAAGTTTCGCAGGCCCTGCAAAAATATCTGGCCGAAAAGGCCGAAAACCCGGACATCCCGCATGACGAGCACGCGCTGTTTTTGTCCTTGAAAACGCAGCGCATCAGCATCCGCGCCGTAGAAAATCTTGTAAAAAAATACAGCCGGATCGTAACTCCGCTGAAAAAGATCTCTCCCCACAAACTGCGCAGCACTTACGGCACACAGCTTTATCGGGAAACGCACGATATCTATGTCGTCGCAGACGTTCTCGGGCACAAAGACGTCAATACGACGCGCAAGCACTATGCCGCGATCAGCGAGGATATTCGCCGTTCCGTGGCGGGAAAAGTCAGGCTGCGCGAAGAGCCCGACCCGGACAAACCATAAATATTCGGAACAAAAAGACCATGCAGACAATGCACCCAAACGATGGATTCAGCCAGGAAAAAATATTCATCATCCAGCCGGGAGAAGGCAAAACAGCCCACGACCTCGAAAAAGAAGCCGTTTCGCTGATCGAGAGCGCCGGCGCACTGCACGCCGGTACGGTCTTTCAGGCCGTGCGAACGATCCATCCGGCAACCTATATCGGCAGCGGCAAGCTCTCCGAACTGCGAGAACGCCTTTCCGGCCTGGAAATTACCGTCCTCTTTAACGGCGATCTTACGCCTTCTCAGACGCTCAACATTTCAGCCGCGCTGGACGATCGAAAAGTAATCGACCGCACGACTCTGATTTTGGACATTTTCGCCAAAAACGCCAAAAGCAGCGAAGGCAAATTACAGGTCGAACTGGCCCAGCTCGAATACATGTACCCGCGGCTGAAAGGAAAAGGCTCCGCCCTTTCCCGCCTCGGCGGCGGGATCGGGACGCGCGGCCCCGGAGAAACAAAACTGGAAACGGATCGCCGCCGTATCCGGACGCGGATCCATTATCTTGAAAATCGTTTGGAGGAAGTCAAATCCCGCCGGAAGCTTTTCAACGAACACCGTAAAAAAAGCGAAGCGAATACCGTTGCCCTGATCGGTTATACCAATACGGGAAAATCTACTTTGCTGAACGCTTTGACGGAAGCAAACGTTCTGGCGGAAAACAAATTGTTTGCCACGCTCGACCCGACGACCCGCAAAATGGTCGTCGACGGCAGCGAATTTTTGCTGACAGACACCGTCGGATTCCTGCGCGAACTGCCCCACAACCTGATTTCCGCCTTTGAATCGACGTTGGAAAGCGCTTTGGAATGCGATCTTGCATTGATCGTGTGCGACGCGACGGACGATTATGAGATGCAGTTGAAGACAACTTTGCAGATCCTGCAGGATCTGGATTGCCAAGCGCCCTACCGGATCGTCATCAATAAAAGCGAGTCTTTGAAAAACTTTGACACGTTTCCGCCGGGGAGCCTTTTTATTTCGGCAAAGACGGGAAGCGGACTCGACCGTTTGAAGTACGAGATCCTGCACTTTTTTCAAGCCGAATATTCTTCCGTCCGGCTGCGGATCCCGTATGCGAAAATGGGAGAATATTCCCGCCTGCGCCAGTTCTGCACTGAAATCTCCAGCGAATATACCGACCAGTTTCTTGAAGTGCTCGCAAAAGTATCGGCGCGGAACCTTCCGAAATTTTCGCAGTTCCGTACCGCATAAGAAAACAGCCCCTCCGGCTTTTGCCGGAGGGTTTACATTTTGTCGATCAAGCAGGGATTGCCGTAAGCGGTCCGCAAGGTTCCAAATTTTACGGGTATCTCGATAAAAAAAGGAGCGGACAAAAGCGCTCCTCATTCTTCATTATCTGCAAATTTTTTAAATACCGACATCATTTCGTCGGAAACGACGTGTTCGATCCGGCAGGCGTTTTCTTCGGCGAGTTCCTTCCCCGCCCCTATTTTGCAGAGCGCAGCCGTCAGGACCTTATGCCGTTCGTAGACGCCTTCCGCTTTTTCGCGGCCCGCGCCGGTAAACTCTATATCGCCCGTAGCGGCGTCGATCGTGATATACCCTTTCTTTTTCAGAAGATTGACGCCCCTCGAAACGCTGGATTTCACATAGCCGAGTTCCTCGCAGACATCCACCGCGCGCACGTTTGCCTTTGTCCGATGTAGCAGCAGAATGGTCTCAAGGTACATTTCTTCCGATTCACGCGTTCTTTTAACGGCCAATTGCGCACCTCCTCGTTCCCTATGTAAGATCCATTATACCCCGAATTACAGAAAAAGTAAAGAAACGAAGCGAAGTTTGGCTTCGCCCCTGCCGATTTCTGCATGTTTGCGGCGCACGCGGACCTGCCGCGGCTGCGGCGACCCAAAAAAGGAGGGCGCCGTACGGCCGCCCTCCTTTTTGATGCATCTTATTCGATCTTGATGATCTCATCTGCGTCGAGATCGCGCAAAAAGTCCGGAAGTTCGTCCTCGTCGCTTTCCTGAGGCGTTTCCTGCGCGACAGACGCGTTTTCGGATTCCCTCGCGGGGGCAGCCGCCGCGGCCGACCCTTCGGTGGAGGCGGCCGTTTCGGCAGCGGCCTCTTCCTGTCCGTCCACATACACGTTTCCGGCATACAGATACGAATCTGGTTCGTTGCCGTGCAGTTTGGCGATGCTTTCCATCAGCGTATCGTAGTCCGGAAGATCTTCAATGCTGTTGAGCCGGAACCGCTTCAGAAAATTGTCCGTCGTCGCATACAGGATCGGCCTTCCGACCGCGTCCTTGCGCCCGACCGGTTCGATCATTTTCAGATCCAGCAGCGTGTGGATCGCATAGTCGCAATTCAGGCCGCGCAGTTCCTCCAGTTCCCCCTTTGTGATCGGCTGCTTATAGGCGATGATGGCCGAACATTCCAGAATGGTCTTTGTAAACTCGCGCTCCTTGATCGGATTCAAAACGGAAGACACAAAGTCTTTGTAATCGGGATTGCTGGAAAGCTGCAATTTTTTATTGAAGGAAAGCAGCCGGATACCGCTCTTTTCAGAGTAGCGCTCCTGCAATTTTTTGGCCGCGTCTTTGATATCTTTTTCGCTGACGCCGAGCTTTTCGGCCAAAATCGCGACCGGCACGGGATTGCCGGAGACAAACAGCACGCTTTCAAGAATATTGCTCAGATTCTCCAAGATCTCCAATGAACTCTTCCTCCGATCTGTCCGGATTGTTTTTGATAATGATCCTGCCGAACGTTGTCTCCTGTTCGACGGTGATGAACTGGTATTTCAGCAATTCCAGCAGCGCCTGAAACGTGGTGATGATCTCGTTTTTCCCCGAATGCGGCGAAAACAGTTCGTCAAACCCCACTTCGGAACGCTCGCTGAGCGTCGAACGGATGTACTGCGCGCGGTCCGGAATGGTATATACGTCTTTCGGGATCTCGCGCTGGATCCCGGCGTCGCGCATCTGCGCTTCCCTCCGCAACATCAGGTCGGTAAAGGCCCGCAGCAATCCGTCAAGGTTGAAATCGCGGTATACGATCTTTGCCTCGCCGACGTTTTTATCCGGCTCTTTGTAGTAATAGCCGATCGTCTCCAGCTCTTTGAGCTTCGCGCTCTCTTCCTTGAGCATTTTGTATTCTTCCAGCGCACGGATCAAGACCGCTTCCGCGTCCTCTTCCTCCGATTCCGGTTCGACGATCGCCGGAACGAGGCTCTTTGCCTTGATTTCCAGAATCGCCGTGGCGATGCTTAAATACTCGCTCGCTTTATCGATGTCGATGTACGGCAGAGCCTTCATGTAATCGAGGAATTGTTCCGTCACCTTGGATACAAAGATATCCTTGATTTCGATCTGCTCCTGCTTGATCAGAAACAGCAGAAGATCGAGCGGGCCTTCAAAATTGTCGAGAACGGTCGTATAATCGACGACCGATTCAAACTTTTCCGCGTCTTTTCCCATGTCAAAAAATGCTCCCCCCGAACACCGGGATCGGCCAACCGCAAATGACGCTCCACAATGCGGCGATCGGCCAGCCGAACACATTTCTCGCGATATACAGCACATATCCCAGGATATCAAAATAAGAAATGATCTGCGCCGCCGGGCTGTTGCCTGCAAACTGCACCAGAAACGAGATGAAAAAGTGCACGGCGATCAAGACGATCAGGATGATCGAACCGTTCTTTTCAAAAAACCGGAACACCTTGCCGCGCCTGTGGTTGAGCGCGTCGACCACGCGCCACCCGTCCAGGGGCGCCAGCGGGATCAGGTTAAACACGCAGAAGGAAAGCGAATACAGGCAGAGAAAGTACGGGATCGCCTCGATCAGAGAATCCAGGAACCAGACCGAGGTATTCACGGTCCCACCGAGAATTGCCAGCGGATAAAGCAAAATGGCGCAGATGTAGTTGACGGTGACCCCCGCCAGCGCCGTCAGAGCAAGCCCTTTGCGGTACTTGCGGAAATTATACGGATTGATCGGGACAGGCTTCGCCCAGCCGAACCCCGCAAACGCAAACAAAATGAGGCCCAGCGGGTCGAAATGCCTGAGCGGATTGAGGGTCAGCCGCCCGTAAACTTTCGGCGTGGCGTCCCCGCATTTATAGGCGACAAACGCATGCGCAAATTCATGCACGGTCAGCACGAATGCGACCGCTAAAAAACTGACAAGCAGCGAGAGAAGTTGTTGTATGGCCTGCATGAAAAAAGTATACTATATTTTTGTTAAAAAAGCAAGGCAAACGCGGCGCCCGCGCCTCCGATAAAAAAGAAAAAAGCGGAAAATGGTTTCCGCTTTTTTCAGCGCAGACGCTCCGGAATGACGTCGTTTCGCACGATGTCTTCGTAAGTCTGCGGTTTGACGATGTAATCGGCACGCCCGTCTTTGACGAGGATCACGGGCGGCACAGGGTTCCGGTTATAGTTGCCGGCCATCGAATAATTGTAGGCGCCGGTCGAAAGCACTGCGAGGATATCGCCGCTGCAAGCCCGGGGCAGCGAGACGTTCGCGCACACGATGTCTCCGCTTTCGCAGCACTTCCCCGCGACGCTGACCGTTTCGGTCGGCTTTTCCGCGGCACGGTTTGCCAGCACCGCCGTATATTTCGCCTGGTAGAGCGCATAGCGCGGGTTCTCGAACATCCCGCCGTCCACGGCCACGTATTTTTTGACCCCGGGGATGTCTTTGATCGCCCCGACGGTGTACAGTGTGATCCCCGCCTCGCCGACGATGGAACGGCCCGGCTCGACCAGAAGATACGGCCGCCTGAGCCCTTTCCGGTCCGCAAGGCCGCTGACTTCGCGGAAAAGCGATTTCAGATTTTCCGCGTAATCGGCGACGGATTGTTTGGCGTCGTCATCCGTGTACCAGATCCCGAACCCGCCGCCGAGATTCAGCTTCGCCGCTTCAAATCCGGTATTTTCCCGCAGCTGCGCTGCAAACGTCAGCAGCTTTTCGGCAGCCAGCTTAAACGACTGCATCTCGAAAATCTGCGACCCGATATGGCTGTGAAAGCCCTGCAGCGCCAGATTTTTCTTCCCGAGGGCGTATTTGGCGATCTTTTCCGCCGAACCGTCCGCGATCGAAAAACCGAATTTGCTGTCCGTTTTCGCCGTCTGGATAAAATGATGCGTATGCGCTTCGACCCCCGGATTGACGCGGATCAGAATGTCCTGCACGACGCCCTTTTCTGCGCAGATCTCGTCGAGGGCGTCGAGTTCGGAATAGGCGTCCACGACGATCGCCCCGACGCCGCTCTCAACGGAAAACTCCAATTCGGAACGCAGTTTGTTGTTGCCGTGCACATAGATCTTTTCGGCCGGGAATCCCGCCTGCAGCGCCGTATACAGTTCGCCGCCGGATACGACGTCGACGCCGATCCCCTCTTCCTGTACGATCCTGTAAACGGCCTTACAGGAAAAGGCCTTCGAGGCGTACAGCACCAGCCCGTTCCCGCCGTACTCCTCGTCGATGGCCCTTTTGTACGCGGCGCACATGTCGCGTATATACTGTTCGTCCATGACATACAGCGGCGTGCCGAACTGTTCGGCGAGCGCGACGGTATCCGCCCCGCCGATCTCCAGATGTCCGTTTTGGTTGATCTTCAAAGTGTTCCGTGCATTCATCTGCGGTACCTTCTCTTGCTTGCTTGATTCAAATATGATTTTATCATATACTTCCGTGAAAAGCAACATTTCCGGCGCAACATTCCGCGCAAACTTTTGCGGTGATTTGACGGGCGCAGCAAAAACCCGGCCGACAACTGCGCCGGCCGGGCAACAAAA
>CALVHP010000121.1 GCA_944328405.1 uncultured Clostridia bacterium
GATGCGCAGGATGTTTTCGACCACCTCGTCGCAGGGGACGGCGATGACCGTCTCGCCCACGCTCTGGTGCACGATGGCGTTGCGCAGGCGCGCGTATTCGACGAGGTCGTTTTCGTAGCGGCGCACCACTTCGTTTTTGTCGGCGCTCTGCCGCACGATGTCGGTAAACGACTGCCCGCCGCGGAAGTTGTACAGCGCGCGCAACTGCTGTTCGATGCGGTTGTAACTCGTGATGAAGACGGTCGCGTTTTTCGGATCGGGCATGGCTCGCTCCTCCTTTTTTCCATTATACCACGAACGCGCGCGTTTGCAAAGGCTTTTTGGGATTTTTCCCCGAAACGCCCGCCGCGCGCATGCCCGGACGGCGCGGGCGGCGGCCTGCGGCACTGCGCGGGCGACAGACTGTGCGGCGGCACGGACGACTGAAAACGGGCGGCCTAAAAATCGGCGCGGCGCCTGCGCGCCATGCCGCGCAGGCGCACGGAGGCGATGCGGTATTCGCGCGCGGCGTCGAACGAATGGCGGCACTCGCGGCGGGCGGCGCGCATGCAGACTTCGCCGGTGGGAGCGGCGGCCTGGGCGATGCCCGCCGCGCACACGCATACCCCCAACCCCGCCGAAAAGGCGCAGGCGCGCATCATCAGCTGGGGCGCAAAGTCTTCCGCCTCGCCGAAGGGGCACAGCACCGCGTCGGCGTCGAACGCCGCCAGGGCGGAAACCACCTGCGGAAAATACAGGTCTTCCGCCACGCACAGGCCGAGCTTGCCGGCGGACGTTTCGTACACCTTCAGGTGCGCGCCGCAGGCAAAGCCGTCCTCTTCGAAGGCGTGCAGGCGGTCGGAAACGCCGAGGATCTTCCCGCCCTCCGCGATCGCCGCGCTCTTATATTTCAGCCCGCACGAATGGGTCACGCAGCCCGAAACGACCACGCAGGAAAGCTCGCGGCTTAAAATGGCCAGATCTTCCAGCTTCGAGGTCTCGCCCGCCAGTTCGCGCGCGTAATCGACGTCTCCCAGCCCGTTGAACCCGAAAAACAGCACGTCGCAGGACTGTTTTTTGGCGCGGTCCCAGTATTCGTTCAGGCTCCCTTCGGTCACAAAACAGATCTCCATACGCACCTCCGCCCCTTCCATACTATTGCGCAGGCCGCAAAAAGGTGCGCCGCGGAACGCCGCCGCCCTCCCCGGTTTCCGGCCGGGGCACCCGCCGACGGCCGACGCGGCGCCATTGCCTTTATTTTATCATAAACGGGCGGCAAATGCATATTTTTCATGAAATAGACGCGTAATTTTATCTGGAAAAGCACGTTTCGGGCTTCTCCCTGCCGCGGGCGGCTTTTTTGCCAAGCCCCCTGCCGAACTGTTTACTTTTGCACGGGAACATGTTATAATCCTTTCAGCATCTCTTTTTCGGAGGAAGTATGCCGCGAAAAATACGTCTTACGCCCGTGCGGTTGCTCGTGATCGGGTATCTGGCGGTCATCCTGCTGGGGACCATCCTGCTGATTTTGCCCTTTTCTTCCAAGATCCCCGGCCGGGTCGACTTTATGGACGCACTGTTTACCACCGTTTCCGCCTCCTGCGTGACCGGGCTGATCCTGCACGACACCTTTCAATACTGGTCGGGCTTCGGGCAGGTCGTCATCCTGCTGCTGATCCAGATGGGCGGCGTGGGGTTCATGACCATCATTTTTCTGCTGCTGAAACTCAGCGGCAAAAAGATCGGGCTGAAGGAACGCACCTTCATGCAGGAATCGGTCAGCGCACCCAACGTTGCGGGCATGGTCAAACTGACTTCGACCATCCTGCTGGGCACTCTCATTTTTGAAGCGGCGGGGGCGATCGTGCTCGCGTTCCGCTTCGTGCCGGACTTCGGCTGGGGGCAAGGGATCTGGTTTGCGGTGTTTACGTCCGTCTCGTCCTTCTGCAACGCCGGGTTCGACCTGATGGGCGCGCGCGGAACGCCCTTTGCGTCGCTCACCTCGTACGCGGGCGACCCCATCATCTGCCTGACCGTTCCCCTGCTCATCCTCATCGGCGGGCTGGGCTTTGCGGTCTGGAAAGACCTGTGCAACAACAAATTCCGACTGCGCCGCCTCGCGCTGCACACCAAACTCGTGCTTGTCATGACGGCCGTGATGGTCGTGGTGCCCACGGCGATCATCATGATCGCGGAGCGCGGCATGCCCTTCGGCGACCTGCTGCTCAATTCATTTTTTACGGCGGTTTCGCCCCGCACGGCTGGCTTCAACGTGCTGGATCTGACGTCGGTGCAGACGGCCACCGTCTTCGTGACCATCGGCTGCATGTTCATCGGCGGCTCGTCCGGCTCGACGGCGGGCGGCATCAAGACGAATACCTTCGCCGTGCTCTTCCTCTCCCTCGTCTCGTTCATCCGCGGCAAACGCTCGGTGGAGTGTTTCGGCCGCCGCATCGACGACGACAACGTCAAGACCGCCTCGCGCTTCGTCACGCTGTACCTGCTGTTCGCGGCGCTGGGCGTCGTGCTCATCTGTCTGTTCGAACAGGGCAAGGGTTTCGAACTGACCGAGATCGTGTTCGAGGTCTTTTCGGCCATCGGCACCGTGGGGCTGACCCTCGGCATCACGCCGTCGCTTTGCGTCGGGTCCGAACTCGTATTGTCGTGCCTGATGTTTTTGGGCCGCGCCGGGTGTCTGACGGTCATGCTTTCGCTGCGCACCCCCTCGGCACCCGCCGCCGAACTGCCCGTCGAAAAGGTCCGCATCGCCTGATCCGACGCGGCCGTTTGTTCTGAAAACAGCGGAACGGTCCCCCGTTTCGGAAGACCGTTCCGATAAAAAAAATTCTATGAGGAGATTATGAAATCCATTCTGATCATCGGCCTCGGCCGCTTCGGCACCTACATGGCGCGTAAATTTACGGAGCTGGGCAACCACGTGATGGCGCTGGACATCGACGAAGAAAAGATCGACGAGATCCTGCCCTTCGTGACCAGCGCGCAGATCGGCGACGCGACCAAGCCCGCCGTGCTCGAAGGGCTCGGCGTCGACAATTTCGACATCTGCGTCGTCTCGGTGGGCGAAAACTTTCAGTCTTCGCTGGAAACGACCTCGCTGTTGAAAGAGGCGGGCGCAAAGTACGTGCTCTCGCGCGCCTCCACCGAGATCCAGGCCAAGTTCCTGCTCCGCAACGGCGCCGACGAAGTGGTCTTTGCCGAAAAGCAGATGGCCGAACGCCTCGCCGTGCGGTACAGCGCCAAGAACATCTTCGACTACATCCAGCTGACCCCCGAGTACGCCATTTACGAGATCCCCACCCCCAAATCGTGGGAGGGCCGCACCATCCGCGACAAGAACGTGCGCGTGAAGTACAACCTGAACATCCTCGCCGTCAAGCGCGGCGAAGATCTTACGCCCGTGCCCGACGCCGACTATGTGTTCGACACCCGCGACCGCCTGATCGTGATGTGCAAAAAGGACAGCATCGACAAGATCCGCTGACGCCGCCAAAACCGTTTTTTCCGCGCAGCGACATCCGCACAATGCAAGAGGACGTGCCTTCCGGCACGTCCTCTTCGGTTTTGATCCGTTCTTTTTCGCTTACACCACGCCCTGGGCCATCATCGCCTGGGCGACCTTTTCAAAGCCGGCGATGTTCGCCCCGACCACGTAGTTGCCTTCGAAGCCGTATTTCTTCGCGGCGGCGTCGATGTTGCGGAAGATGTTCACCATGATGCCCTTGAGCTTGGCGTCCACTTCTTCAAACGACCAGAACAGGCGGCCGCTCGACTGCGCCATTTCGAGAGCGGAGGTAGCCACGCCGCCCGCGTTCGCCGCCTTGCCGGGCAGGAACACCACGCCGCTCTTCTGCAGGTATTCCGTCGCTTCGAGGGTGGTGGGCATGTTCGCGCCTTCGCCGACCAGCTTTACGCCGTTTTTGACGAGAGCCTTGGCAGACGTTTCGTCCAGCTCGTTCTGCGTGGCACAGGGCAGCGCGATGTCGCATTTGACCGTCCACACGCCCTTGCAGCCTTCGTGGTATTCGGCACCCTGTACGCGCGCGGCATACTCTTTGATGCGGCCGCGCTCGACTTCCTTGATCTGTTTGACGACGGCCAGGTCGATGCCGTTTTTATCGTACACGTAGCCGTTGGAATCGCTCATGGTCACGACCTTGGCGCCGAGCTGCTGCGCCTTCTGGCAGGCGTAGATGGCCACGTTGCCCGAGCCGCTGACGGCGACCGTTTTGCCTTTGAGCGTATCGCCCTTGCTGGCGAGCGCCTCTTCGGTGATGTACACCAGGCCGTAACCGGTGGCCTCGGTGCGGACCAGCGACCCGCCGTAGCTGAGGCCCCTGCCCGTGAGCACGCCGACGTGCTCGTCGCGGATGCGCTTGTACTGGCCGAACAGGTAGCCGATCTCGCGGCCGCCCACGCCGATGTCGCCGGCGGGCACGTCGGTGTCGGCGCCGATGTGGCGCTGCAGTTCGGTCATGAAGCTCTGGCAGAAGCGCATGATCTCGTTGTCGCTCTTGCCCTTGGGGTCGAAGTTGGAACCGCCCTTGCCGCCGCCGATGGGCAGGCCCGTCAGGCTGTTCTTGAAGATCTGTTCGAAGCCCAGGAACTTGATGATGGACAGGTTGACGGAGGGATGGAAGCGCAGGCCGCCCTTGTACGGGCCGATGGCGCTGTTGAACTGCACGCGGTAGCCCTTGTTGACCTGCGTTTTGCCCGCGTCGTCCACCCAGGGCACGCGGAACATGATCACGCGTTCGGGTTCGACCAGCCGTTCCAGGAGGCCCGCCTTTTCATACTGCGGGTTGGCGTTGATGGCCGGCTCCAGGCTGTGTAGCACTTCGGTCGCCGCCTGGTGGAATTCTGGCTCGTTGGGGTTCTGCGCCTTCAGACGTTCGAGAACGCTCTCTACATACGACATGGTGAAAAAACTCCTTTGTTTTTTATTTGTTCGCCCCCTATTGTACCATGTTCCCCTCCGTTTTGCAATAATTCTTCCGCGCGCGGGGGTATAAATAAAATTTATGGAAGGTATAAACGCAGCCGAATGCCGCGAAACGCCCCTTTCTCCGCCGCAGCGCCACTCCCCGAGCCTCGGAGAACGCCTTCCGCACGGAAGAACAAATTGTCAAGCTAAGCGCACCTGCCGATAAGATTTCGTTCAGGCTTCGCTTCAACGCAGTATTCTCGTATACAGCAGCGCTCTCCTATGGTAAAACGCCTGCAATTTATACAAATTCCCTTTGGTACAAAATTGAGTTTCGCAACTCTTATTCCCACAGATTTTTATAGACTTTTTTTAGCCTCGTCCGCCGCATTTAACGGTAGCCCCAACAAACCGAAAAGGCAATGCTGACGCATTGCCTTTTCGGTTTGCCATAACCCGCAAACGGATCTTTCCGCTTCAGACGGTTCCGCGGGGCAGGTAAGAAGCGTACAAAATGATCTTTCTTTC
>CALVHP010000122.1 GCA_944328405.1 uncultured Clostridia bacterium
AGTCGTTATCGGTATGGAGCGCGAAGTCTTCCGCCTCGCCGCCCGTCACGCTCGTCTCGGGGTTGCCGCCCTTGGTGGTATAGTTGGCGGACACCGTGTTGTTTTTCACGTCGAACGTCACCCAGAACGCATAGGTGGAATTCATGTACCAGCCCGAATTCTGCGTAAAGATAAAGCGCAGGGTGTTGCAGTTTTCGTTGCTGAGGTAGAACTTGACCTGCAGGCCGTTGACGACGTACGCGGCCTTGTTATGGTCGATGCCCTCGCGGGCGAACCCCGTTTCGCCGGCCTGGAACGCGGTGCCGTCCGTGTTCAGTTCGTTGCGCAGGATGACGTCGCCGCCGTCCGCCTGGCCGTCGATGGGAATACTTTCGACGGCGCCCGGCCAGTCGTCGGGAGCGCCCGACTCCCTCCACAGCGCGCCCGAGTTGACGTCACCGTAGTTGATCAGCGTTTTCGTGCCGCTGTCGGCGGAAACGCTTGCGGGTTGCAACCCGGCGATGCAGAATGCGAAGCCCAGTGCCATCACGACCGCCAGAACGGCCGCGATCCATGTCTTTCGAATGCTCATACATTGCCTCCTTATGAATTTTGATGTTGTGTGAGGGTCAGCCTTTTACCGCCCCGACGCTTACGCCTTCGATGAGCTGCTTCTGGAAGATGAAGAACACCACCGCCGAGGGGATGACCATGATCACGCCCGTGGCCATCTGGATATTGGGGAAGTTTTCTTCGGTCAGGCGGCCGGCGAATTTGTAATAGACGCCCAGCGCCAAAGTGTAAGAATCGGGCTTGCGCAGATACATCAGCGGGCCCATAAAATCGTTCCACGTACCGTTGAAAACGCCGATCATGGTGAAGATCAATATGGGCTTGCAGAGGGGGAAATAGATACTGAAAAATACGCGGAACTTGCTGGCACCGTCGATGGTGGCCGCCTCGTCGAGCGAGGCGGGGATGCCGCGCATGAACTGCCGCACCAAAAAGATGTTCATACTGCCGCCGCCCAGCAGCGCCGGAACGATGAACGGCAGCGGGGTGTTGATCCAGCCGATGTCTACAAAGATGACGTACAGAGGGATCTGCGTGACCGCGGCGGGGAGCATCAGCGTGGCCAAAACAACGGCGAACAGCGCCTCTTTCCCGGCGAGGCGGCAGCGGCTGAAACCGAAGGCGACGAACGAGCAGGCCAGCGGCACGAAGATCAGGTTGCACGCGATGATGAGAAAGGTGTTGAAAAAGTAACGGACAAACGACTCGTCGAAGACGGAGGCATAATTTTCAAAATGCCACTCGGTAGGAAAAAAGATGACCTCCGGGTTGCCAACAGACTGGGTGTTGGTCATCACGCTCATGAAAAACATGTACAGGAACGGGAACATGAACACGAGCGAGAGGATCACCATCACGGCGTGGAAACCCGTCAGGCGCAGCGCCTTTTTGGCCCTGCGGACGAGCCGGTTTTTGCGCACCTGCGCGGAAAAAACAGTTTCGGTCGACTGCATGCTCAGGCCTCCTCTCCGTAGAACACCCAGCGGCTGGTCTTGAACACGACCGCCGTCAGGATGGCGATGACGAAGAACAGCAGCCAACTGACCGCGCAGGCGTAGCCCATGGTCGCGCCGTTGATGTCGAAGGCGTCGTTGTAGATCTTCATCATCCAGAACAGGAGCGCGTTGTCCTTGCCCGGGATGCCGCCCGTAAGGGTATACACGGTGCCGAAGGTCTGCAGGGCGCCGATGATGTTCATGACCAGGTTGTAAAATATCATCGGCGTGCACATGGGGATGGTGATCTTAAACAGCCGCACGGCGGCGTTGGCGCCGTCGATCTCCGCCGCCTCGTACAGTTCCTGCGGGACGTTTTTCAGCGCGGAGAGCCACAAGATCATGCCGCCGCCCAGCGACCACAGGCCGAGGATGATGAACGAGGGCATGCAACTGGCCGCCGCTTCGAAAAAGGTGGATTCGGGCAGGCCGAGGGTGGTGAGAAATTTGTTGGCGATGCCGTAGTCGACGTCGGTCACATTGCGCCACAGCAGACCGTTGACGGTGACGGGGATGATGACGGGCAGGTAGATGAGCACGCGGTACACCCCGATGCCCTTGTACTTGCGGTTGAGAAGCACCGCCAGCATAAAGGACAGGGCCATCGTCAGCGGGACGTTGATGACGGTATAGGTAAAGGTCACGCCGATGGCTTTCCACAGGTCGGCGTCGTAGACGAACATGCGGCGCAGGTTGAACAGGCCGAAGCCCGAGGGCGGGCTGATGACGTTGTAATCGGAGAAAAAGCTGAAATACAGCGATTGGAGCATGGGCCAGGCCGTGAACACGGCGATGCCGATGAACACCGGCGCGACGAACACGGCGCCGACCCAGTTGTCCTTGACGAATTTTTTCAGCGATCTCTTTTTGCGGGCGGCTTGCTGCATCCCATCATCTCCCCTGCATTTCCAGGTATTTGTCGATCTCGCGCTGGCAGGTCAGCACGGCGGGGCCGACGTCCATATTGTTGCCCATGATCTGGTGGAGCATGTTGGCAATGGCCGCGTCGTACGCGGAAGAATCGCGCACTTCGATGGTGTCGTAATAGTCGGGCACGACGTCGTTGGTGCCCTCGTAGATGAAGGCGTCGTGGTTGATGCCGGGGAACATCGTGCGCCAGACGGCGTTTTCGTCTTCGGCCAGGGAAATCAGGCTGGGGACGATGCCGCCCGAGGTGCTCATGGCGTTCTGGCCCTCTTCGCTCATCATGTACGAGAGGAACTGCCAGGCAAGGCCCTTCTGCTCGCTGCCGCGGCCGATGCCGTAACCCGTGGTGCCGGTGCCGACCGTCTTGCCCTCGC
>CALVHP010000123.1 GCA_944328405.1 uncultured Clostridia bacterium
GTCCACCGAAAGGACTTTGCCGATGACCATGTTGGTCTCGATCTTCACGCCGAGGGCCTTTAAGTTGTCGATCTCTTTCTGCACGATGGCCTTGGGCAGGCGGAATTCGGGGATGCCGTACACGAGCACGCCGCCCGCCAGGGGCCGCGCCTCGAACACGGTGACGTCGTAGCCGCGCTTGGCCAGATCGCCCGCGCAGGTCAGCCCCGCGGGGCCGCTGCCCACGACGGCGACCTTGTGGCCGTTCGGCGCCTCGCGGTGCGGCAGGTCGCAGCTGTTGGCGTTATGCCAGTCGGCGACGAAGCGCTCCAGCCGCCCGATGGCGACGGGCTCGCCCTTTTTGCCGCGCACGCACTGCTGTTCGCACTGCGTCTCCTGCGGGCAGACGCGGCCGCACACCGCGGGGAGCGAGCTGGACTGCTGGATGATGCGATACGCCTCTTCGAATTCCCCTGCCGCGACCTTGGCGATGAAATCGGGGATGTGGATGCGCACGGGGCAGCCGCCGACGCAGGGTTTGTTTTTGCAGTGCAGGCAGCGCTGCGCCTCGTCGATGGCCGTTTCGGCGGTATAACCGAAGGTGACCTCGTAAAAATTCTTATTGCGTACGTCCGGCTCCTGCGCGGGCATCGGGTGCTTTGTCAAACGCATGTTCGGCATGTTCAGCGCACCTCCTTTTTGAAGAGATTGCACGCCGCCTCGCGCTCTTTCGCTTCGAACTCGCGGTAGGTGGAGGCGCGTTTGAGGATCTCGTCGTAGTCGACCTCGTGGCCGTCGAAATCGGGCCCGTCGACGCAGGCAAACCTCATCTTTCCGCCGACGGAAAGCCGGCAGCAGCCGCACATGCCCGTGCCGTCGATCATGATCGGGTTCATGCTGACGACCGTTTTGATGCCGTACTGTTTGGTCAGGAGAGAGACGAACTTCATCATCACGACCGGGCCGATGGCGATGACCTCGTCGTATTCGTTCCCCGCCTCGATGAGCGCTTTGAGCGCGTCGGTGACCAGGCCTTTTTCGCCGTAGCTGCCGTCGTCGGTCATTTGCTTGAACACGTCGGAAACGGCGGAAAACTCCTCTTCCAAAATGACGAGGTCTTTGCTGCGGAACCCGACCACGCTGTGCACTTCGGCGCCCAGTTCGTGCAGCTTCTTGGCCACGGGATAGGCGATGGCGCAGCCCACGCCGCCGCCCACGACGGCGACTTTTTTCAGCCCTTCGACGTGCGAAGGCTCGCCGAGCGGGCCGACGAAGTCGTGAATGCAGTCGCCCGCGCCGAGGAGGTTGAGCCGCTCGGTGGTGCCGCCCACGATCTGGAAGATGATGGTCACGGTCCCCTTTTCGCGGTCGTAATCGGCCACCGTAAGGGGGATGCGTTCCCCTTCTTCGTCCACGCGGAGAATGATGAACTGCCCGGGTTCCGCCTTGCGCGCGACGAACGGGGCCGCGACGACCATGCGCGTCACCGTCGGGTTGAGAGCCTGTTTTTCCAGAATTTTATACATTTGTACCTACCTTACCGATCTTTCCGGCTGAATCTGAACGGATACAATTATAATATATGGAGCGCCGTGATTTCAAGCGTTTTGACGCCCGTGCGGAAAATTTTGCGCCCCGCCGGACAAAAAACGAGGGCGGGCGCCGCGGCGTCCGCCCTAAAATTGACCGTTTACGCGCTCTTTTTGACCACTTCGGGCTTGGAATTGCCCAAAACGCAGTCGCGCGTGATCTTCACTTCGCTGATCTCTCCGTCCGAAGGGATGTCGTACATGACGTCGGTCATCAGGTTTTCGATGATGGTGCGCAGTCCCCTCGCGCCCGTCTTGAGCTTGATGGCCGTATTGGCGATCTCGCTGACGGCGGAAGGTTCGAAGGAGAGTTTGACGCCGTCCAGCCCCACAAGCTTCTGGTACTGCTTGATGAGCGCGTTTTTCGGCTCGGTGAGGATCTTGACCAGCGCCGCCTCGTCCAGCGGCTGCAGGGTGACCACGATGGGGATGCGGCCGACAAACTCGGGGATCAGCCCGAACTTGGTCAGATCCTGCGGCTTGACGTCGTCGAGCATCTCGTAATCCATTTCGTCCGTGCTCTTGACCTTGCCGCCGAACCCGAGCGAGGTATCGTCCTTGCGCGACTGCACGATCTTGTCGAGCCCGACGAACGCGCCGCCGCAGATAAAGAGGATGTTGGTCGTGTCGATGCGCATGCACTCCTGCTGGGGATGCTTGCGGCCGCCCTGGGGCGGAACGCTGGCCACCGTGCTCTCGATGATCTTCAAAAGCGCCTGCTGCACGCCCTCGCCGGAAACGTCGCGCGTGATGGAGACGTTTTCGCCCTTGCGCGCGATCTTGTCGACCTCGTCGATGTAGATGATGCCGCGCTGCGCCTTTTCGATGTCGTAATCGGCGTTCTGGATGAGTTTGAGCAGGATGTTTTCGACGTCTTCGCCGACGTAACCCGCCTCGGTCAGCGTGGTCGCGTCCGTCGTGGCGAAGGGCACGTTGAGGATGCGCGCGAGGGTGCGCGCCAACAGCGTTTTGCCGCAGCCCGTGGGGCCGAGCAGCAGGATGTTGCTCTTTTCGATCTCCACGTCGTCCTGCGCGGGTTCGCTGTTGATGCGTTTATAGTGGTTATAGACCGCCACGGCAAGCACCTTTTTGGCTTTGTCCTGCCCGACGATGTATTTATCGAGTTCCGCCTTGATCTCGGCGGGTTTTTTGAGTTCGACGCGTTCGGCCGGCTTTGCCTGCGCTTCGCGGATCTCTTCGTTGCACACTTCGATGCATTCGTCGCAGATGGAAACGCCGTCGGGCCCGGTGATCAGCACCTTGGTCCGGCTTTTCGGCTTTCCGCAAAAGGAACAGACCTGTTCTTCGTTTTTCATTCCACACTCCGAAATTTTTTCTGAAAAAACCGTTTCGCCGCACAGCCGCACCGAAGCGGCGCACTGCACGGCGAAATCTAACGGAAAACGGGCTCCTGCCCGACTCCGCCCTATCTCTTGTAAAATACCTTGTCGATCAGCCCGTAAGAGAGCGCCTCTTCCGCAGACAGGTAATTGTCGCGGTCGGTATCGCGCTCGATCTCGGCGATCGACCGGCCCGTATTTTCGGCGAGGATGCGGTTCATCTTATCCTTGATTTTCAGGATGTGTTCCGCCTGGATCTTGATGTCGCTCGCCTGGCCCTGCGCCCCGCCGAGAGGCTGGTGGATCATGATCTCGCTGTTGGGCAGCGCAAAGCGCTTGCCGCGCGCGCCGCTGGAGAGGATGAACGCACCCATGCTCGCCGCCAGCCCCACGCAGATGGTCGACACGTCGCAGTGGATGTACTGCATCGTATCATAGATCGCCAGACCCACCGACACGCTGCCGCCCGGGCTGTTGATGTAGAGGCTGATGTCCTTGTTCATGTCCTTCGCCTCGAGGTAGATCAGCTGGGCGACGATGGTGTTGGCCATGCCGTCGTTGATCTCGCCCGAAAGGAAGATGATGCGGTCTTCGAGAAGCCGCGAATAGATATCGTACGAGCGTTCGCCGCGGCTGGACTGCTCGACGACCATCGGGATGAGGTTCATCTGTACGTCTTTCATCGCTCCTCCTTCTTTCATTCGGCGTCTTCCGGTTTCGCGGCGGGCTTTTTGGCGCGCGACGCAGGCTTTTTCGCCACGGGCGCCTTTGCTTCCCCTGCCGCCTCTTCGGTGCCGGCAGCCGCTTTTTTGGCACCCGTCGTCGTTTTTTTGGCGCCGGACGCCTTCTTCGCGGCCGGCTTTTTGGGCGCCGCGGCTTCCTCTTCGGAGGCGTCGGCCGTCAGGTTGTTGTTTTCACGCAGGAAGCGGAACAGTTTATCGATGACGATCTCGTTTTCGAGATACTCGCGCTGCGAATCGCCCGCATCCTTTTTGTACTCTTCGACCGTCTTATTGACTTTTCCGGCGAGCTCTTCGATCTTCGCGTCGATCTCGGCGTCGGTCGCCTCAAACTTTTCGAGGCGGACGATCTTGTCGATGACGAGCTGGCTCTTGACCGTCTCCGCCGCCTGGGCGCGGTAGCCCTCGCGGAAGTCGTGCAGGTTGCTGCCCATGTATTTGAGATAGTCTTCCAGCTTCATGCCGCCGTACTGCATGCCGAGGCGGTACTCGGCGTTGCGCACCATCGCGTCGATCTGGTTTTCGATCATCGCGTCGGGGATCTCGACTTCGGCGTTTTTGGCGATCGCGCGGACGATGTTGTCTTCCGTTTCGGCGTCCGAACGCTCTTTGGCCTGTTTTTCGAGCCGTTCGCGCACTTCCTTTTTATAGGCGTCGACGCTTTCGGCGCCGGCGGCGTCCTTGATGAACTCGTCGTTCACTTCGGGCAGCTCTTTGCGCTCGAGTTTGTGGAGCTTGACGGCGAACACGGCGTCTTTTCCCTTGAGCTCTTCGGCCTGGTAATCGTCGGGGAACTTGACGCAAACGTCCTTTTCGTCGCCGACGTTCATGCCGACGACCTGTTCTTCAAACCCCGGGATAAACGAACCGCTGCCCAGCACGAGGGCGTAATTTTCGGCGGTGCCGCCCGCGAATTTTTCGCCGTTCACGCTGCCGGAAAAATCGATGGTCGCGGTGTCGCCGTTCTCGGCGGCGCGGCCCTCGACCTCGACGAGGCGGGAGTTGCGCTCCTGCAAACGGCGCAGATCGGCCTCGACGTCTTCATCCTTTACAGTATACTCCGCTTTGCGGATGTTTATACCCGTATAGGCGCCGAGCTTGACGTCGGGCTTGACGGGCACGGTGGCGATGAGGACGGCGCCTTCGTCGCTGATGTCGCCCACAGACAGCTCGGGCTGGCCGACGACCGTGAAATTGTCCTTTTCCTTTTCGATGGCGGCAAAATAGTGCTCGCTGTACAGTTCGTTGAGCGCGTCTTCATAAAAGACACCCTTGCCGTAGTTGAGCTCGATGACGTGTTTGGGAGCCTTGCCCCTGCGGAAGCCGTTGACGGTGTAGCGGCCGCGGGTCTGCTGGTAAGCCTTCATGTTGGCGGCGTCCCATTCGGCCTTGTCGAAGGTCATGGTGATCTTGACGGTGCTCTTTTCGGAAGGTTCTGTCTTGTACTGCATATCGTTACTCCTGGAACCAAAAACGGTTTCTTTTTTCGATCGTCTTAGTATTGTAGCACAAAGACATCGTTTTGCAAAGCGTTTTTCGGCGATATGATTTACTTTTTTTCCGGAATGGGGTATAATGGAAAAAAGCCCCGGAAGGAAAGAAAGGAACATGAAAAAGACGACTCTGCGCATGCAGAAACTCAGCCGCCATCTGTTTTACGAGATCATCGTGTGCGTGCTGCTCGCCGCCGTGGCGGTCGGCGCGGGAACGTGGGACGAAAGCATGGAAGGCGGCCCGCAGATCGCCTTCATCGCCCTGGCGGGGGTACTCGCCGTATTCTTTGCGGCGGCCATCGTCTTCGAATCGGTGACGACGCGCGCCTTTTTGCGCTATGCCGCCGACCCGGCCTGCCCCGCCGCCCTGCTTTCGGAAAAGAACATCGAACTGTATTTCGAAGCGGCGCCCGAAGCGCTGCGGGGCTATGCGCAGTTTCTGGCGCAGGCCGAACAGGACGCGCGCGCGGCGGAACTGGCGGGCCGCGGCGAAAAGCGGAAGCGGCTGCGCGCCGCGCTCAAAGAGGGAAAGCAGCGGCGCAAAGCGCTGGGCAAGGTGCGCGCCGTGGAAGATTTCACCCCCGAAGACCTGCTACTGTTCCGCGGCAAAACCATCTACGCGCCCGAAGAACTGTACCGCAAATTTTCGTTCGCGCCCCAGTGGGAAGCGGCGGAAAAGGAAAACACCGTCCTGCTCTTTTCCGCGCAGGGCCTGACCGCGCCCCCGCCGCGCACGGAAGGCGGCGCCGGAAAGAGCGCCGCGCAGGAAGCGGACGAAGCCAAGGCCGCCGCGCAGGACGGCGGCGAAAGCGCCGCGCCGGACGGCGGGCAAAACGACACGGAAAACTGAGGAAAATACAGATGCCGCAAGACGCATTTACGCTCCGCCACATCGCGCGGGAACTGCACGCAAAACTCGCGGGCGGGAAAGTCAACAAGATCATCCAGCCCTCGCGCGACGAGG
>CALVHP010000124.1 GCA_944328405.1 uncultured Clostridia bacterium
ATTCGCTCACCGTCCATTTTTCCGGACGGAACAGAACCGGCACGTTTTCATGAATTTTCCGCATGGTCAATCCACCTTCCCTCTCGCATTTTCAACAAATTCTATTATCTATGAAAAATACAAAAAAGCAATGGTAAATCCGTCTACAATCTGTCTGGGCGATTTATGCGTTAATGAAATATATTAGGGGTATATTCACGCAGATTTCACTATTTTTATGACAAAACAAGGCATTTTTGAAAAAGAAGAACAAAAAACGCCTCGTTTTGCACAGACCATTTCAGTAGATGTATTTACCAATAAATGCGGCGAAAATTGTGTGAAAATACCCTATCCGTTTCCGATGGCGGCAGAGCTTTTTCCCGTGCCGTCTCCGCCCGGAACCGAAAACTTTCCCGCTCCGGAGCAAGCCGCCCAGCCCGCCGCGGCGGCCCTAAAAAACGCCCTAAAAAATGGCGGCAAAAATAAAAAAGCCGAAAAGACAGGCGCCCGCGCAGATTGCGCGGGCGCCTGTCTTTTCGGGCATTCGTCGTTTCTACGGATGAAATTGTATTTTTCAGTATTCGATCGTCACTTCGTGCGCGGCGCCGTCGGCAAAAGGCGCGATGCGATCGCCTTCGGCCGCCTTCCCGTCCACCGTGAGGCGCACCTTGCCCAGTCCCCGGTTGCGGTAGGTCAGGCGCAGCCGGCTGCCGCGGTATTCGCGTTCGGCGTACACCTCTTTCCACGCGGCGGGCAGGCAGGGCGCGACGCGCAGGCCGCCGTACTCGCGGCGCAGCCCCAGCATCCCTTCGTAATAGCAGCGCAGCGCCCAGGCCGAGGTCCCCGTCTGCCAGGACCAACTGCACACCATGTCGACGGCGGGGTGTTTCAGATAGCAGTTCACAAACACGTAGGGCTCCACCGTCGAGCGCTCGCTCGGGTTGTGCGGCCCGTCCGGGATGATCGCGGAGAGGGAACGATACGCCTCTTCCGCCCTGCCGAGGGAGCAATCCGCCATCACCTTGAAGCACCCGGCGTGGTTGTAGATGCCGCCGTTTTCGTACACGCCGGGCAGCATTCCGCTCATGCGCCCCACATGCTCGTCGTAACGGCTGTACGGCGGCACGCACAGCCGCACGCCCTCGTCCGTCACGCGCTCGTCGACGGAACGCAGCAGCTTCTGCAGCCGTTCCGGCGGCACGATGCCCGCCAGGACGGCAAACGACTGGGTGTTGAAGTAAAACTTCCCGCCCTCGCAGCCGCGATCGCCCACCGGCCCGAATTTGGAAAAGGCGCGGACGTAGTAATCGCCGTTCCAGGCGCAGGCGTTGACCTTTGCCGCCATCGCCTCGTACTGCGCGCGCGCAAACGCGGCGAAGTCCGCGTCCCCCGCCCCGGCAAACAGTTCGGCAAGTTCGCGCATCATCAGGCACACGCATTCCCCCATGAACACCGATTCGGCGTCCTCGTCGGGGATGTTCAGCGCGTCGTTCCAGTCCGCATAGCGGATCTTCGGCAGACCGTGCGGCCCCAGGTTTTCGCCCGCGGCGTACCAGTTCGCCGCCGCCCGCAGGTGTTCGGCCACGCTCGCCGCGCCGCCGTCCAGCCAGGGATATTCCTCGTTCAGGAAGGAAATTTCGCCCGTTTCCTTGATGTATTCGCACACGGCGTACGCCAGCCAGAACGGCGGGTCAGAATACAGTTTCGGGTCGTTCACGGGGTACCACAGCAGCACGGCGTGCCCGTCGCCGTACTGGTGCGCCAGGCATTCCGCGATCGTCTTTTTGGCAGACGCCGCGTCAAAATTCAGGAACCCGAGCGCCAGCTGCGCGTTGTCGCGCACGGCCTTTTTCCCGATCGAACAATAGCGCACCTGCTTTTCCGCCCAATGGTTGAAGAGCAGTTCGAAGCGCGCGTCCGGGCAGCGTGTGCGCAGTTTCGAGGCGGGCGCCTCGTCCGCGAACAGGCGGGGCGCGCCTTCGATCATCGCCGCGCGGCCGGCTGCGAGGGCCTCTTCGCTCTCGCAGAACCCGAAAAAGTAGTACAGCTCAGCGCTCTCTCCGTCCGCCAGCGAAAGTTTGTTCTGCAAAAACCCGCAGCGCGAGCGCACCGTCGCCGGCGAACAGGAAAGGTCCTCCCCGCACTCGAGCGCGCGCGGGCGCGCCAGGCCGCCGTTGATCCCCGTAAAACGGTCCAGGTACCCTTCCCAGGCGTCGGCCGGGCGCGACGCCATGGCGAACCCGTGCCGGCAACGGAACCGGCAGTACGGGTTGTACGACAGGCAGACCACGGCCGCGCTGCCGGGCAGGTATTTGGTCACGCTGGTCGTGGGCGCGTTGTAATAGGCGGGCTGGGCATAGCCGTCCAGACGGAAGACCGTCCCCGCGATCACGCTGAGCCGGCGCGGGCGGCCGCTCCGGTTGGAGAGCGTCACCCGCCACACCTCATACGGCGCGCCGCCGGCGACGGCGTAGGCGACCTCCGCCCCGATGCCGTCCTTGACGGAAGACACGGCCGAACTCTTCTGCCCGTGGCGGCAGGCAAACTCCTCGACGGGCACGGCGGTCGGCCACCCGCCCGCGTTCCAGTACGTGCCCGACTCCTCGTCGCGGAAATACACGACGCCGCTCTTCTGCTCGTTGAGCACGATCGCCTCGGACGATTCGGATACGTACTTCGCCGTCGAAGCCCCCGTATGCGTGAGCTCGATCTGGTACCCGCCGTCGTTCCAGAGGAAGTTGGTCCAGTCCTTTCCCGTCTCCTGCCGGAAAACGGTCACCTCGCCCCGTGCGGGATCCGCGCTGTAAAATTTCATGTCCGTCACCTCGTTTTCTGTATTGCGCAAAGGCCTCCGCCGCGGCGAAGGCCCTCCGAACGCCGTTTCGTGCGGCGCAGCCTGCATTTTCCGGCGTTATTGATTGTACCCGTTATTGATTGTACCCGTTCGGGTTTTTGCTCTGCCAGTTCCACTGGTCGCGGCACATCTCTTCGATGCCGTATTGCGCCTTCCAGCCGAAATCGCGCCCGGCTTTGGACGCGTCGGCATAGCATTCGGCGATGTCGCCCGGCCGCCGCGGGCAGATCTCGTACGGCAGCTGTTTGCCGCACGCCTTTTCAAAGGCGTGGATCATGTCGAGCACGCTGTACCCAACCCCGGTGCCGAGGTTGTACACGTGCACGCCCGGCTCCCGGCAGTGTTCGATGGCGGCCGCGTGCCCGACCGCCAGGTCGACGACGTGGATATAGTCGCGCACGCCCGTGCCGTCGCGGGTCGGGTAGTCGTTGCCGAACACGTTGATCTTTTTGAGCTTCCCGCTCGCCACCTGCGCCACGAAGGGCATCAGGTTGTTGGGGATGCCTTTCGGGTCCTCGCCGATCAGCCCGCTCGGGTGCGCGCCGACGGGGTTGAAGTAGCGCAGCAAAACGACGTCCCACGCGCCGTCCGACTTGTACAGGTCGGTCAGAATGCCTTCGAGGTAATATTTGGTGGAACCGTACGGGTTGGTCGTGCCGCCCGTCTTGCACTCTTCGGTCAGCGGCAGCACTTCGGGGGTGCCGTACACCGTGGCGGAAGAGGAAAACACGATCTTCTTCACGCCGCGGGCGCGCATCGTCTCCAGCAGCACCAGCGTGCCGCCGATGTTGTTGTCGTAGTATTCGAGGGGTTTTTGGCAGCTCTCGCCCACCGCCTTGAGCCCCGCAAAGTGGATGACCCAATCGAAGGCGTTTTCCGCGAAGATCCCCTCCATGGCGGCGCGATCGCGGATATCCGCGTTGTAAAACCGGAAGTCGCGCCCGGTGATCCTGCGCACCCGCCGCAGCGCCTCTTCGCAGGAATTGCACAGGTTGTCGACCACGGCGACCTCATAGCCGCGCGCAAGCAGTTCGACCAGCGTATGGCTGCCGATGAACCCGGCGCCGCCCGTCACAAGAATCTTTTCCATATCGTCATACCTCCGAAAGGCCCAAAGCCTTCATAAATCCGTCAAATCCGCGGCGGCCGGCTTCGTCCCGCTTGAAGACCGCCGTGTTGTCCAGAATGCCCGCGCAGACGCGGTCCACGTACCGTTCGACGCGCGCGTGCGCCTCCGCCCGGGTCGCCGCAAGCCCCTGCCCCGCCAGTTCCGCGATCATGGCGCGGTGGACGTACAGGTCGTTGGCGGGGTCTTCCAGTTCCGCGGGAAGGTACGGCGCCTCGCCGCACAGGATCGCCTCGATCCCGCCGAGCTGCCGTTTGAGCCGCGGCGGCAGGATGAACAGCCCCATCGCCTCGATCAGCCCGATGCCCTCGCTCTTGATGTTGAGGTATTCGGGATGCACGTGAAAGATGCCGTCGGGGTACCGCTCGCTCGTGCGGTTGTTGCGCAGGATCATCGTAAACAGGTATGTATCCCCCTGCTTGCGGCAGATCGGCGTCACGGCGTTGTGCGGGGTTTCGCCGGTATGGCTGAAAACGTCGCAAGCGGGGCAGTCGTAGCCGCTCCACGCCCCGATGACCTGCGCCGCGAAGGCCTCGACCTGCCCGCGGTCCGTCCCCTCGCACTGCACGGCGCTGTTGTACCAGTTCAGGATGCCGACGCGCAGGCCGGGGAAGCGCCCGCTCCGGTACTCCTTCCCGATCTTCGCCCCGTGCATGGGCATGAGGTGCCGCCCGCCCTGGAAATGCTCGTGGCTGAGGATGGAACCGCCCACGATGGGCAGAGACGCGTTGCTCCCCACGAAATAGTTGGGCAGAAGGTCGACGAAGTCGAGCAGCTTTCCGGGCGTGCCCGCGTCCACGTTCATGGGTACGTGCCGCTCGTTGACGACGATGCAGTGCTCGTCGTAATAGGCATAGGGCGAATACTGCATGAACCACGGCTGCCCGCCCAGCCGCATCTTGACGGTGCGCAGGTTGCGCCGCGCCGGATGCGTCGCCGTGCCCTCGAACCCCTCGTTCTCCTTGCACAGCAGGCAGGCGGGGTATTTTTCGCCCTGCGGCGCCAGCCGCGCTCTGGCGATGTCTTTATTGCTTTTTTCGGGTTTGGAAAGGTTGACGGTGATCTCGAGGCGGTTGTCTCCGTCCTCGTACGCCCACTTCAGGTTGCGGGCGACGGCCGTCTTCTGGATGTACCCGTTTTTCACGCACAGGTCGTAAAACCAGTCGCAGGCGGCCTGCGGGCCGCGCTCGTTCCGCAGCTGCCCGAAAACGCGGTTGATCTCCGACGGTAGCGGCGTGAGCAGGCCGAAAATGCCGACGCAGAACCGCTCGGCGCTCTCCTCGGTGCACAGCCCCCTGCCGATGCCGTACGCGCGCAGCTCTTCCATGAGCGCGTCGGGCACGTCCTCGCCCGCCGCGTCATACGCGGGCGGCGCGGCGCACGCCGCGCTCTCCCCCAGCTGCGAAAGCAGCAGGTTTCGCACATAATCGCGGTCGCACGGCTGCAGATGCAGGTGCACCGACGCGTACTCCAGCAGCTTTTCCGCCAATATTTTTCCGTCCATCCGTCTTCCCTCCTGCCCGGAACGGCGGCGCTCCCGAACGGCCGGAAGCCCCGCTTGCCCCATGGTATATTGTACAACAAACGCCCCGCGCAAGTCAAGCGGCGGGCGAAACGTTTCGCTGTTTTCCGCCGCGCCCTGGCCCTTTTTTCTCCGCCCCTCGCCGTCGCCTTTTTGCGCCGATTCCTCCGCGCGCCCGGCGTCTTTGCCCGCCCCGCGGCCGGCGCCGCCCGCTCCTTCGTCCTTCGGCTCCGTCCTTTCGCCCCGTGCCTCCGCGCAGACCTGCAAGCGCCTTGGCCGCCGCGTCTTTCCCCTCAGCTCCGCCGCGCCCGCGATAAAAGGCGCCTGCTCCCGAATCCGGAAGCCGGCGCCTTGCCCGGTCATTTTCGCTTGAACAGAATTCGGTGGCAGCTGTCGCACTCGATGAACGTCCCGTCCGACAGCTTGGACTGGTCCGCAATGGAAAGCTCCATGCCGCACTGCGGGCAGCGGTTGCCCGCGACCTCGCACACGACGGGGTACACCTTTTCGCGCCGCTTGGCCTTGTATTTTTCCAGCGTCGCCGCCGGCACCTTTTCGCCCAGCGCGGCCAGCTCCTTTTCGATGGCGGCGATCTCCGCGGCGTGCGCCTGCTTCACCTCGGAATAGCGGACCTTGTACTCCTTGTACTGCTTCTGCATGGCGATGGTCTGCTTTTTGGCGGTCTGGTACTCGGCGGCCGTCTCTTCGATGGCCGAAGCGAGCCTGCCGATCTCCGCTTTGAGCGAGCGCAGGCTTTCGGCGATCTGCGTGGCGCTCTTTTTGTAGAAGGAAATTTCCCCGCCCTGCTCGTCGACCATCTCGTCCAGATTCTCGTAATCGCGGATGGTATCGGCGATCTCGGCGTATTTTTTCTGCAGCCGTTCGAAGGTGGCGCGCAACTCCGTCGCCTTCGCGTCCAGCGCCTCCAGCTTTTCGGGCGCCTTTTCGAGAAATTTGCGCGCCGTCATGTATTTTTTGCGCTCGTCCGTGGCGGAGATCTCCTGTTCCACGGCGCGCAGTTTTCCGTCCGCCGCCTGGTAAGCCAACAATTCGTCTATCATTCTCATACCTCCTCAGAGCATGAACCCGTCCTGGTGGAACGTGCAGGGCACGCCGAGTTCATCCTTCAATTTTTCATAGATTCTTTTGAAACCGTAGTTTTCGCTCGCGTAATGGGTGAGCTGAACGACGTTCAGCCCCAGCTCCAGCGCGTCGACGATAAAATTGTGTTTGACGTCCGCCGAAACGACGGCGTGCGCGCCGCCCGCCTTCGCCGCGGCCAGCGCGCCCGCGTCCACCCCCGCGCCGCAGAAAGACGCGGCGACAGAGATCTCCCGTTCCGGGCCGTACGCAAAAACGCGCTTCGTTCCCAACGTGCGGCAGATCTCTTCCACGAACGCTCCGAAGGGCCGCGGCGGCACCGCGAACACGCGGCCGTACCCGCCGCCCTCGACGCGCTCGTTGGGGACGAGTTCGCCCGTTCCGCCCAGGGCGCGCGCCAGGCTCTCGTCGATGCCGCCCGGGGCGCAGTCCAGATTCAGGTGCATGGAGATGACGCCGATCCCCAGCCCGATCGCGCGCAGCAGCCGCGCGCCGAGCGGATCGTCCGCCCGCAGCGACGAGACCGGGAAAAAGATGGCCGGATGGTGGGTGACGATCAGGTTCGCCCCCGCCCGCTCGGCCGCGTCGATGGCGCCCTGCGACAGGTCGAGGGAGAACACCGCGCCGCCGATCTCCCGGCCCGGGTCGATCAGGATGCCGCTGTTGTCGTGCCCGCCGTACGCCGCAACGTAGTCGTCGCTGAGCCGTTTGGGATAGCGCGCGTCGATCTCAGCGTAAATTTCTTTGAGCTTCATCGGATGCCTCCGCCAATTGCCGCAGCCGCGTTTCGGCCGCCGGGAACAGTTTCCCCGCCGCGGCGACGCGGGCGCGGCATTCTTCCGCTTCCCGCTCCAGCCGGCGCACGAACGCCGCCGAGGGGCTTTTCAGGTTGTCGTAACCGAACAGCAGATCCGGCCCGGAATAGGCGCGGCCCGTTCCGCGCTCCGCCCGCAGGATGTCGTAATACTTGCGCCCTTCGAAATATGTATAGTCGTGCGCGATGGCATAGCCGTTTTCGAGCAGGAAGGCGCGCAGTTTGGGCGCGTTTTTCATGGGCTGCAGCACCAGCTTCGGGGGCAGAAAGCCCTCGCGCAGGATCTGCAGGATCTCCTCCCCGCCCATGCCCGCGATGAGCACGAGTTCGGCCTCGCGCGGCACTTCGGCAAGCCCCGCGCAGCACACGCTGCGCACCCGGCCCTCCGCGATGTAGCCGCGCAGCAGCCGCTCCGCCTTCTGCAGGCTCTTGGCGCTGATGTCCGAGATCACCGCCCCGCGGCACAGCCCCCGTTCGAGCATGTACAGCGTGCAGTACCCGTGGTCGCAGCCCACGTCGGCGAACAGGCCGCATGCCGAAAGTTCGGCGCACACCGCGTCCAGGCGGCCGGTACGCTTCATGTCAGTCCAGAAAATCCTTCAGCTTTTTGCTGCGCGAAGGGTGGCGCAGTTTGCGCAGCGCCTTCGCCTCGATCTGGCGGATGCGCTCGCGGGTGACGTTGAACTCCTTGCCCACCTCTTCGAGGGTGCGCGGCTTGCCGTCGTCGATGCCGTAGCGCAGGCGCAGCACCTTCTCTTCGCGCGGGGTGAGCGTATCCAGCACGCCGAGCAGCTGTTCTTTGAGCATGGTGAACGCCACCGAGTCGGAAGGGGTCGTGGCGCGGTCGTCCTCGATGAAGTCGCCCAGGTGCGAATCCTCCTCCTCGCCGATGGGCGTTTCGAGGGAGACGGGGTCCTGCGCGATCTTCTGGATCTCGCGCACGCGGTCCTCGGGGATGTTGAGTTCCTTGGCGATCTCTTCGGGGGTGGGTTCGCGGCCGAGCTGCTGCAAGAGGATGCGCGACGCGCGCGTGAGGCGGTTGATGGTCTCGACCATGTGCACGGGGATGCGGATGGTGCGGGCCTGGTCGGCGATGGCGCGGGTGATGGCCTGGCGGATCCACCAGGTGGCGTACGTCGAAAATTTGAACCCCTTGCGGTAGTCGAACTTTTCCACCGCCTTCATCAGGCCGAGGTTGCCTTCCTGGATGAGGTCGAGGAAGAGCATGCCCCGCCCCACGTACCGTTTGGCGATGGAAACGACCAGGCGCAGGTTGGCTTCGGAAAGGCGCTTTTTGGCCGCCTCGTCGCCGTCCTGCATCTTGCGTGCCAGCTCGATCTCTTCGTCCACCGACAGGAGCGGGACCTTGCCGATGTCTTTGAGGTACATCTTGACGGGGTCGTCCAGCCCGATGTCTTTGAGCGCCTGTTCGAACAGCTCGCGGTCGCGCTCGTCCTCGTCCACGATCTGGATGCCCGCCTCGCCGATGGACTTATAGATATAGTCGATCTGGTCGGGGCTGGTGTCGATCTTTTCGAGGATGTCGCACAGCACGTCCGTCGAGATGCTGCCCTTCTGGCGGTATTCGCCGATGATCTGTTTGAGGATCTCGTTGAGTTTCTGTTCGGATACTCCCATTCTGTTCGGTTTGCCTCCGTTTCTGTTATAAATTTTTCCGCTGTATGGTCAGTTCGGCGATCTGCCGCGTCAGGCGTTTTTTGCGCTGCACGTCCGTCTCGGCGTCGCACGCGGCGCTCAGGCGGCGGATCTCTTCGTCGATGCGCTCCTGTTCCAGGATGCGCACGCAGTCGCCGAAATATTTTTCCGCACCCGGGCCGTCCAGCCGTTCGCCCAGGCTCAGGTCGAGGATCTCGGGCAGTTCGGGCGTGTTTTCGTCGAACAGTTCGAACAGCGCGCTCGCCCGGACCCGCTCGCCCGCTTTTTGTCTTTCTTGAATATAATCCGCGATAATAGTATGCACAGGATCTGCAAATCTGACACGCGAAAGATCGAAATCTTTGGCGTATTTCGCCCCGAAGAGCATGGAAGCGAGGATAAAGCGGCACGCCTTGACCAGCCTGTCCGCGTTGTCCTCGCGGGGCGCGGCGGCGGGCTCGGCCGCGGGCTGCGGCGCCTCCGGCTCGTTTTCCAGGTCCCGTTTGAGCGATTCGTAGGTGGTGCCCGTCTTGTCGCGCAGGGTCTTGAGCAGGTCCTCGCGCACGCTCGCGCTGCGCTCCTGGCCGATCACTTTCAGCGCTTCCGCGATGTAGGCGCGCTTTTCCTCCGTTCTGGAAAGGTCGTAGCGGCGGGAAAGCACGTCGAGCTTGAAATCGACGAGCGGCATCGCCGCGTCCAGGCAGGCGCGGTACCCTTCCGGGCCCTGCCGCTTGATCACGTCGTCGGGGTCCAGCCCCTCGGGCAGCGGCACCACGCGCACGTTGACCTGTTCGTCGCGCAGGATCTCCAGCCCGCGGATGGCGCCCTTCTGCCCCGCGAAATCGCCGTCGTAGCTGATGAACACGTCGTCGGCGTACCGCTTGGCCAGGCGCGCCTGGTCCTTGGTCAGAGAGGTGCCCATGCTCGCCACCACGTTGCAAAAACCCGCCTGGAACAGCGAGATGGCGTCCATGTACCCTTCCACCATGATCAGGTCTTTCAGTCCCGACGCCTTTTTCAGCTTTTTGATCTGGTTGATGTTGTACAGGTTCTTGCTCTTGTTGAACACGACGGTCTCTCGCGTGTTCTTGTATTTGGCGAAATCGGTCTTGCCGAGCACCCGCCCGCCGAAGGCGACCACGTCGCCGAGGGCGTTGATGACGGGGAAGATGAGCCGCCCGCCCAGCGCGTCGATGAGCCGCCCGCCCTTTTCGGAGAGCGCCACGGCGCCGCTTTCGAGGATGTCTTCGCGCGAATGGCCCTTGTCCAGAAGGTACTGCGGCAGGCTCTTGAAATCGAGCGACGCGCCCAGCCCGAACTTGCGCACCACCGAAGAGGAAAGTCTGCGGTCGAGGATGTACTGCACATGCGCGTCGGCATGGCCGGAATTGAGGTTGTCCAGGTAAAAGTGCGCCGTCTCGCGCAGGATCCTGAGCACGGCGTCGCGGCGGCGCTTTTCCTCCATCGTCTTTTCGGTGTCGAAGTTCATCTCCGGCATGGGCAGCTTGGCGCGCTCGGCCAGGATGCGGACCGCGTCGATGAAGTCGACCGATTCGATCTCGCGGATGAAGGTGATCACGTCTCCGGACACGCCGCAGCCGAAGCAATGGTAGAACTGTTCGGCGGCGTTGATCGAAAAGGACGGCGTCTTTTCATGATGAAAGGGACAGCAAGCCCAGTAGTTGCCGCCCTTCTTTTCCAGATGCACGTACCCGCCGATCACCTCGACCAGATCGTTCTTGTTTTTCAGCTGCTGCAAAAATGCAGGATCGAGTCCTCTTGCCATATCCGTTGCCGGCGCAGAACGCGCCCGTCTTTTCAGTCCTCCTCCACGTCGCTCTGCGTCAGCGCCCAGCTGCGCGGAACGAACAGATTGTTGAACACCGCGACGGCGAATTTGTCCGTCATCGACGAGAGATAGTCGCACACCGCTTGCTCGGGCGAAAACTGTTCCGCCAGCCCGCGGTAAAAGCGCGGCAGCTTGTCCCTGTGCCCGATAAAATAGTCGTACATCGCCGAAAGCATGCGCTTGGCGCGCTCTTCCTCCCGCCGCGAAAGCGGGGTTATGTACACCTTTTCAAACATGAACGAGCGCAGATGCTCGAGCGCGGCGGCCTCTTTCTCCCCCATCACCACGCGGTTTTCGCCCGCGCTGTTTTCGTAGATGGACGAGATCATGGTATTGATGCGGTCGCGCGAGGTCGCGCCCAGCACGGCCACGTCCTCTTCGGGCAGCTCGTCCTCCCGCAAAAGCCCCGCGCGGATGGCGTCTTCGATGTCGTGGTTGACGTAGGCGATGCGGTCGGCGACCGATACGGCGCGCCCCTCCAGCGTGGCGGGGTGCCCGCTCTTTTTATGGTTGAGGATGCCGTCGCGCACCTCGAAGGTCAGGTTCAGCCCCCGCCCTTCCTTTTCGAGCACGTCGACCACCCGCAGCGACTGCACGTTGTGCGAAAACCCGCCCGGAGCCAGGCTGTCGAGCACCCGTTCGCCCGCGTGCCCGAAGGGCGTGTGCCCCAGGTCGTGCCCCAGCGCGATGGCCTCCGCCAGGTCCTCGTTGAGCGCGAGCGAGCGCGCGATGGACCGCGCGATCTGCGACACGTCGATGGTGTGCGTCATGCGGGTGCGGAAGTGGTCGCCCTCGGGCGAAAAGAACACCTGCGTCTTGTTTTTCAGCCGCAGGAACGCCTTGCTGTAAATGATGCGGTCGCGGTCGCGCTGAAATTCGGTGCGCATGTTGCAGGGCGTCTCGCCGCGCGCCCGGCCGCGCGTGTCCTTCGAACGGCACGCGTACGGCGAAAGGAACTGTTCTTCGAGCGCGTAGCGGCGCTCTTTGATGGAAAGACCGGCCATGCTCCACCTCCTTTCCGGCGGGCCACTTCCCCGCCCCGCGGCCGCGGGCGGGGCCAAAACGCGGCGTTCCCGTCCGTTTCCTATTATAATTTCGCCGCAACCAGCGGATTTCCTTTTATTTTTCCGAAAAAACGCGGCGTTTCGCCCGTTCCGGCCTTTTCCGCCGCCGCGGCGTGCCCGCGCGGCCCCGAAAGCGGCGCGCCTTCCCGTCTACATCGTCACGCCGCCGTCCACGCGCAGCACCTCGCCCGTCACGTAACGGCTCCGCACCAGAAAGAGCACCGCCGCAGCAGCCTCTTCGGGCGTGCCCGCGCGGCGCAGCGGCACGTCCGCAAAAAACGCGGCGCGCTCCGCTTCCGACAGGTGCGCGTTCATCTCCGTATCGATGAACCCGCAGGAAACGCAGTTGACGCGGATGCCCGAGGGCGCCAGCTCCTTGGCGCACGCCTTGGTGAACCCGATGAGCGCGGCCTTGCTCGCCGAATAGGCGGCCTCGCAGGCGCCGCCCCGCTCGCCCCAGACGGAAGAGACGTTCACGATGCACCCGCCGCCCCGCCGCAGAAAGCGCGGCACCGCCGCCCGCGTGCACAGGAAGGCGCCGTCCGCATTGACCGCAAAGACGCGCCGCCACTCCGCATACGAAGTGTCCTGCACCTGCTTATACAGCGCCGTCCCCGCGTTGTTCACCAGCACGGACAGCCCCGGCACGGCCGCCACCGTCGCCGCGACCTGCGCCTCGTCGGTCACGTCGCAGCGGAGGGGCATCGCGCCCGCCCCCGCCCGTTCCACGAGGCGCGCGGTCTCCGCCGCGCCCGCGTCGTCCCGCGCCCAGCAGAAGGCGACGTCGTACCCCGCCCTTGCCAGCGCGAGGCAGACCGCCCGACCGATCCCGCGCGAGCCGCCCGTCACCAGCGCCGTGCTCATGATCTCGCGCGCAGGGGCAGGCCGAACGCGCGCACGATCTCCAGCGCGACCGCGTCCACGTCCTTGCCGTTGGTGTCGACGGTGTAGTCGGCGCAGCTCTCGTAGACGGGGGTCCGCTCGTCGAGCAGCGCCTTCATCTTTTCAAAGGTCGTGTTTTTGAGCAGCGGCCGCTCGTCGCTGGTGTGCCCGGTGCGCTCGAAAAGCACCTCGATGTCCGTTTTCAGGAAGACGATGCGCCCGCCTCCGTCCTTGAACGCGGCGCTGTTCTCGGGTTTGAGCACGCACCCGCCGCCCGTGGAGATGACGCAGTTTTCCTGCCCCGCCACCTCGTGCACGATCTCCGTTTCATACTGGCGGAAGCGCGCCTCGCCGTAAAATTCAAAGATATCCGGGATGCGGCCGTAGCGGTCGCAGATCAGGTCGTCCGTGTCGTACCAGCGCATCCCGGTCAGGTCTGCCAGGCGGATGCCGACCGTCGTCTTCCCCGACCCCATCATCCCGCACAATACGATGTTCATAGCGCAAAACTCTCCACTGCGAGCAGATAACTGTTTTTGCCGAACCCGAGCACCGTGCCGCGGCACACCGCAGAAATGACCGACGTATGCCGGAATTCTTCGCGCGCGTGCACGTTCGACATGTGCACCTCGACCACGGGCGTGGGAACGGAGGCGATCGCGTCGCGCAGGGCGTAGCTGTAATGGGTGAACGCGCCCGCGTTGAGCACGATGCCGTCGGCGTCCGTCTCGTGGATCTTCGTGCACAGCTCCCCTTCGAGGTTGCTCTGGAAAAATTCGCAGTCGATGCCCCGCTTTTTCGCGAACGCCGCGATCTCGCGGTTGATGTCTTCGAGGGTCTGCGTGCCGTACACGCCCGGCTCGCGCAGCCCCGTCCTGTTCAGGTTGACCCCGTTGAGAATGAGCAGTTTCATCCCTTGTATACCTCCCTGTACTGTTCGAACAGCGCCTTCGCCTCCTCCGCGCGCGGCGTGCGGCCGAGCACGATGCAGTCGGCGTAATACGCCTGGTAAAAGAGCATCCCCTCGCCGTTGACGATGGGTTTGCCCAGCGATTCGGCGATGCGCAGAAATTCGCTCTTGCGCGGGTAATAGATGAGGTCGACCGCGGCCTCGCACCGCGCCAGAACGTCCGCCCCCACCGGAGAGATCCCCTCCGTCTTATGCATCCCGACCCCCGTGACGTTGACGATCAGGAAGCGGTCTTCGGGGACGACCGCGTCCAGGGCGCGCGCCCCGGAAAATTCCGCGCACACGGCGGCGGCGCTGTCGCGGTTCAGGTCGTATACCTCGACCTGAGCGCCCGCGTCGAGCAGTTTTTTGACGACGCTGCGCCCCGCGCCGCCCGCGCCGAGCACCAGCACCCGCCGGCCGGCGGGGTCGATGCCGCTGTTTTCGAGCATGAGCGCGAACCCGAGCCCGTCGGTGTTGTAGCCGACGCCGCCGACCACCGTGTTGACGGCGCCGAACACCGCCGCGTCCCCTTCCAGCCGCTTCAGGTGCGGGATGACCGTCAGTTTGTACGGGATGGTCACGTTGAAGGCGTCGTACTCGCGCAGCAGCCGCTCCGCCTGCGCGTCGAACTGTTCGGCGGGGCAGGAAATGAGCTCGTACGAGCAGTCGCTCCCCAGCCCGCGCATGTCGAAGGTGTGCATTTTGGCGCTGTCCGATTTGGAAACATCCTTTCCGATGACTGCCAGTTTCAGCATGAATGGTCTCTCCTTATTGTCGTATGTCAGAGGGCGCGCGCGGGTCCGGCCCGCCCCGCGTTCCGGTGCCCGGCGGCGTTCCGGCTTTCGGCGCCGCCCGCTCAGCCGAGCAGGTCGTAAAACCGCGGGAAGGAGATGTTCACGCACTCCACGTCCTCGATCTCCCCGCCGCGCGCGCTCGCGGCCAGCCCCACCGCCCCGCTCATGGCGATGCGGTGATCCTTGTGCGAGCGCACGTTCCCGCCTTCCAGCGCCCGTTTGCCGCGGATGACGAACCCGTCCGCCGTCGCCGTGCAGTCGCCGCCCAGCGCCGCGATCATCTCCGCGGTGGTGGCGATGCGGTCGCTCTCCTTCACGCGCAGCTCTTCCGCCCCCGTGATCACGCTCTCGCCTTCGGCAAAGGCGCACAGCAGCGCGATGACGGGCAGTTCGTCGATGAGCGAGGGCATCCATTCCCGCCCGAAGGAGACCGCGCGCAGCGGCGACTTCTTCACGCGGATGTCGGCGACCGGTTCGCCGCACACGGTGCGCTCGTTTTCCAGCGAAAACTGCACGTTCATGGCCTTAAACACCCGCAGAATGCCCGCGCGGGTGGGGTTGACGCCCACGTTTCTGCACAGCGTTTCGCCGCGCAGCGCGCCCAGGGCCATGAAATAGGCGGCGCTGGAAATGTCCGCGGGGACGCGCACGTCCGCCGCGCGCAGTCCGCTCTTCCGCACATGCACCTCGCACCCGTCGGCGCGGATGCGGGCGCCCATCGCCGCGAGCATGCGCTCGGTATGGTCGCGCGAGAGCAGCGGCTCGCAGACGACCGTCTCCCCTTCCGCGCCCAGCGCGGCGAGGATGAGCGCGCTCTTGACCTGCGCGCTGGCGACTTTGGTCTCCACCCGGCAGCCCTGCAGGCGGGCGGGCCGCACCTCGACGGGCGCCCGGCCGCCTTCCGTGGCGATGTCCGCCCCCAAAAGGCGCAGCGGCGCCGCCACCCGCTCCATCGGGCGGGAGGAAAGGGAGGCGTCCCCCGTCAGCCGCACGTGCACGCCGCGGCCCGCGGCCAGCCCCATCAGCAGGCGCATGGTCGTGCCGCTGTTGCCGCAGTCGAGCGAAGCGTCCCGCAATGTTTCCGCCCCGCAGATGTGTATGCGATCCCCGTCTGTTTCCACCGTTGCGCCGAGCGCGCGCATACACGCCGCCGTGGAAAGGCAGTCCTCCCCGAGAAGGGCGCCCGTTATATCCGCCTCGCCCTCCGCGACGGCATTGAACATGATCGCGCGGTGGGTGATCGATTTATCGCCGGGAATGGAAAATTCTCCCGTAAAATTTGTTCTCGGCAATATCTTCATGCAAGCCCTCCGGCGATCTCCTCGACAGAACCGATATAATCTTCGTCGGTCAGCCTGAGTTCGGCAAATTCACCGCGTTTCGCAGGCAAAATGAGAGAGACCTCGTTTTCGCCCTGATTTTTCTTGTCGTACAGCGCCAGGCCCGCGGCCTCTGCGATATTTTCAAAGTGCGGCACGCGCTTTAAGACCTTCCCGATCAGCGCGCGCAGCTCTTCGGCATAATCGTGTGCGCATATGTCGAATTTTTCCGCGATATAGCTTTCCAGCAGCATGCCGATGAGCACATATTCCCCGTGCGAACGCCTTTTATAAAAGAGTTCGAGCGCGTGCCCCGTCGTATGCCCCATATTGAGGCACTTGCGCAGCCCGCTCCGTTCGCATTCGTCCTTTTCCACGACGCCCGCCTTGAACCGGACGCAATCGGCCGTGATCTCTTCCAGAAAAGAAAAGTCGAAAAACCTTTCCGCATTCCGTTCGAGCTTATCTAAAATTTTGGCGTCGAGCGCGCCCGTTTTGATGATCTCGCCCAGCCCGCACTTCAATTCACGCTGCGGAAGGGTGCGCAAAAACAGCGGGTCGCATACCACGTATTCGGGCTGATAAAACGTGCCGATCACGTTTTTTACGCCGCGGTGGTCGATCGCCGTTTTCCCTCCCACGGAGGAATCCACCTGCGCCAAAAGGGTCGTAGGCACCTGCACCGCATGAATGCCGCGCATATACAGGGACGCCGCCAACCCTCCCATGTCTCCGACGACGCCGCCGCCGAACGCCACGAGCGTACTGTTGCGCCTGAGGCGCGCTTGCAGCATTTTGTCGAGGATCCTAAACAGGGAATGGCGGTTTTTGTGCCGCTCCCCCGCAGGGAGCACGCAAACGGGCGCGCCGCCGAAATTTTCCGCTATAAAATCTTTATAAAGCCCGTACACGTTTTCGTCTGTAACGACGAAAACGTCTTTCCCGTCCAGAATAGTATCCAGCTGCTTTGCCGCGCCCGCGCCGCACAGCACCGTGCTCGGCCTCGATTTCGTGTTCAGTGCGATGGTCTGCATCTTCTTCCTCTCCGCGCGCCGGCGGCGCGCGTTTCTTCGTTTACTTCGGCGCGCGGCCTTTCCCGCACGCCCGCGTCTTCCGTTTTCTCCGCGCCGGCAGGGGCGCGGTTTTCTGTTCCCGCTCCGATCCCCGGCGCCGCTCTGCCGCGCCGGCGGCGCGCCCGCGTCTTCCGTTCTCCGCATGCCCGCGGCCGCGCTCCCGTAATTTTTTACGGCAGAAGATCGTAGCGCGCCTTCACTTCTTCCATGTTGTCGCCCCCCAGCCGCTGCGACACCGCCTGCGCGAGCGCGAAGCACACCGTGCTCTCGACGATGATCTCGCAGGCGCACACGGCGCACACGTCGCTGCGCTCGGTCGCCGCGCGGCAGGCCTCGCCCGTCTCGAAATCGACGGTGTTCAGCCCGCGCATCAGCGTGGGGATGGGTTTCATGGCGGCGCGGAGCACGATCTCCTCGCCGTTGGACATGCCGCCCTCGATGCCGCCCGCGTTGTTGGTATGGCGGACGAAGCGGCCGTTTTCGCTGTAGATCTCGTCGTGAACGGCGCTGCCGCGGCGGCGCGCCGCCGCAAAGCCCAGCCCGATCTCGACGCCCTTGATGGCCTGGACGCTCATCACCGCGCCCGCGAGGCGCCCGTCCAGTTTTTCGCCGTAGCTCATGCAGCTGCCGAAGCCGCTCTTGACGCCCCGCACGCGGATCTCGACGATGCCGCCGGCGGTGTCCTTCTCTTCCTTGATGCGGTCGATGCTCTCCATCGCGCGGCGCATCAGCGCCTCGTCGGGCATGAACAGCGGGCGCGAATGGGTGGCGGCAGCCTCTTCGAAGGTGTACTCCCGCTCGTCAGCCACGCCGGCGGCTTCGCGCACGTACCCCGTGACCTCGATGCCCAGCGCGCGCAGATACATGCGGGCCAGCGTGCCCGCCGCGACGCGCGCGGCCGTCTCGCGGGCGGAGGCGCGTTCCAGGATGTTGCGCGCGTCCGTCTGCGCGAACTTGCGCAGGCCGGTCAGGTCGGCATGGCCGGGCCGCACGCGGGTGAGCCGCCGCGCGGACGTATCCGCCCCGTAGGGCGACATGTACGCTTCCCAGTTGGCGTAATCGCGGTTGACGATCTGCAGGCACACGGGGCTGCCCAGCGTCCTGCGGTCGCGCACGCCCGAAACGATCTCGACCCGGTCGCTCTCGATCTTCTGCCGGGCGCCCCGCCCGTACCCGCTCTGGCGCAGCGCCAGGTAGCGGTCGATCTCCTCTTTGTCCACCTCGAGGTTGGCAGGGAGCCCCTCGACGATGGCCGTGAGCGCGCGGCCGTGCGACTCGCCGCTCGTCATCCATTGCAGCATAAAAATCCTCCGTTTGGTCTCAGAAACCGCCGTACGTGACGGCGTAATCGCCGCCCGGGCGGATGGTCAGCAGCAGGGTCCCCTGCTCGTCCGTGCGGTAGATCTCCGCGTCGGGCACGCATTCCCGCACGCGCTCGATGCAGCGGTACGATGGGTGCAGGTACCCGTTCCCCGCGCCCGCGCTGAAAAACACGGCCCCGGGGCTCGTCATCCGCAGAAGCGCTTCTCCCGTCGAAGAAGAGCTGCCGTGGTGCCCCGCCTTGAGAAAATCGAGGGAAGCCAGGTCGGGCGCGAGCGTCACTTCGCCCCACGCCGCCTGAGCGGGGAAGGAAAAGGCCTCGTCTCCAAGCGTTTCCGCCAGCCGGACCAGCCGTTCTTCCGTCTCCTCGCCCGCGTCGCCCGTCAGCAGCAGGCTGCGCCCCTCGTATTCCAGCCAGACGACGGCGGACGCTTCGTTTTCGTCGCCGGCGTTGTAAGCGCTGCTTCCGATGTGCGGCGAAAGCGGCGCCAGAAAGAGCAAATAATAGAAATACGTTTCGTCCGCGGGCAAAATCGCCTCGTACATCTGCGACAGGCGCACCTCGGCGCCGGCGTCGGCGGCGGCCCGGTAAAAGTCGCCGAAGGCCGTCCCTTCCGCCGCCCCTTCAACGGGCGGCATGAACGCCGTTTCCGCCCCGAACAGCGAAACGATCTCGGCCAGTCCGCCGGCATGGTCCGCGTCCGCGTGCGTCAGCAGCACGTAATCCAGCCGCCGCAGGCCCGCCGCGCGCATCTCGGAAACGACGGCGGCAGTGGCCGCGTCCGACCCGTCTCCGCCGTCGACGAGCATCGTCCGCCCGTCCGGGAATTCGATCAGCGCGCTGTCGCCCTGTCCCACGTCGATGAAGTGGACGCGCATCTCTCCCGCGCGCCGCTCCGCCAGGGCGGGCAGCGGCGCGATCAGAAAGCGCAGCGGGAACACGAGCAGATCGACGAGCACCGCCGCCGTCAGCAGCAGCGCGGCCGCCGCCAGAGCGATCGCGCGCCGGGGCACGGTTCTGCCGCGCCGCACGGCCGCGGCTTCCGAAAACGCCTTCTTCATCCGCTCCCCCTCTTCCGCTCAGCTCCGCAGCGGGATCCGCCTCTCCCGCAGCGCCCGCACGATCTCGTCGGCGCGCGCCTCGGCGCAGGCATACCCGATGTCGAACATCTGCGCCCCGCTGAGCACCGACGTCGCGGAATAGGCCGAAAGGTCGGGTTCGAGCAGGATGTCGCAGGCCGCAAAACCCGCCTGCTCCGCCCGCACGAGCGTTCCGTCCGCCGCCGCGAACGTCGTTTCGCGGTAGCGTTCCGCCGGAGAAAGCGCCACGCCGATCACGAAATCGGCACCCAGCGCGCGGGCGACGTCGCCGGGAACCGCGTTGACGAACGCGCCGTCGACCAGCCGCCGCCCGTCCGCGGCGACGGGCCGGAAATAGGGCGGCATCGCGCAGGAGGCGAGCACCGCCCGCGCCACGTTCCCCGCGGAGAGCACCGCCTCTTCGCCGTTTTCCGCGTCGGTGGCGACCGCCGCGAACGGCAGCCGCAGGTCCGGAAATTCGCTCTGCCCGAGAACGTCGTCGAGCAGCGCGCGGACGGGGTCGAGGCTCTTGGACAGCAGGACGGACAGCGCCATGTTTTTATAATCGAGCCGCGCGAGCAGCTCGCCGATGTCGCGCGGAGTATACCCCCTGGCGTACAGCGCGCCGACGAGCGCCCCCGCCGACGTCCCCGCCACGGCGTCGAACGCGACGCCGCGTTCGGCCAGGGCCTGGATGACGCCCAGATGCGCCATTCCCTTCGCCCCGCCGCTGCCCAGCGCCGCGCCCAGTTTTTTCTGTCTGCCCCGAAACCACTTCAATGCACGAACCTCTCCGCCCGCGCCGCCGCCCGTCATGCCTCGCGCGCCAGGGCATAAGCGCCCCAGATGCCGGCGTCGTTGCCCAGCGCCGCGCGCACGATCGCAAAGGGGATGCGTTCGCAGTCTATGTACAGCCGTTCGCCCACATAGCGGCGGACGGGCCGCAGCAGGTTTTCACCCTGGCCCGAAACGCCGCCGCCGACGATGATTGCCTCGGGGCGGAAGATGTTGGCGAGGTTGAGGATGCCTTCGGACAGGTACATGACGTAGTTTTTGACCACTTCTCTGCCCGCGGCGTCCCCGGCCTCGGCCGCGGCAAACGCCGTGCGGCCGTCCACGCGCTCGATGTCGCGCCCGACCATCTCCCACATCCCGGAATTTTTATGCTCGAACATCGCCCGCTTGGTATCGCGGATGAGCGCCGTCGCGGAAGCGTACTGCTCGAAACAGCCGCGCCGCCCGCACGGGCAGGGCACGCCGCCGACCACGATGGTCATGTGCCCGGCCTCGCCGCCGCCCCCGCCGCTGCCTTCCAGGATCTTCCCGCCGAGGATGATGCCGCTGCCCACCCCCGTGCCGAGGGTGAGGAGGATGCTGTCGCGGTAGCTGCGCCCCGCGCCGAACTTCGCTTCGCCCAGCGCGGCGACGTTTGCGTCGTTGGAAATGCGCACGGGCACCCCCAGCGCCTGCGAAAGGTCGGCCGCAAAGGGCTTGTCCGACCAGTCGTAATTGGTCCAGCGCACGACCATGCCGGCCGCGCCGTCGATGACGCCCGGCGTGCCCATGCCCACCGCGGCGAGGCATCCCTGCCCCGCGCCGGCCTTCGCGCAGAGCGCGTGCACGAGCTGCGCCGTCTTGCGCACGGTCGCCTCGTACCCGTCTTCTTTGGCGGTCGCCGCCGCGTCTTTGGCGAGCAGATTGTTCTTTTCGTCGAACACGCCCGCCTTCACGCTCATGCCGCCGAAATCGATCCCGATCCAGTATTTCACGTTCCTTTCTCCTTCGTCCGGGGACTCCCCCGTCCTTTCAGTTCTGCGGCCCTTCCTGCGCGCGCCGCAGCATCGCCGCCGCGCCTTCGTCCGCCAGCGTTTCGCGCAGGGTGCGCGCAAACGCCTTCTCCTCTTCGCGCAGCAGCGTTTCCGCGCGCCGCGTCGCCGAGCGGGAAAAATCGATGGCGGGATACACGCCCGGCGCGGCCGCCTCTTCCGCCAGGTACAGCACCGCGTTCGCCGCCCCGGCGCAGGCCTGCGCGATCTCCCCCGCCTCGTCCGGCGCGACCGCCAGCACGGTGACGGAGCCGGCGCCCCGCAGCTGCCGCCCGACCGTAAACAGCTTTTCGCACTCGTAAACGGCGTTCTGCGCGGGCGCTTCGCGGAACACGCGCGCCAGCGCGTCGAGCGAATCGACCAGCAAAACGGCGTCCCTGCCGCTCTCGGCCACGCGCTTCGCCCGTTCGGCGAGCAATTTCGCATTCCTGGCGAAGTTGCCCGCCGGCCGCCCGTAGGCGCAGGCGAGCACCGCCGCCCGCGGGAACATCTCGCGCAGTTCGGTCTCCTCTTCGGGCCGGAAGGCCGGCAGGATGAAGAGCAGTTCCGCCTCGGGCATGGCCCTCTGCACGCTCGCGGCCGCCTCGCGCACCAAAAGCGATTTGCCCGTGCCGGGCCGCCCGCAGATCATCGCGCGCTGCCCCTTGCCGACGGGGCACAGGTAATCGGCCGCGCACAGCGCCGCGTTGCCCCCCGCCCCGAGCGGCACGCGCTCTTCGGGGTATACGGCCGGCAGTTCGTCGAACAGCGGGCGCTCGATGAACAGCGGCTGCGCGCCGTTGACCGCGCTAAATTCCGTCATTTCGGCCGGCCCGCCCTTTTCGGCGGAAACATAGCCGCTGATCAGGTCGCCGTCCCGCAGGCGGTATGCGCGCACCTTTTTTTCGGAAATGACGGGATCGGATTCGGAAGAAGAGCCGTCCGCCGCGCGCAAAAACGCGGGCCCGCGGCCGTTGGTCTCCACCATGCCCAGCAGGCACCGCTCGCCGTACCCGCGCCGCGCCGGATCCGCATCGTGGAATTCGAGGCGGGGCGGCTCCCCGGCCGGCGGATACACGAGCTGCGCGGCGCACTCTTCGATGAGCGAGCGCACCTTGGCGACGCGCTCGGCGGACGCGTCGCTCGCCTTGACGCGCGCCCCCTTGTTGCTGCGCTGTTCGGGCGGCGCCATGCCGGACGCCACGCCGATCAGCCGCACGATCAGCGCGTGCTTCTTTTCCGACGTGGGCGAATTGATGCCGAAGGCGCGCGCCAGATTCCGTACTTCGTATATGTTGTGCCCGTCCAGATACTCGTATACGGGTTCAAAGTCCCGCAAAAGTTTTGCCTCATCCATGATTCACTCTCTCCAAAACGACGATTTTGCCGCGGTACGGCCCGACCCCCTGCAGCGAAGAGCCGTGCGCGAACACGACTTCCCGCGTCTTTTCCGCCTCCCGCACGAACACGTCGACGGGGTCGATGTCGAGCGTGCAGCCGCGGCTGCGGTAATGCATGGGCACGGCGACCTGCGGCGCGATCGCCCCGATGTATTCCAGCGCGCCCTTCGCGTCCACCGTATACGTTCCGCCGACGGGAACGAGAAGAACGTCGATCTTCCCGAGTTTTTCCGCCAGCGCCGGCGTGCACGGCTCGCCGATGTCTCCCATATGGCACACGCGCAGGCCGTCCGCTTCGAACACGTAGACGGTATCCGCCCCGCGCTTTTTGCCGCCGACGTCGTCATGAAAGGCCGCAAAGCCCTCGATCTTCACGTCTCCGCGCACAAATTCTCCCGCGCCCGCGATCACCTCGCGCGCGCCCCGCACGCCCTCGGTGTAACCGTGATCGAAATGAAAATGGCTGCACGTCACGTAATCCGCCGCGACGGGCGTCATCTCGTAGCCGACGCCCGTATACGGGTCGGTCACGATGCGCGTGCCTGCTTCCGTTTTCAGCAGAAAACAGGAATGGCCGCAGTAAACGATTTCCATAAACTCCCTCCTTATCCCGATTTACGAAAACAAACAGTCCGCGCCTTCGAACATGAATTCCACGCTCCGGCGCTGTACATACGCGCCCAGGATCAGATCGTATTCCGCGGCGACGCGCAGGCCGCTTTCCAGCTCCTCGCGCTCGACGGCGGCCGTGCGCACCCGCGCCGGCAGCGAGCCGTAGGGCGTGGAGAGGATCGCTTCCGTTTCCGCCAGCGGATCCAGTTCCAGCGCGTACGACAGCCCTCCCCGCCGCTCGATGCGCACCGTCTCCGCCACGGAAACGGCATAGCGCGCCTCGCCCGAGCCGAACTGTACCGTGCGCCCCCGCTCGTCCGCCGCCAGTTCGCCGGACGCCTCCAGGATCTCTTCTTGCCCGTCCGCCGCCAGCCGCAGCGTGACGCGAACTCTCTGCATTTCCGCCTCCGCGTATTTTTTCGCCCCCTTATTATACCACACCCGCAAACATTTGTAAATTTATTTTGCCCCGCCTGCACATTTTGTAAAAAACCCCGCAGAGATCCGCCGCCCCACGGCGGCCATCCTCTCCCGCCGCCGCAAACCTTTCCGTTTCCGCCGCAAACGCGCCGTGCGGGCGGGCCGTCAGGTCCGCCCGCACGGCGCTGTCTGCAAACAAGTTCCCCCGCATTTACCCGCCCGCACGCTGCCGCGCGCGCAGGCGCACGAAGCGACTGTAAAGGCCGCCCCGCGCCAGAAGCTGTTCGTGCGTGCCCTGTTCGGCGACTCTGCCTTCGGACACGACGACGATCTTATCCGCCGCGCGGATGGTGTTTAAGCGGTGCGCGATGACGAGCAAGGTTTTGCCCCGCACAAGTTCGGTGATCGCCTCCTGAATGTACCGTTCGTTGTCGAGATCGACGCTCGCCGTCGCCTCGTCCAG
>CALVHP010000125.1 GCA_944328405.1 uncultured Clostridia bacterium
CGCGCGCCGCGGATGCGGATGCTTTTCGGAGCCTCGTCCATGTTCCTTCCCTCCCGTCAAAAGGCGGCCCTCTTTGCAGGGCCGCCTTTGATTATAGCACATTTTTCCGCCCGGGGCAACGCTCCGCGCCCCGGGCCGTGCATTCCCGCTCAGAACAGCCGGCGGGTCCCCGCGCGCACGGCGAGAGCCGCGGCGCCCGCCGCCAGAAGCTGCACGCCCAGCGCGACGGGCAGCACCGCCGCGTGGAAAGAAAAGGCCGCCGCGCCGTACCCGAGCGCGTCGAGCAGTGAAAACCCGCTCCGGGCCGCAAGGTATGCCAGCGGCAGCGCGAGCGCCCCGCCCGCCAGCGATAAAACGGCGGACTGCACGAATTCCGTCCGGGCGAGCGCCCCGCGCGAATACCCGCAGGCGAACGCCGCGCGGCAGAAGGCGCGCTTCTTCCCGTACAGAAAGGCGGACGCGCTGACGTCGGCCAGCACCGCCGCCGCCAGAAAGAGCACGAACACCACCGCCAGCACCGCCGTGATGAACTCGACGATGTCGCCGAACCGCTCGACGGCATAGGGAGCTTCGCAGGCGGCGAACGCCGCACTCTCCCCGACGGACGCGTTCAGCCGCGCCGCCACGGCCTCTTTTTCGGCATAGGCGCAGTAGGCGCGCAGTTCATAGAGAAAGAAGTCTTTGGTGCGGATCGCGTCCAGGTCGGCCCAGACGAACGAATCGGGCCCGCCCGCGGCGGTACTAAGCTCGTCCGCCGCGACGCCCACGATCTGCGCCTGCGGCAGAAAATCGTGTTCGACGTATCCGATCTGCACGCCGCCGGAGCCCTCTTCCCCTCCGATCTGCAGACCGCCCGAGTCCTCTTCCCCTTCGGGCGCGTCGTCCGCGCTCACGGAGACGATCATCTCGAGCAGCGTGGGCGCGGACAGCGTATAGCCGACGATGTCTGCCGCGTTGTCGAAGCCGTTTTCGCGCGCAAAGGTCTGCGATACGAGCACTTCGGGCAGGGAAGCCCCGCCCTCGGGCGCGCGCCCGTACAGCACCGCGCCGCCGCCGCGCGCGAGGTATCCGGTATGCGTCTGCGGCAGCGCGCCGCCGGGCGTGGCCAGCACCGTCATGGTGCCCCATTCCCGGGTATAAGACACATCGTCCCCGGTGAGGGTGTACGCGCCGAGGAAAGAACAGCTGCCCGTCAGAGCGGCTTCATCGACCCCTTCCGTCTCCGAAACGGCGGTAAGCAGCGCGTCGAGCGCCGCGGCGCCGGGCAGTTCGGGATAGTCCGCGCCCCATTTTTCCGCCGAGCCGACGAACGCCGCGCCCGCATAGTTGGAACGCGGGTCCTCGTTCAGGAGCGATTCCGCGCCCGCCGTGCCCGCCGCCGAAAAGAGAAAACACACGCTCACGAAAAAGCAGGTCAGAAAGTACAGCAGCGCCAGCGAAAGCGCGAGCGCCGGCCGGCGCCGCAGGTTGCGCAGCGCCAGAACAAAACATCCGCGCGCCCTCACAGCCGCACCTCCCGCCCTACGCGGGCCGAAAACGCGCGCACGGCGCACACCGCCGCGGCGGCGGCCAGGTAGACGGCAAACCCTGCGCCGAGGTAGGCCGCCAGCGGGGGCGGCGCGCCGAACTGCATGCCCATGATGGCCGAAGAGAGCGCCTCGACGATCGCCCGCCAGGCATAGAACAGCGGCACCGACACCGCCAGGGAAAGCGCGCCCGCCGCCGCGAGCACCAGCCAGTTGAGCCAAAACACGCCGCTGCGGTGCGCCCCGCACAGCCGCAGCACGGCGTTCTGCCGCTCTTTGGAGACGAAATACGCCCCGAACAGCCGGACCGCCAGCAGCACGGCGAAGGCACAGCCCAGCACGGCGACCGCCGAAACGCCCGCCGAGAGCAGCCCGAACCCGCGCACCAGCCGCACGGCGCCGTCGTCGTCGGCATATTCGCCCTCCTGCAGCAGCGAAAACACCGCCCGCGCGCCCTCTGCGGGCACCGCGGCATAGTAGCTTTCCGCCTGCCCGCCCAAAACCGCGAAGGTCGGCGCGGCAGCGCCGATCCGCCGGGCAAACGCCGGGGAAAACACCCCCGCCACCGCGTACTCCGCCCCGCCGACCGAGACGCGCTGCCCCGGCGCCCGCGCGAGGTCTGCGGCCGACCAGACCAACTCCGTGCCGATGGGCAGCTCTTCTTCCGAAAACAGCCAAACGGCGGCCTCGGCGCTGAGCCAGATGTCGCCTTCGGTCCCGCCGCCGAACCCGCGCCCGGCGGCAAACGCGTCGGGGCAGGCGGCATCGAACGCGGCGTCGGCAAAGGCGACGGAAATGCCGCGCAGCGGCTGCGGAAGCACCAGGCTGCGGCCGTTCGCGGCGATCTCCACGTTCCAGTCTCGCCCCTCTTCCACCGAATACGCCAACAGCGGCGTGCCCGAAAACCGCTGTACGTCCTGCGTTTTCAGGGTAAAGGTGAAGGAAGTCTGCCCGCTGCCGTCGACCACCTCGCCGTACACGCCTTCGAGCACGTCGTCCGCCGCGTACAGCAGCAGAAAGACGAGCGAAAACAAAAGCGAAAAGAGCGCCGCCACCCAAAGGCTCTTCGCGCTGCGGCGCAGCGCCAGCAGGAATAAATCAGCCATCGCGTCCGTCCTCTTCCGGTTCCGCAAAAAGGCGCCCTTCCGCGGCGGCCCCCTGCGCCGCCCGGCCCGAAGCGGCGGTGTCGGAAAGCACCTGCCCGTCGGAAAGGGTGACGATGCGGTCTGCCTCGGCGGCGTCTTCGGCGTTGTGCGTGACCATCACCACGCAGACGCCCTCGGCGGCAAGGCGTTTGAACAAGCCGATGAGATTTTTGCCGTTTTCGCGGTCGAGATTGCCGCACGGCTCGTCCGCGAGCAGGATGCCCGGGCGGTTGGCGACGGCGCGCGCCACCGCGACGCGCTGCTGTTCCCCGCCCGACAGCTGCCCCGCGCGCTTGTCGGCCTTGTGTTCCAGCCCGACGAACGCCAGGCATTCGTCGGCGCGGGCGCGGCGCTCGCGCCGCTTTACGCCCGCTAAGAGCAGCGGCAGTTCGACGTTTTCGCGCACCGTATAGGCGGGTTCGAGGGAATAATCCTGAAACACGAACCCGATCTCGCGGTTGCGCAGGCCGTCCTTTTCGCGCTCGGAAAGGCCGGAAACTTCCTTTCCGCGGAACAGGATACGGCCTTCGGCGGGGATCATCAGCCCCGCCGCCTTGAGCAGGGTCGACTTTCCGCTGCCAGAACGGCCGGTCACGGCGGTAAACCCCGCGCCGAAGCGCAGCGTCACGCCGCGCAGGGCGGGCACGTCGCCGTACTGCTTGGTCAGCTCTTCCAAAAACAGCATCGGTTTCCTCCTTATCGCGCTTTTTCATTCCTTCTGCATTATAATATGAAAAAACACAGCTGTCAAGCTCCCGCGGAAAAATGGCGGCGGCGCGGCGGGCGCAAATCCGTTGCGCGGACGCGGCGGGCTGTGCTATAATGGGAAAGATATCTGCCGCGGAGGGCGCGCTTGAAAAACCTGATCTTAAAAATTACAGAAGGCGACCTGTTCCGCTTTTTCGACACCGAAGAGCGCACCGAAGTTACGATCGGCGCCAAGCGCTCGGCGGACATCCCCGTCAAGGCGGCGGGCGTACTGCCCGTGCAGACGCGCCTGTTTTACAAAGACGGCGCCTGGTACGCCGAAGACTGCGCCGACGCCGACGCCAAATGCCGCACCCTGATCGGCGGGAAGCGGTTCCGCCGCCCCGTCGTGAAGTTCGACGGCGACATCACCTTCCGCCGCGCGGACGAAAAGAAGGGCGAACTGGCGCGCATTTCCGCCGTGCGGCAGATCGAGCGGCGGCACTCGGGTTCGGGGTTCGACCTGACCCGCAAGACGGTCACCACCGTCGGCCGGGCGGAGGGGTGCGACATCCGCGTGGACAACCCGCTCGTGTCGGAGAAGCACTTTTTTATCGTGTTTGACGGAGAAAACTGCTTCATCGAGGACGCGCACAGCCTGGGCGGGACCTATGTGAACAACCGCCGCGTCAAGCGGCGCAAACTTGCCGATTACGACCGCATTTCCATCCCCTCGGCGGCGTACATCTACTTCCGCCAGCGGCTGCTGTATTCGACCGCCGCGGGCGGCATCCGCATCGACGCGGCCTCCGTGAGCTGGCAGGTCTCCGACCGCGCCAGCCGCGGAAAGGTCTCTTTGGTGACGGACGCCTCGTTCCGCATCGAGGCGGGCGAATTTGTCGCCATCGTCGGCGGGAGCGGCGCGGGCAAATCGACTTTGCTCGACTGCATCAACGGCATGCGCCCCGCCACCGGCGGCAAGATCTACTACGATTCCAACGACTATTACGAGAACATCAACACCTATAAGGCGATCATCGGCTATGTGCCCCAGCGAGACATTCTGCACGACGATCTGACCCTCGAACGCGCCCTGCTGTATACGGCGCAGCTGCGCGTGCGCGCCGACCTTTCGCGCGAGGAGCTTTCGGCCCGCGTAAAGCAGGCCCTCGCCGACGTGCGCCTGACGGGCAAGGAACACCTGCGCGTCTCTTCCCTTTCCGGCGGGCAGCGCAAGCGCGCTTCCATCGCCATGGAACTGCTGTCTGACCCCAAAGTCATCTTCCTCGACGAGCCGACCAGCGGGCTTTCCCCCGATCTGGACATGGAGATGATGGAACTTTTGAAGGAGCTTTCCAAAAAGGGGCGCACCATCGTCGCGGTGACGCACGCGATGGACAACCTCGACAAGTGCGACCGCGTGCTGTTTTTGGGCCGCGGCGGGCGGGTGTGCTACTTCGGCCCCGCGTCCGGCGCGCTGCGCTGGTTCAACCGCCGCTCCTATTCGCGGGTGTTTGCGGCCCTTTCGGACGAAGAGACCAGCCGCGCCTTTGCCGACAAATACCGCGCGGGGGCGGCGTACCGCGAATTGTACGCCGCGTTCTGCCGCGAATACGGCGCAAACGCCATCGCCCCGCCCCTGGAACGCGCCGAACCGGACGCGTGGGAAAAGCCGCCCGCCGACCTGCCGGGCAGCCGGCGGCGCAGAGCGGCCCGGCCCGCCGGCACGGACGAAGGCGCGCAAAACGCGCCCGCAGCCCCGCAGAACGGGGCGGAAAGCACCGCGGCGGAGACCGGACAACCCGCCTCCGCGCCGAAACG
>CALVHP010000126.1 GCA_944328405.1 uncultured Clostridia bacterium
CCTGCGAACTGCGCTACGAATCGGCGGCCGAGTTCCCCGCCACGCCCAGGCGGGCAAAAAAGAACCGCCTCAGTGCCATGATGGAGTGAGACCGCGATGCGCAAATGTACCGAAAACGACATCTGCCTCCGGCATGCGGACTGGCTGCGGGAATATACGGCGTCTCTCCGCCCGCCCATGCGCCGCGACGACGCCTATTCCACCGCACTGTACGCCCTGCTGCACGCCATCCGCACGGCCGGGCCGGCGGACGACTTCCGGCCGTACACGAAGCGGTGCGTCAGGCTGTTTTTGAAGATCGAATGCGACCGCGAGCGGCGCAGCCGCCGGTGCGAGCGCTACAACGCTTCCCTCGACCGGCGCATCCGCGCCGACGGGGCCGCCCTCTTTCTGCACTTCCGCCGCACGGAAGGCCCCTCGCCCGCCGCCGCGCTCGAACGCAAGGATTTCCTTTCCACCCTCCCCGCGGAGGAACGCGAATTTGTGGAAGACGTGTATGCGGGCTGCCCGACGGAAGAACTGAAACACAAATACGCCGACTTTGATAGGGATCCGCTCGCGCGTGCGCGAATATTATCTGGCCTACCACGCCTGAACCCGCCCCGAGCCTGCCGCCCGTTTTCCGCGCTCCGCCGCCGGCAAAGGCAGAGGCCCGGCATTTGCCGGGCCTCTGTTATTCTGCGATATGGCGAACGCGCGGCCGGGCCTTCCGCCCGGCAAAACGCGGCGGGACAAAGCGGATGCCCGCGCGGGCGCGTCATTCGCCGAAAAACACGAATTCGATGCGCAGTTTTGCCAGCCGCCCGAACAGGCGGCCGATCTGCGGCTCCATGCTGCGCGGCAGAAACACGCGCGCGACGCTGCCGCATTTGGCAAACGCCTTGCGCCCCGCCTGCGGGATATGCCGCGCGATGGTCACTTCGCGCAAAGCGGAACACCCGGCAAAGGCGCGCGCGCCGAGCGAGCGGACCCCTTCCAGCCGGACGGCCGTCAGCTGCCCGCAGCGGGCGAACGCCTTTTTGCCGATGACGGCAACTTCGGGAGCGAAAGAGATCCTGCCCAGCAGCGGATCCGCGTACGCGGCCTTTTTGCCGACCTCCGCCACCCCGGCGGCGCGCAGCTGCTCTCCGCCGACGCGCGCGCGGCAGGAGACGGCGCATCCGTTTCTGGTTTCGGCACAGACCGCAAAGCGGCGTTCCGCTTCGCGCAGGTCGCCCTCAAAACTGTCGGACGCGGCGCCCGCCGCCGTGAGGCCGTGGTTGGCGGCTACGATCCCCGCGCGGCGTTTCAGCCCTTCCAGCACGCCGCCGAGCCCGCCCGCTTCCCGCCCGGCGTGGTAGACGCGCCCGCAGTAAGGGCAGGAAGCGCGCCCGCCGCCTTCGGACAATTGCAGCGTGCCGCCGCACATCGGGCAGATGTCCGGCAGGCCTTTGGCTCCCTGACTTTCCATAGATCTCTTCCTCTCCGCCCCGCACCGGGGCGGTTTTGCATTCCGTGTTGCGGCGGCGTTCAGCCCCCGAGCGTTTCCTTCATCTTTTCGATGGCGGCGGCGCGGCCGTCGCAACCGAGTTTCAGATAAATGGCGCTGATGTAATTGCGCGCCGTGCCGTCGGAGAGGTTGAGCGCCGAGGCGATCTGGCGGTTGTTGAACCCCTCGTAGAGCATGACGGCGATCTCCACTTCGCGGTCGGAAAAGCCGAAGGCGCGCCGCAGGCGCAACTCGCGGTCGGATGTGACCAGCTTGGCCGAGTCGGCGATCTTTTTGGCGATCTTGGCGGGCAGGATGGTATCCCCCTCGTAGGCGTTGACGATGGCGTCGATGAGGGCGGGGGCGGAAATGTCCTTGAGCAGATACCCGCAGGCGCCGTTGTTGAGGGCGCTGAGGATGTAGTCGCTGTCGTCAAAGGTGGTGAGGATGAGCACTTTGACCTGCGGGTAGCGCTTTTTGATCTCCCCCGTGGTGACCACGCCGTTCATGTCGGGCATGCGGATGTCGAGCAGCACCACGTCGGGCACCTGTTTTTCCATCTCTTCGAGCGCCTCGCGCCCGCCGTGCGCCACGGCGATCACTTCCAGCTTGTCGGACGAGGAAACGACGCTGCGGATCCCCTCCGAGAGGATGACCTGGTCGTCCACGATCATGACTTTGATCTTCATAGCGGGTCTCTCCCTCCGTCTGTATTCGTTCCGCCCTCCGCGGGCGCTGTATCCGCACCGCCGGGCTCCGCGCCCGGCGCCTGCCCCGCGGACGGGGCCAGACGCTCTTCGCCCGCCTTCGGACGGGCGGAGCGCGCCTTTTTGACGCTCGCCGGCAGGCTGAGGCGGATCTCGAAGCCCTCCCCTTCTTCCGAAGAAAAGTGCACCATGCCGCCCATCGATTCGGCCTTGACGCGCATGCCGGACAGCCCGAAACCCTCTTTGAAAGTCTTCATGTCCGTGCCCTTGCCGTTGTCGGAGAGCAGAAATTCCACGAAGCTGCCGCGGTCTTCCAGCTCAAACAGGAAGGCGGTGCCGCCGCCGTGGCGGATGCCGTTGGCCAGCCCCTCGCGCAGGGTGTTGGCGATGAAGCGCTCGGCCTCGTCGGTCAGCTCGACGTCGTCGATCCTGCTGCGCACGGTCAGGTAGGTGCCGGAACTGGTCTCTTCGAGGATGTTTTCGAGGTATTCTTTGAAGGTCACGTTTTCGCGCTTGCCCGAAAGCAGATGCACCGAAAGGCGCAGCTCTTCCAGGCAGTTTTTGGCCTGGATGTTCGCCGCCGAAATGCAGCGCACGGCCTCGTCGCGGTCGCGGTCGATGGCCAGCCGCGCCGCCTCCGTCTGCATGATCACGGTGGTGAGCGAGTGCCCCGCCGTGTCGTGGATCTCTTTGGCGATGCGGTTGCGCTCTTCGAGCAGCGTGGCTTCTTCCAGCTTGTCGTAGGCGTGCAGCAGTTCGTTGCGGCTGGCTTCGAGGTCGGCCATGTTCTGTTCGATCTGCCTGTTTTTCCGCCATACGGTCATCGCAAAATTGAACATCGCAAAGTGCAGAAGCAGCACGATGAGCGCCACGAAATACTGCGAAGAAATGACGAATGCCGACGCGATGGCGTTGTTGATGACCGAGATTACGATATACCACGCCGTGTACAGGCCGAAATTGGCGCCGAAATAGATGGCCGAATCGCGCAGCGAGGGCGAAGAAAGGTAAAAATCCGAAAGCACCAGCGCATACACGACGTAGCAGTACGTCACGCCCGAAAAGACGCTGTACGCCACCAGAAAGACCGAATCGACCACGTACCAGCCGATGCGCCTGCGGTACGGGAGCGGGAAGATCTTGCACCCGGCCGAAAGCACGAGCACGGCCGCCGCGGCGATGGAGAGGTACGGCGCCAGCCTGAACGGCGCCGCGCCGTCGAACGCCGAGGCGCAGATGATGCAGCCCATCACCACGAGCACTGCCAGGAGCAGCACGCGCACGATGAGGATCATCCGTTCGGCCGTCAGTTTTTCGCGCGGAGCTTTGTCCGGCTGCGGGCGGGCGTTCATGCCTTCTGCAACTGCGAGAGGGCTTCTTGCAGCCGCGCGAGCGTCCGCTCGCGGCCCAGAAGTTCGGCCATTTCGCTCGCGCCGCCGGGCGTGTTTTCGCGCCCCGTGAGCGCGATGCGCACGCACCAGAGCACCTGCCCGTTCTTCATCCCGCGTTCCTGCGCCAGCGCCACCAGCGCCGCATAGACGGCCGCGTTTTCAAAGGTCTCCACCTTTTTGAGGCATTCTTCCGCCAGAGGGAGCACCGTTTCGGCCACTTCCGCGTCCGACTTCATCTTTTTGTTAAAGTACAGGGCGGGGTCGATCGGGCCGTATTCTTCGAGGAAGTCGATCTTTGCGGGGATCTCGCTGAAGATCTCGACCCGCGTTTTGAGGAGGCGCAGCAGCTTGGCTTCGTCGTATTTTCCGTACGCCTTGCTCTGTTGCAGGAAGGGCCGGGCGCGCCGCGCGAACTCTTCGTCGTCCATCTCCTTGATGTACTCGCCCGAAAGCCAGCGCAGCTTGGGCTCGTCGAAGATGGCGGGCGACTTGTTGATGCCCGCGAGCGAGAAGCTCTCTTCCAGTTCGCGCAGGGTCATCTTTTCGCGGTTGTCCTTGGGGCTCCAGCCCAGCAGCGCGATGTAGTTGACGATCGCCTCTCTGACGTACCCCTTTTCGACGAGGTCCTGGTAGCTGGCGTCGCCGTTGCGCTTGGACAGCTTTTCGTGCGCGTTCTTCATGATGGGCGGCAGATGCACGTACTGCGGCCGTTCCCAGCCGAACGCGTCGTACATCAGGTTGTATTTGGGGGTGGAAGAGAGGTATTCGCTGCCGCGGATGACGTGCGTGATGCCCATCAGGTGGTCGTCTACCACGTTGGCGAAGTTGTAGGTCGGCATGCCGTCGCTTTTGAGCAGCACGCCGTCTTCGATGTCCTTGAAGTCGACGGTGACGGTGCCGTACACGAGGTCTTCGTAGCTGCCGCTGCCCGTTTCGGGCACGTTCTGGCGGATGACGTAGGGCACGCCCGCGGCGAGTTTTTCCCGCACCTCCTCTTCGGAAAGGCGCAGGCAGTGCTTGTCGTACCGCCCCACGCCGTTTTCGTCTTTGAGCGATTCGAGGCGCTCTTTGTCGCAGAAGCAGTAATACGCCCCGCCGCGGCGCACCAGCTCTTCGGCGTATTGTTTATAGATGGCGGCGCGCTCGCTCTGCACATACGGCCCGCACGGCCCGCCCACATCGGGACCCTCGTCGTAGGCGATGCCCGCGTCGCGCAGGGTGTCGTAGATGATCTGCACCGCGTCCGCCACATAGCGCTTGGCGTCAGTGTCTTCCAGGCGCAACACGAACTTTCCGCCTTCTTTTTTGGCGAACAGATAGCCGTACAGCGCCGTGCGCAGGTTGCCGATGTGCATGTACCCCGTGGGGCTGGGCGCAAAACGGGTGCGCACCGGGCGGTCTTTGGTTTCCATAAAATCCCTCTCTTTGGCCGGCTCAGGCGCGCCGCAGCAGCGCGTCCAGCCGTCCGCTATAGTAATAACTGTAAACTTCCTCGCCCGAAACGACGACGCAGTCGCACAGGCGCGCGCCGAGCCCGGCGCACAGTTTCTGCAATTCGGCGGCGGCCGCGTCGTCCCCGGCAGACGGTTCGACGTTCCCGCTCGGGTGGTTGTGCGCGGCGATCACGTTGGCGGGCTTCACGCCCGCGATTACCGAGGCGATGGCCGTAAATTCCGCGCCGACGCGGTCTTCGTGCACGTCGCACACCGTGTGCGTGTAGAGCAGGCCGCCGCTGCGGTCCGTCATATAAAACTCCAGCTTTTCGGTCCGGCACGGCGCAAACCGCGCCACGACGAATTGCTTCAGCTCGGCGAAATTGTACAGCCGCACCCGCCCCTGCGCCTCGTCCGTCAGCCGCCGCAGCAGCCTGCCGGACACGCAGATGTGTTCCGCCGTTTCGGGACCGACCCCCTCGACGGACATGAGCATGCGCGGCGTTGCGGCGAACACGCCGGTCAGATCGCCGAACGCGTCGAGCAGGCGGTGCGCCGTCGGATTGGTATTTTTGCGCCCGATGCTCGCATACAGGAACATTTCGAGCAGCTCGCAGTCGGTCAGCGCCTCTTCGGAAGAAAAGAGCTTTTCGCGCATCCTGTTCCGGTGACCTTCGTGCATCATCGCCCCTCCGCGCCCACGATTTGGATTTCCACCCTATTTTAGCATACAAAACCCGGTTTTTACAACTCTTTTTCGCCTCCGCGCGCGCGTGCGCCCAAGAATTTTGCCCCGCGAAAGCAAAGCGGCGCGGCGGCGGGCCGCAACCCGCCGCCGCGCCGCCGCCAGACAGCCCGCGCGTGCGTCTATATCCATGCGTTTATTTTTCGTCGAGGTCGAGGTATTCGTTGGGATCGACGGCCGCGCCGTCCTTGTGCACTTCGAAGTGCAGATGCGCGCCCTCGTTGTACTCGTTGCCCATCGTGTCGACTTCGGCCGAAACGGTGCCGAGCGCGTCGCCCTTGGCAACGGTGTCGCCCTCGCGCAGCTGCGCGTTCACCTCGATGGAAGCGTACACCGTTTTCAGCCCGTCGCCGTGGTCGATGACGATCTTCCCGCCTTCGAGGATGTTGTCGGTGATGCTCTCGATCGTGCCGGCGGCGGCCGCCGTCACCGACGTGCCCGCCGCGGCGGAAAAGTCGACGCCCGTATGCAGCGAATAGCGGTTGAGCGTGGAATTGTACCAGAATTCGTACGACGTACCCACCGACACATCGGCCACGGGCAGCGAAAGCACCGTTTCGCCCGCCGTTGGCTCGTCGTCCTCGTCGTCATCGCCGCCGGACGGTTCTTCCGGCTCTTCCCCGTTGTTTCCGTCGTCCGGGGTTTCGATGACGGGGTCGTTGATCGGGTCGTTCCCGCCGACCGTGAAGGCGATCGTCAGCACGACGGCCGCCGCCAGGATCAGCGCGCACGCCGCCACGAGTACGGCATACATGCGCTTGCGCTTGACGGTCACAACCTCTTCTGCGCGTTCCTCTTGCTTCTTTTTCATGATCAGATCCTCCAGAAATTTTCGGTGCCCTGATTATTGCCCGTCGGCGCGGCTTTATACCTCGGCACGGAAAAATTTTTTCGGGAAGGGCGCGCGGCGCTCAGTACCCGCCGAAGATGAGGGGCGAGCCGACCGCCGCGCCCGCGCCGCGCACCGCCACGTGCAGGTTGATCTGCGTTCCGAAGAGCGCGACGCCCCCGCCCAGCCGCGGCGAATAATAGTAATAGTTATCGACCCCGCCCGCGCTCTCGGTATGGCGCAGCCGCCCGCCCAGGCGCCCGACCTGCGCGAAGGCCTCTTCCGCGCTCGCATAGCGCGCGCTTTCGCCCGTGAGGCCGGCGATGCGCCGCTTGAGCGCGGCCGCCCCGCCGCCGTCCGACTGCAGGATCTGCGCGTTGGAACTGCAGCTGCCCGCATAAAAGGTATACGTTTCCGCCCCCGTAAACAAAGGCGCGCGGTCCGCAAGCTGCGGCAAGACCAGCAGCGCCAGCGCCGCCGCGACCGCCGCGGCGGCGGCCAGACACCGCCGAAACGCCCGCGCGGCACGGCCGCGCCTGTCTGCTCTCTCCATCCTGTGCCTCCCCGCCCCTTGCGCGGGGCATTTGCGCCCCATTATGGCCCCGGTCCCGCGTTTTTATTCCCCGCGGGCGGCAACATCCCCGTTTTTTCGGCGGGCAAAAAAAGCGGCCGCGCGTATCCGCGCGCAGCGGGCACGGGCGGCTGAAAAACATGTTATCTTTTCATTGACAAAAAGCGACAAAATGCGTATACTGTTCGTGCAAAAACGAAGGGGAGGACGGCGATGGAATCTGCGGGGAACGCCAACAAGCCGTACATATTCGTCAGTTTTACGGGCGAAGACGAAGAGAACGTGAACGAGTTCTGCGCGGAGCTGCGCCGCCGGAACATCAACGCCGTGACCTACGAAAGCAAGGATTCGGAAGCGGCGTTCGGCAAAAACTTCGCCGACTGGCGGCAGTTTTTCCTCAACCGCACGCAGGACAAGCGCTGCCTGGCCGTCGTGTGCTTTTTTACGCGGCAATACTTCGCGCACCGCGCCACGCTGGAAGAGATCTGCATGCTGCTGGAAGCGGCCGACCAATTTCCGCCCGTGTACGGCTTCTGCCCGGCCGGCAAACGCCCCGACCAGTTCATCGACGAGATCGCCGACTACAGCAACAAAAACCGCGGAAAAAACCCCTTCCGTTCCGGGCCGGACCATACCTATTTCGTCTTGAACGAAGAGCGGCTGCGGAAGCTGTTCGACAGCCACAACATCGTCATCGACACCGCGGCCGACCTCGTCGCGGCGCTGCGGCCCCTTTTTCCGCAGGCCACCGAAAGAAGAGCGCCCGCCCGGGCCGCGCGCGGCGCGGCTGACGCCGCCAATCTCGACGATTTTCTGCGCGGCCTCGTTGCCGAATCGAATTCGGACGTTCTTTTGCGCCTGTGGGCCAAGCTGTCTGACGCATTGCAGCAGTGCGGCACGAATGCGGCCGTCGCCGGCGCGCAGGGCGGAGACGCCGTTTACCGCTTTCTTCTGAAGCTGCCGCCCAACGCCGATCCGGATAAAATCACCCGCCGCACAAAAGATATCGGCCTCGCGGTCGGCTGCCCGAACCTGTATTTCGGACGGGACGCGCTTTCGGGATCCCTGTTTATCGACGTGCCGCGCCCCGACCGGCAGGCCGTTTCGCTCCGGGATTTTCTGCATTTTGAACAAAAGACCGGCGAAAAGGCTCCTCTGCTCCGCACGCAGAAGGAGACCGATCCCCCGCTGCGCTTCCCCATCGGGCGAGGCGTGGGAGGAGAGCTTTTCTTCGGCGACCTCGACAAAACGCCGCACTGGCTGATCGGCGCGGCGGACGCGCAGGAAAGCAAAGACTTCCTCGCCGCGGCGGCGGCCTGGCTGACCGCGCGCCATCCGCCCGAAGCGCTGCGGCTGCTGCTCGTGGAGGATGGCAACACCTTCAACGGGTTCGAAGGACTGCCGCACCTGCTGTACCGCCGCCCGGTCTTTACCCCGCGGACGGCCGCCGAAGCGCTGCGCGAGGCCGAAAATACGATGGAGAAGCGCTTCAACCAACTCCGCGCGCACGCCTCGAAAAGGCGCGGCCCGTTCACCTTCCGCGAATACAATGCCGCCGTACCCGCCGAGGACCGCTGGCCCTGGATCGTCATCCTGGTCGACGAGATCGGCGATTTCAGACGACCGTACAAGGACGCCATTGAAGCGAGCCTTCTCCACCTCTGCCAGCACGGGCGGCCCGCCGGCATCTTTATCCTCGCCGCCACGCGGTACGCCTCTTCCCGCCAATTGTCTCCCCTGCTCAAAGCCAACCTGCCCGGGCGCATCTGCTTCCGGCAGCCGGGCACGGCCGAATCGCGCTGTTTCCTCGACGAAAACGGCGCCGAAACGCTGCTGGGCCGGGGCGACCTGCTTTTCCGTACCTTATCGATGCTCTCCTGCGAGAGGGCGCAGGCTCCCGTCTCCGACAAAACGCTGATCTTCCAGCCGGAAGGCGAAGGCGGCGCGGCACCGGAACGGCCGCGCCTGCCCCCGCCCGCCGCCGTGCGCCTGGCCGCCTTTTATTACGGCAGCCCTCTTTCCTCCGACGATAAATCCCGTCTTATGGCGGTGGGCATGGCGGACCGCGGAGGGACCGCGGTCGGCGATCTGCGCCGCTGCCCGACCTGGCTGGTCACGGGGGCGGCGGGAACGGGCAAGAGCAACTTTCTGCGCGCGCTGGTGGCCGACGCGGCCTGCCGCTACGCCCCGGGGCAGCTGCGTTTTGCCCTCGTCGACATCGGCGGACTCGAACTCGGCTGCTTTGCCAAGCTGCCGCACCTGTTCGGCGGCGTCGCAACGACCAAAACGGCGGCGGAAAAACTAATCGCTGACGTTTACGGCGAGATCGAACGGCGGAAAAAGCTGTTTGACCGGCGCGGCGTCCTCAACCTTGCAAGCTACAATGCCGCGCGGCCGGAAGGCGAACCGCCCCTGCCGGACATCGCCGTCGTCGTCGACCGGTGCACGCCGGAAGAAGGGCCGTCCTCCCTCCGTTTGCAGGGCATCGCCGCGCAGGGCGGCGCGTTTGGGATCTCCCTCATCGCGGCATTTCTTCCGCACGACGTCACGCCGGAATTTCTGGCCGAAATGCGGGCGCGGGTCGTGTTCCGCCTGTACGATCCCTCTCTTGCCCGCCTCATTCTGCGCGAAGACAGCGACACCGAACTCTTCTCTCCGGGAGAACTGCTGTACCGGCGGGACACCTCTCCCCGCGCCGTACACGCCCGCAGCGCGCTCGTCACCTACGGCGAGGCGCAGCAGATCGCCGCGTACCTGAAAAACCAGGCCCCGCCTTCGGGCAACTGAATCAAAAAAACGCCCCCGGGACGCCGCAGCTGCGGCGCCCCGGGGGCTGTTTCCGTTCTTTTATTGTTTCCCCTTCTTCCCCAAAGGGATGTGCGCGCAGGCGTTGACGGAAAGGTCGGCGAACCGGCGCGCGCGGTACTGCACCAGCCCCTCCGCGGCGATCATGGCGGCGTTGTCGGTGCAGTATTTTTTTTCGGGAAGGACGAGGCGCAGGCCCGCTTTTTCGCAGACGTCCGCCAGTTTTCGGCGCAGGTATCCGTTGGCGATGACCCCGCCGCCCGCGGCGACGGTGCGGCAGTTCTTTGCCCGGGCGGCGGCGGCGGCGCGCTCGGCGAGCACGTCGCACGCGGCGCACTGGAAGGACGCGGCCACGTCGGCGCGGCTGTACGGCTCGCCCTTCTGCTCTTTGGTGTGGCAGTAGTTGACGACCGCCGTTTTCAGGCCGCTGTACGAAAAGTCGTACCCGGCGCCCGCGAACATCTTCGGCAGCGGCACGCAGGGCGTCCCTTCCCGCGCCAGCTTCTCCACGCTCGGCCCGCCGGGGTACGGCAGGCCCAAAACGCGCGCGGCCTTGTCGAAGGCCTCGCCCGCGGCGTCGTCCCGGGTGGAGCCGAGGATCTCGAACGCGGTGTAGCTTTCGGTATACAGGACGGCCGTATGCCCGCCGCTGGCCAGAAGGGTGATGAAGGGCGGCTCGAGCGAGGGATCGGCCAGATACGCCGCCGCCATGTGGCCGCGGATGTGGTCGACCGCGATGAGCGGCACCCCCAGCGCGTAGGCGTACGATTTGGCGAAGGAAAGCCCGACCAGCAGCGCGCCCAAAAGGCCCGCGCCGTAGGTGACCGCGACCGCGTCGAGGTCGGCGGGGGCGACGCCCGCCTCCGCGACGGCGCGCTCCACCGCCGCCCCGATGGCGTCGGTGTGCGCGCGGGAGGCGATCTCCGGCACGACGCCGCCGTATTCGGCCTGCACCGCCGCCGACGAGATCACCGCGTCGGAGAGCAGCCGGCGCCCGCGGATGACGGCTGCGGCCGTCTCGTCGCACGAACTTTCGATGCCCAGGATCAAGGGCTCGTCTTTGAGCGGCAAGCCCGCAAACCGTTCGGCATACCCCATGGCTCTGTACCTCCCATTGTTTTTCCGCCCACACCGGGGGCAGCCCTGCCGCCCCGCGCGGAACCGGCCGACCGGGCCTGCATACATTCTGCCGATCGCGCCCGAACGGGCGCCGGCCGTCAAGGCCGGCCGATAAAAAATGAGGGCCTCACGCCCTCATTTGGCCGCTTTCTGCGCCTCTTTGAACGCTTTGGGGATGCGGTCGTAGACGTGGACGCGCCTGCTGCCTTGGAACAGCTCGTCGAAGGCGGGGCGGTACATGGCGTAGATGTATTCGGAAACATACACTTCGCCCGCGAACGCCTCGTCCTTCCACAGCTCTTCCAAAAACGAAAAGTCGAGCAGCATGTCCGCCAGCACCGCGCCGCGGTGGGTCAGGCGCGTGTTCGTGCGCGTGTCGCACAGGTCGAGCTCGTCCTCTTTCACCGCGCGCAGCAGCACGAGGGCGGGAACGGTGAAGGTCTGCCCGGCGCTGCCCTGCACTTCGGCGGGGC